>CANQFY010000037.1 GCA_947600025.1 uncultured Oscillospiraceae bacterium
ACCTGCCGGTGGCAGGTCGCCGCCCAGTTTCCTAACTGGGCGCTCCGCCGCGAGACGAATCCCTTCTGGCGTACCAAGAGCCGCACCTGTGAGGGCGCGGCTTTTGATATGCCGGGAGGGATTCGAACAATCAAATGCGACCTGCCGGTGGCAGGTCGCCGCCCAGTTTCCTAACTGGGCGCTCCGCCGCGAGACGAATCCCTTCTGGCGTACCAAAAGCCGCACCCGCTTGGGCGCGGCTTTTGATACGTCGGGAGGGATTCGAATAATCAAATGCGACCTGCCGGTGGCAGGTCGCCGCCCAGTTTCCTAACTGGGCGCTCCTTCGCAAGACGAATCCCTTCTGTCGAAAACAGCGGCTTTCCCGAAGGACAGCCGCCTGATTCGCAGTATCTAAGATTCACCCATCACAAAAATTCGATGCTCTGAATCTCATTTTCACTAAGGCACCAGCCTTCGCCATCGTCTGTGTCAATACCTACGGAGGAATAACCGTCGTCTTCATCATCCGCTTTGCAGTAATGACTCGCTCTTCCAATAAACACCGTGCCGTCAACACATAATACTTTGATCCGCGCCGCCTTATCGGCGGCTTTTTCCATCATGTCGTCAATGCTCATCGTTCTTCTCCCTCTGGTTTATCAGGGACAATACGCGTTCCCTGTTCTGAAAGTCCACCGATAGAACGTGGTCCCTTGACAATCTGAGGCGGCTTATGTCTCCGCGGTGGTTTTCTTTTCCTCGGGGTTCCGCTTGACGCTCTTCCTGCGACGGCGGCGGGGCTTGCGGGTCCCCTCCGGCTCCGCAGTGTCCGCCCGGCGGGAATAGGTCTGGGCGGTCTGGGCGCTGCTCTCGTAGACCAAGCGGCTGGCCCGAACCGTGCCGTCGCTCTGATCCGACAGCCGCACCCGGATGAAGAACTTCCCATGGTCGGCACACTCCGCCAGGTCCATATACCGGTGGCCCCGCTGGGAAAACCAGCGCTGACTCTCCATGGGCTTGCCGCACACCGGGCACCGGTTCTCCTCCCCCGCCATGGCCTCCATGGCGGACTTTCGATCCGGGTAGCCATAGTAAACATGGCGGCTGATGCACCCCGGCACCTCCGCCCCGTGAAACCCGTTGTCGTGATTTTCCAGGGCCTTGTCGTATTCCCGCATGCCTCGCTCCAGCTCCAGCCGGGCGCAGATCAGAGCGGTATGGTAGGCGTCCCCCAGGGCGTCGTGGGCCGGCCGGGTGGCCTCGATCTCGAAATAGGCCATGGCGGTTTTCAGCGCCTTCTGGGAAGTGGAGCCGTCGGTCTGGGCGTTGAAAATCATCTGAGCGTTGTACCAGCGCTCGGTCCAATCGGTGTCCAGACCGTAGAGCTGGAGATTCTCCCGAAGAATGGTAATGTCGTCAAAGCCCCAGGTCAGGAAGATCACATTTTCCCCGCACCACTGCCGGAACCGGTCCACCGCCTCGGGAAAGCCGACTCCCTCCGCCAACAGCCGGGATTCCTTGATCCCCGTGAGCTTGCTCACCCGGCGGTTGAGACGGCGGTAGTATTTCGGGCGGACCATGATCTGAAACTCGCCGTTCAGTTCCCGGTCTGTCAGGCGCACCGCCCCCATTTGGATGATCTCCCCCCGAATCTGCACGGGAAGCACCTTCTTGGAGGACGGAGAGCCGGGCCAGGGCTGATTCCATTCCATATCTAAAACGATATAGTCCATTTCGCAACCTCTATATTTATTGTGCTGTTGGGTATTATATCACACCAAAGCGCCTTCTGTAAACAAGAAGTTGCAAAAAATATCACCGTTTCCGGAAATCACCCTATTTCCCCATGAGCTGCCGCTCATTCAGTTCCCCCGCCTGGTAGCCCTTGGGCTTATCGCACACGGGGCAGGGATCGCAGGCGCGGACGCCTTCATAGGTGTAGCCGCAGTTCAGGCAGCGCCAGGTGATGGGCTGTTCCTTCTCGTGCAGGGTCCCGGAGGTGTACTGGTCGTACAGGCTCTGGAAAGCGTTGTGGTGGACGCCCTCGATCCGGGCGATTTGCAGCCAGAGCCGGGCGGCCTCATCGCAGCCCTCCCGGCGGGCCGCCTCCGCGAACGCCGGATAGACCTGATCGTGCTCGTGCATTTCTCCGGCGGCGGCGTAGGCCAGATTCTCCGCCGTGTTGCCCAGCTGGAAGGGATAGCCGCCGGAGATATCGATGTTGTCGGCGCAGCCGCCCATTTTTTGCAGCTGCTCCAAAAATTCCTCGGCGTGGACCGCCTCGTTGGCAGCAGTCTCCTCAAAGACTCGGGCGATCCACTCCTGTCCCTCCTTCCGGGCCGTCTGGGCATAGACGGTGTACCGGGTGCGGGCCTGAGCCTCCCCGGCAAAGGACCGGGCCAAATTTTCAAGGGTTTCGCGATTGCTTGCATCCATGGCAATGCCTCCTTTATAAAAGGAGTATGCCCATGGGCCGGGAAAACTATACGCCGTCCGCCGCTGCTCCGGCAAGAAGGATCTGCGCGATCCGCTCCGCCGCCGTGCCCGGGAACCGGGCCGCCAGATTGTCCGCCATAGTCTGCCGCCGGGCGGGGTCCTGGACCAGGAAGGCCGCCATCTCCGCCGCCTCCTTCGGGTCCTCGCTGCCCATGGCGCAGCCCCGGGACAGAAAGTATTCAAAATTCCGCCGCTCACAGCCGCCCACGGCGTTGATCAGCACCATGGGAATATGCTTGCAGGCTGCCTCGGTGACGCTGAGGCCCCCAGGCTTGGTGACGATCAGATCCGCCGCGTCCATGTACTCGGCGATCCGGCTGGTAAAGCCCACCACCCGCAGCCGGGGATCGGACAGCTCCTCCAGACTCCTGCAGAGGTCTTCGTTGTTCCCGCAGACCGCCGCCACCGTGGCGTCGGACTTCTCCAGCAGGCCCAGGGCGATTTTCCGAATGGGCCCCGCCCCCATGCTGCCGCCCAGCAGCAGTACCAGCGCCCCCTCCGCCGGCAGCCGAAGGGCCCGGCGGGCCTGCGTCCGGTCTCGCCCGCTCCGAAAAACCCGGCAGGTGGGGATCCCGGTGGGCAGCAGCTTCTCCTCCGGGAGCCCGACGGCGGCAAATTCCGAGATCAGGTCCTCCGCCGGGAGAAAGTAGCCGTCCAGCTGGCAGCTCTCCACGGTGGGCGAGCAGGTATAGTCCGTCGCGGCAAAGTAACAGGGCATTTCCGCTCCCCAAACTCGCCGCACCTCGGTCATCATCAGCCCGGCGAACACATGGGTACACAGCACCGCCCCGTAGCCGCCCGCCCGCAGCAGATCATGCAGCCGCTCCGCCCCCATGGCCAGCAGTTCGTAGACCGGGGTGGCCTCCTCCGGCTCCGCGGGATTGTGCTCCATGGCGCGGTAGCTGGCGTCGATCAGCATGGGGCCGTACTTATAGAGCCGCACATGCCAGTTGCAGACAAACTTGGAAAACCGAGGGGACAGGCAGGCCAAAGCATCCTCCAGCCGGCAGGAGACCCCTTTGGCCTCCAGTGCCTCCATTACCGCCCGGGCAGTGGAATTGTGGCCCTCCCCGGTGTTGCAGGAGAGCATCAGCACCTTCAAGTCAGACACATCCTTTTTTCGGTCAACTTTGTCAGGTATTGTACCATGTCTTCCTATAAATTGCAAGATGAAAGACGGCGTCCGCCATGAGCGGACGCCGCCGTGTCGCACCGTTTAACGGTTTTCCGCGGGCGTCAGGGAAAGGGCCTCCGGATCCCCTACCAGGGTCACGTCCGGATGGAGCTGCAAGATCGAGCCCGGCACCTGGGGCGTCACCGGCCCAAAGAACACGTCGTACACCGCCTGGGCCTTGGCGATTCCTGTGGCCACCATGACGATTCTCCTGGCGGCCAAAATGCCACGAATGCCCATGGTATAGGCCCAGCGGGGCACCTCCTCTCGGCTTTCAAAGAACCGGGCGTTGGCGCTGATCGTGGACTCCGTCAGAGCCACCCGGTGGGTGGGCAGGAGGAAAGCATCCCCCGGCTCGTTGAATCCAATGTGGCCGTTGCCGCCCAGGCCCAACAGCTGAAGGTCCTGACCGCCCAGGCTTTCCAGCAGCCGGTCGTACCGGGCGCACGCCTCCCCGGCATCCTGGGCCAGCCCATCGGGAAGGAAGGTGCTGCCGGGATCCAGATTCACATGGTCAAATAGATTCCGGCGCATATAGTATGCATAGCTCTGGGGGTGCTCCGGTCCCAGCCCAACGTACTCGTCCAGATTCACGGTGCGGACCCGGGAAAAATCCAGCTCCCCCCGCCGGTAGGCCTCCACCAGATTGGCGTAGGTCCCCACCGGGCTGCCGCCCGTGGCCAGGCCCAGGACGCTCTCCGGTTTCAGCAGCACCTGGGCGGCAATAAGCCGGGCGGTGATCCGACTGACCTCCTGGTAATCTTTTCCACGGATGATGCGCATAGCAGTCCCTCCAAAAGAGTTGTTTTTGCGCTGTAAGTATACATTATTTCGCCTAATTTGTACAGCACCATCGAAAAAGTTCAGCATTTTATGCAAAAACTCGGTAATATTCGGCACGTCTTTTCTGGCCATAAAAAATAGGACTAAATTGGTACTGTTTTTATTACCAGCCTGTGCTACAATGGGTGTAGCAATCATTGGAGGCGTTACCATGAATAAGAAGATTTTGGTCATCTGCGGCCTGGGTACCGCCGTTGCCGGCGGGCTGCTGGCGGCCTTCACCCGTGACGCGGCGCTGGCCGGGGAGGTCGATCTCTGGACCGTGCTGTTCGCCCTGGGACTGATCCTGGTCCTAGCGGGCCTGGCCGCCGCGCTGACCGCCTTCCAGCCTCAGCGGAAAAAGGCGGATGTGGGCACCGTCACCATGGCGGCGCTGTTTGCGGCCCTGTGCTATATCGGCTTTGCCTATCTGCGGATCGACATCCCCGTGGGCACGGAGAAGACCGCCTTTCACCTGGGCAACGTGTTCTGTGTCCTGGCGGCCCTGTTTTTGGGCAGCTTCTGGGGCGGGATGTCGGGGGCCATCGGCCTGACTCTGGCGGATTTCACCTCCGGCTACCTCACCTCCGCCCCCAAGACCTTTCTGCTCAAGCTCTGCATCGGCGCGGTGACCGGGTTCGTGGCCCACCGACTGTTCCACATCAGCCGGGAGGAGGAGACCCGGGTGCGCCTGGGAGCGGGCCTGGCCTGCGTCGCCGGGATGGGCTTCAACATCGTGGCGGATCCTCTGGTAGGCTATTTTTATAAAATGTATGTTCTGGGGGTCCCCCAGGAGGCGGCGGACATTTGGGCCAAAATGGGCGCCATCACCACCGGGGTCAACGCCCTGCTGGCCATGGTCTGTTCATTCCTGCTGTACCTCGCCATCCGTCCGGCCCTGGCGAGGACCAAGCTGCTGCCAAAATTATAAAACGCGGCCCGGAACATCCCCGGGCCGAAAAAAGGGAGGGCCTGGTCGGGCCCTCCTTCACTATGGATGTTTACCGGCTCTCCAGAGCGTCCTCCTGGGGGAGGGCGGTCCGGAGCTGGGTTGTCTCTTGTCCGTCATAGTGTTCCGCCTTTGCCGGGACAGTTCCCAGCCACATAGCCGCCACCAACAGGGCGCACAGGATCAATACCCCTAAGTTCCTCGCCAGCTTCACGGTAATCCCTCCTTCTTGTTTTTCTCTCCGTAATACTTTTGGATAGTATCATTATAGCATGGAACGCCCTCTTCGTCAATGGTAAATTTACAAAAATTTCATAAAAATTTTACAGTTTAGTCTAATTTACATAAAACCCATTTGCCCGCTTGCAATTTGATTCCGTCGGGGTTATAATAGCCGCAGTACCGCGAAGGAGGCGCCGCCCATGAAAGCCTGGCAGCATTTTTGGACCATCACCCGGCACCGCCACGCGGTGCTTTCTGGGTGCTTTCGGGTGGGATTGTACTATCAGGGGCTGACCCACGACCTGTCCAAGTACAGCCCCGTGGAATTTTGGAACGGGGCCAAATATTTCCAGGGCACCCGCAGCCCCAACACCGCCGAGCGGGAGGATCGGGGTTACTCTCTGGCGTGGATGCATCACAAGGGCCGCAACCGCCACCATTTTGAATACTGGACCGATCTGGACCTGACTACCAAGCGCTATGCCCCGGTACCCATGCCCCGGCGCTACCTGGTGGAGATGGTGATGGACCGACGGGCCGCCTGCCTGATCTACCAGGGGAAGAATTACACCGACGCCTCGGCCCTGGAATACTTCCTACACAGCAAGGACCGGATCGAGATGCACCCCCAGACCCAGCGGGAGCTGGAGTACATCCTGACCATGCTCCGGGACCGGGGGGAAAAGGAAACCTTCCGATATCTGAAAGACAGCGTCCTCAAGGGAAAGCCCTTCCCCTGGGAGGAGACGCCGGCGGAATGACGCCGGCGTTTTTATTCTTAATAGAGGGGCTCCTGGGCCGGGCCCGAGACCAGATTGCCATAGGCGTCAAACCGGGAGCCGTGGCAGGGGCACTCCCAGGCGTTTTCATCCGGGTTCCAGCTGAGCTCACAGCCCAGGTGGGGACAGCGGATGCTCACAGGATAGATTTGTCCGTTTTGGTCCTTGTACACGCCTACCTTTTCCCCGTCTAAGATCACCACGCCGCCCTGGCCGGGGGCCAGGGCCTCCGCCTGCTCCTCCGGGATGTGGAACAGCTGCCGCAGCAGACTCCTGGCGGTTCGTCCGCCTTCGGCGGCGGCGACGGGAATGGTCTCCGACTCCAACCGCTGGGGAGCGAAAACCTGGGCGTTGGGATTGCTCCGGCCTTCCACCCGGTCCAGCAGCAGCTGGGCCGCCACCATGGAGTGGGTCATTCCCCATTTGCCGAAGCCGGTGGCCACCAAATAATTGGGCGTTTTCCGGGAAAAGCACCCGATATAGGGCACTTTGTCCAGCGTCACGCAGTCCTGGGCCGACCAGCAGGCTACCTCCCGGCTCTCCGGGAACCACTGGGCCGCCTGGTTTCGCAGCATCTGGTAGCGGCCTCCTTCGTTTTGGCCTGTCCGGTGGCCGCCGCCGCCCAGGAGCAGCAGATCCCCGTAATTTCGGAAGGAAAAGGCGCCCTTCCCCTGCCCCACCGCCATTCCCGGGAATTTTGGAGCGTTTTCCAGGGCTAGAACATAGGAGCGCTCCTGATGCATCCGGGCAAAATACATCCCGGGAAAATTCAGAAAGGGAAAGTGGCAGGCGAAGACGATCTTCCCCGCCCGCACGGTTCCGTGGGGGGTGATCAGGCAGTCACCTTCCGCCTTTTGCACCGGAGTCTGCTCGTACACTTGCAGATCGGATGCCAGCGCCTTTAGGAATTTCAGGGGGTGAAACTGGGCCTGGCCGGTAAATTTCACCGTCCCTGCCACGGGAAAGGGCAAAAAATCCCCCTTTTCAAAGCTTGCGGGCAGACCCAGCCGGGCGGCGGTCTCCGCCTCGGCCCGGAGGGTCTTCTCCTCCTGCCCGTAGACGTAGGAATCCACAGTTTCAAAGTCGCAGTCGATGCCTTCCCGGGCAATGAGCTGGGCGTACTCCCCCACCGCGGCCAAATTGGCCTGGGCGTACTGCCGGGCCTGGGCCATGCCCACGACCTTGATCAGCTTCTCATATTTCAGCCCGTGCTGGGCGGTGATTTTGGCGGTGGTGTTCTTCGTCTGCCCGCTTCCCAGGCGGTTGGCCTCCAGGATCACCACCTGATGGCCCGCTTTTTGGAGATAGTAGGCGATCAGCACCCCCGCCATGCCCCCGCCGATCACCGCGATCTCTGTTTCCAGGTCCCCGGAAAGGGGCTCCCTGGGCGCCAGATCGCAGGTTTTGGACCAGATGGATTCCATAAAATCCCCTCCATGGTAAAAAATGTAAGTACATTCTTGACCGTGGAGGGGAAAATTATACGATTATCGCGATTATTTCAGCGCCGGGACCATAGCCTCCGTCTCCGCCCCGTCCTCTAGGACCAGGCGGAACAGGTACACCGGCTGGTAATAGCCCTTGGTGTCCGGCCGGTAATCCAGCTCCCAGGCGGTGACGGCGGCGGAAGTCCGGCTGCCACTGAGCCAGTAATTGCCCCCGAAGTCCCCCCGGGTCAGCTTCTCGTAGGCCCCCTGGGGGGATAAAATGGCGGCCTCCCGGTAGGGGGTCAGCCGAACCAGGCTGCTCACCACCCGGGTCACGATCCCGGCCTGGACGGTACATTCCAGGGTGCCGGTGACGGCCTCCGTCCCGGTGACGGTGGGCGGAACGGCGAAGCTGTGCCGCCCGTCCCCTTCGTAGGTCATTTCCGCCGTCTCCGGCAGGTCGATGCCCAGCTTCGCCAGCTGGGCCAGCAGGTCCTCCCTGGTCTCCTGGGTGCCCTCCTCCAGAATATCCAGGCCCGCCGGGCGGCAGCGCAGGTCGTAGCTGCCGTCGATGTAGTAGATATAAAGATCATAGCCCTGGTGGTCGGAATACCAGGCCCCGTCGTCATAGTACTCCCAGTCGAAATGCTCGGTTTTCTCCCGGTCGATCCCCAGCTGTTCCTCAAAGCCCTGGGCGATGGCGTCGCAGGCGGCGTGGTCCGGCGGGGTAAAGACGTAAACTTGGGCAGTCTCCGGCCCGGTCAGGTCGCACCGCAAATCCCAGGTAAAGCCCTTGGTGGAGAAGCGGTACACCGGCGCCCCTGGCAAATTTCCGTAATCCTGCACCGCATAGCCGCCGAACAGGACCGCCATGGCCAGGATAAAGGCCCCCGGCCCCAGCACATACCACAGCCGTCCCTTCCCTGGGGCCAGGAAGATCATCACGCACCAGTAGCCCAGCATGGTCCCCAGGCAGTTGGTGAACACGTCGTCCACATCCGCCAGCCCCCGGCCGGTGAAAAACTGGACGGTCTCCAGCGCCAGGCAGAACCCCAGGCCGATCCCGAAAACCAGATACCATTTCCGCAGCTGCCGCCACAGCAGGGGCAGCAGCGCCCCCAGGGGCACGAACAGGGCGATATTTAAAAAGATGTTCAGCCAGGTCCGGAGGGTGAACTGGTTCCAGGCCTCCCGCCAGGCCAGAAACAGATAATAGTTTACATAACTCATGCTGCCGGTGGGCTCGGGGCTTCGCTGCAACACCGTCACCGACAGCACCACCGCCAGGTAGGCCGCCAGGGCGGCCATCCCCAGCCCCCGGAGGTGGGAAATTTTTGGAGCGCCCTTTTTAGTTAACATAATATTATAGCACGCCACCCCGCCCCATGCAACTGCCGCTGCAATTAGCGCAGGAATCGCGGCGTCGAATAGGTACGAAAACAGCAATTTGACAAATTCCGGCATAGAAAAACACCCATCCTTTCGGGGTGATTATCCCACAGGACGGGTGTTATGTCAAATTAAGATTTTATGAAGATTTTGCATGGAAAGGGTGGCTGGTCGGTGTCCGGCCCTCATCAGGGCAGATACCGCACCGTCAGATCCCCGAAGCTCACGTTGGCGTCTAGAGTCAGGATCCCCTCCGGCTCCGGGTCCGGCGCCCCCACCTCCTGGCAAGCCCCGAAGGAGGCGTTCCGCTGCCCAAAGCAGGCGGCAAACCGCCGGGGCACCAGGATCGTCGTATCCCCGAAGGACCCCGCCACCCGGATATGGCAGTCCTCCGCCAGGGTGCGGACCCCGCTTAAGTCCAGGGTATAGTCCCCAAAGGAGGTGTCCATGGTCCCGCCGGACAGTACCGGCAGATCCACCCGCCAGGTATTCTCCGAAAAGGACCCGGAGCAGGTGAAATGGGTCCCGTCGGCGCTCACCTGGTAGCCCTGGGCGCTCCGGCCCCGTTTGCTTCCGTCATAGGAGAAGACCACCATGGGCTTGCGGGCCCGGCGAAGCACGTCCACCAGCAGGCCCAAGCCCAGCACCACCAGCAGCAGGGGCATCAAAAAGTTCTTGTTTTCCAGCCATTCCGGCAGAATCCCCAAATTACTCACCAGGAAATACAGCCCCGCCAGGGTCACCCCCAGCCGGAGAACGGTAAACCTGCGCAGCATGTACGCCCCGCCGAAGACCAGCAGCGCCGTGGGCCAGAGAATGGCCCAGAAGTTTGCCTCCCCGCTCAGCAGCTCCGCCGCCGCCAGCAGCACCCCCGTCAGCAGAATCCACACCGCCGCCGCCAGGGCCGCCACCTTCCCGGAGTCCCAGGTGAAGGAGACCTTGCCGTTTCCCACCGTCACCTTGCCGGTGCCGCCGCCGCTTTTAAATTCAAAGCTCTCCGGCCGCTCCACCTGGCCCTCATGGACGGGCTCCTTGGGCTCACGGCCCAGCAGCTCGTCCACGGAAAGGCCCAGCAGATCCGCCAGCGCCGGCAGCGTGGCGATGTCCGGGCAGGACTGATCGTTTTCCCATTTGCTCACCGCCTGGGCGGTGACGCCCAGCTTCTCCGCCAGCTGATCCTGGGTCCAGCCCAGCTCCTTGCGCCGCTGGGCGATGCGTTTACCCATATCCATGGTAATTCCCTCCTTGCTATTCGATGGGTATATCATGCCATAAATTGGGGAAAAAAGCTATCAATTGTTTGTTAAATTTCCTCTTTTTCGTATCCAACCGGCGGTTGACCCGAAACAACCGCCGGTTGGGCCGGATTTTGCTTGCCTTTTGGCGGGTTTTGCGCTAGAATGAAGAAAAAACCAAGGAGGCTCCTTATGGAAAAAATCACCAGCTTTACCATCGACCATCTCCGGCTGCTGCCGGGGCTCTACGTCTCCCGGAAGGACAAAGTGGGCGCGGAAACCGTCACCACCTTCGATCTGCGGCTCACCCGGCCCAACAAGGAGCCGGTGATGAACACCGCCGAGGTCCACGCCATCGAGCATCTGGCGGCGACCTACCTGCGGAACGACCCGGCATGGAAGGACCGGGTGCTTTACTTCGGCCCCATGGGCTGCCGGACCGGGTTTTACCTGCTTCTGGCCGGGGATTTGGAATCTCTGGACGCCGCGCCCCTGGTCACGGCGTGCTTCCGCTTCATCCGGGACTACGACGGGCCCATTCCCGGGGCCAGCCCCGCCGACTGCGGAAACTATCTGGACATGAATCTGCCCATGGCCAAATACTGGGCCGGGCGGTATGTGGACATTTTGGAAAACCTGGACGAGGCTCACAGCGTCTACCCGAAAGGAGTTTGAACATGTCGATCCTTGGAATCATCGGGGCCATGGATGTGGAAGTGGCCCTGTTAAAAGAACAGATGACAGGCCTGACGGAGACAACCAAGGCGGGGATGCCCTTCTTCCTGGGCTCTCTCCAGGGCCAGGAGGTGGTGGTGGCCCGGTGCGGCGTGGGGAAGGTCAACGCCGCCCTCTGCGCCCAGATTCTTATCGACTGCTTCGGCGTCACCCATTTGGTGAACACCGGCATCGCCGGGTCCCTCTGCCCGGACCTGGACATTGGGGATCTGGTGGTGAGCCAGGACGCCATGTACCACGACTTTGACTGCACCCACTTCGGCTACGTCCAGGGCCAGGTGCCGGGGATGCCCCGGACCTTCCCCGCCGACGAGACGATGCTGGCCTACGCCTTCGCCGCCGCCGAGGCAGTCCATCCCGGCCATGTGAAGGTGGGCCGGGTGGCCAGCGGGGATCTGTTCGTCAGCCGGGAGGAGCGAAAAAGCGCCATCGTCAGCCTCACCAGCGGCCTGTGCACAGAAATGGAGGGGGCCGGCATTGCCCAGGCGGCTTATGTAAACCAGGTGCCCTTCGTCATTCTCCGGGCCATCTCCGACAAGGCCGACAGCGGCGCGGAGGTGGACTACCCCACCTTTGAGGCCGCCGCCGCCCGGCGGTGCGCCGCCGTGGCCATGGGCGTGGCCCAGCGGATGGCCGAGGCCGAGGCGGAGGCTTGACCCGGGAGGCGCTTTTGGCCCTGGCCCGGGCCCAATACGGGGCGGAGGCCGCCTATCTGTGGAAAAAATATCCCAAATACTGCGTCCTCCGCCGGCCCAGCGGCAAGTGGTTCGCCCTGGTGATGGACGTGCCCAGGAGCCGCCTGGGGCTGCCTGGAGAGGGGTCTGTGGATGTGGTGGACGTCAAATGCGGGCCGCTGCTGCTGGGCTCCTATCTGGGCCGCCCGGGATTCGCCCCCGCCTACCACATGAACAAGGAACACTGGGTCAGCGTCCTGCTGGACGGCACCGCTTCCCAGCAGGAGATCGAGGCCCTGCTGGACATCAGCTTTGGGCTGACGAAATAGGATATAAGGGCGGTTGAACCGCAAAAGGTCGAACGGGCGGCTTTCCGGCAAGGCGGTTTAAGGAGGGAAAGAATGGGCGGCTATATCATCAAACCCATGGAGCGCGAGGAGGAAATGAAGGGCAAGGGATATGTCCACTACAAATCCTGGCACGAAACCTACACCGGTCTTGTTGACGCCGAGTATATGGAGCGGCACACCCTTGAAAAATGTATAAAGATCGCGCATAAGTGGCCCGACAATATTCTCGTTGCCAAAGATGGGGAAAAAGTGGTCGGTTTTGTAGGATATGGCCCCTATTGGGACAAGACGCTTCCTGCCTATGGGGAAGTTTTCGCGCTCTATGTCCTTGCAGAGTATCACGGAAAAAGGATCGGATATGAATTGATGAACGCCGCCTTTCACGCGCTTTCGGATTATCAAAAAATCGCGGTATGGGTGCTGAAGGGAAACGAAAGAGCCATCCGGTTCTATAAGCGGTATGGATTTCATTTTGACGGGACAGAAGCGGAAATCCTGCTTGGCAGGCCAAATACCGAGCTGCGGATGATTTACGAACGAAGCTGAAGCTGCTCACGGTTTACCCTACACGTCAAAATTACAGCACCAAAAATGCCTGCCCCGCGCCGGGAACCCGGCGCGGGGCGCGGCTTGTCAAAGAATCCCTGTTTTCACGAAGCGAAAACAGGGATTCTTTGATTTCAGGTCCTGGGCTGGCGGTTTTCCACTAGTCATCCAGCATGGCGGTACGGCGGCGGTACATATCCAGATACGCCTCCTTGCGCCAGACTTCCAGCTTTTCCGCCAGCGCTTCCCGGCGCTCCGCTGGGTCCAGCAGCGCCGAAACATAGGGCGCGTACTGTTTCCCGGAGCCCTCCCGAATGGACTGGCAGATCTGGTCGAAGGGCATAGCCGGGCGGCAGCGGGTGGAGGTCTCCTCCGCGGAGGAGGCCAGGGCGTCCGCTACCGCGACCAGGCTGATCATGGCCTTTTGGGGAGAGTCGTTCAGGGTGAAGTCCAGGGGATAGCCACCCTTGCCGTCATAGTACCGGTGATGGCCCCGGGCGATGTCGCAAAATTCCGCCGTGGAGGCGTGGCGCCGCAGCAGCCGGGCGCCGCAGTAGGGATGGAGCCGGAGCATGGACTCCTCCTCCTCAAACAGGCCCCGGCAGGCATCGTTCTCCAGGTTGCGGAAGTGGATCATTCCGGTGTCGTAGACCTGGCCCGCCTTTCTGGCATATTCCGCCAGCTCCCGCCGCCGCCAGAT
Organism: uncultured Oscillospiraceae bacterium; assembly: GCA_947600025.1. Classification (GTDB taxonomy): domain Bacteria; phylum Bacillota; class Clostridia; order Oscillospirales; family Oscillospiraceae; genus Faecousia. The sequence goes on from CANQFY010000037.1 coordinate 13,481, forward strand.
CACATCCTGGGGGCTCTGGCACCCCGCCAGACCCACCAGCCGCTCCGGGCAGTCCTCCACCGCCCAATCTGTCAGCTCCGCGGCCACCCGGCCTGCCAGCCACATCCGCACATAGATGGTGGGCTGCCGGGCGGCGCAGACATCCTGGAAAAGTTCAAAGAAGGGAATCCCAGCCAAATCCTCCCGGTAGATATAGAGAAACGTGACCAGCTGGGACATCAGCATCTTGTCATTGCTTCCGTTGGGGGCCCGGGCGATCCAGGAGCGCAGGCTGCGCACCATTTGCCGCACCCGGCGCACCATGGCCGCGTCGGGGTCCCTTTTCAGATCCAGGAGATATCTTATATAATAGTTGGGAACGCTCACCATGGCAAAGAGCCCATCGGCGCTCATATCCGTCTCCTCCCGGCTCAGATGGAGGGCGTAGAGCCGGTCCAGCAGCTCCGGCAGCTGCATGACCCCGCAGTGATAGCGGGCGGCCATGTAGGCATACTGCCAGCGGGGCGAGGGAGGCAGCCCCCGCTCCTTGGATGAGCGGAGCTGCCGGTCCTGCACGATCTGGGCAGACTCCAGCACCTGGGCGAACATTTCCGGGGTGGTATACCCGGTGCGCAGGGAGCCGAGCAGCGTTGTGCGCTCCTGATGGCTCTTATACAGATACAGGTCCCAGGGCAGGCTGGGGGTTTTGGCCCGCAGCTCCGGGTCGGACAGCAGCGTAATGGAACGGGTGCAGGCCGCCAGCTTTGCCTGCGCGCTTTCCTGGTCATTGCCGCTGTAAGTCAGGGCCAGGTTGCCCATGCTCCGGTGGATATAGCCTCGGATCTCCGGGTCGGTGATGTCATCGTACTCCGTTTCAAAGTAGGACGCGCTCTCCATAAAGCACATCCGCATTCGGGTGGTGAACATCCGGGGTATCTGGGGCAGCAGCATCTCCTCCAGATTGTGCAGCGCCATACCCACATGGTACTGCTCCCGGATGATTCCGTCCCGGTCCTTCCTGTGGCGTGCCCGGGCCAGCAGGGCCATATGGATCCGGTAATTGAGGCCCACGTCCAGCTGGCCGTTTTGGTTCAGCTGCCCGGCAAATTCCGACAGGTCCGCGATCTCCTCATCCGGGGCAGTGAGAATGTTGTCCAGCACCGGAAACAGCTCCTGCCGGAGCAGCTCCGTGCCCCGCTCCACCGCCCGGTGGGTGGTTCGGTTGGCCTCCCAGACCGCCTTGCTAAACTCCTCCGGAGTAACGCTGTCCGCATTGGGCAGGGTCAGGCCGCAAACGGTGCGAAGCAGGTCCAGATATTCCTCCTGGTATGGCTGCATAGCTCTCCCCTCCCCGCTTCAGCGTCCGGTCTGGCCGCCCAGGAACTTCGCCATGGTGTCGGCCAGATTTTGCATGCTGACAGGCTTGGGCACATGGTCGTCCATCCCCGCCCGCTGGCAGGCCCGAATGTCCTCTATGAAAGCGTTGGCGCTCATGGCCACAATGGGGATGGTGCGGCTGTCCTCCCGGGGCAGGGCCCGGATGGCCCGGGTGGCGGCCAGGCCGTCCATCACGGGCATTTGAATATCCATAAAAATCAAATCGAAGGTGCCCGCTGGGGCGTCCCGGAACCGCTCCAGGGCCTGCTGCCCGTCCTCGGCGCAGACCACCTGGGCCCCCAGCATTTCCATCAGCTCCACGCCGATCTCCCGGTTGATCTCGTTGTCCTCCACCAGCAGGACGCGCTTGCCGTCAAAGCGCTGGGTCTCGTCCGCGTGGCCGGCCTTGGCCGCTCGGCCCTGGGGCGTAAAGGAGTAGAGGATCTCGCCCACCCGGGAGCGGAACAGGGGCTTGGGGATAAAGGCCGTGACCCCGTATTTGCGCATTTCATCCGGCGAGAGGGTCCACTCGTAGGTGGACATCAGCAGAATGGGAATGTCCGGGCCCAGCATGGTCCGAATCTCCCGGCAGGTCTGCACCCCGTCCACCACCGGCAGCCGCCAATCCAGAAGGATGGCGAAATAGTCCTTCCCCTCCATATGGGCCTGGGCGGCCAGCTCCCGGGCCTTCCAGCCCTCATTCACGACCTGGTGCTCCAGCCCCAGATCGTCCAAAATTTCCTGGAGGTTGCGCTGGGAGGGAACGTCCGCGCAGGCGGCCAGCACCCGCTCTCCCGCCAGCGCCGCCAGCTCCGGCTCTTCCTCCTGGGCCTGCTCCAGGGGCAATGTCACCGTAAACCGGGTCCCCTTTCCCTCCTGGCTCTCCACGGCGATCTCGCCATTCATCATTTTTACCAGATTATGGGTAATGGTCATGCCCAGGCCGGTACCCTGGATGCGGCTGGCCCGCCGGTCCCGCTCAAAGGGTTCAAAAATCTTTTTCAGAAATTCCGGGCCCATGCCGATGCCCGTGTCCTCCACGGTAAACGCATAGTAAATATAGTGCTTTCCCCCGGACTGAGTCTGTTCGGTCTCCCGCAGGGACAGGGAGATCCGTCCCTCCTCCGGGGTGAATTTCACCGCATTGGAGAGGATGTTCAGCATCACCTGCTGCAGCCGCAGCTCGTCCCCCAGAACCTGCTCGTGGCGGATGCCGGTAAAATCCAGCACCACCTGCTGGTGCTTTGCCTCCGCCTGGGGGCGGAACACCGCCATCAGGCTGTGGAGGAAGTCCGCCAGGGTAAAGGGCGCCAGATTGACGGTCATTTTCCCGCTCTCGATTCGGGACATATCCAGAATGTCGTTGACGATCTCCAGAAGGTGTCGGGAAGACAGGTCAATTTTTTCCAGGCAGTCCTCCACCCGCTCCCGCTCCTCCATATGGGCCCGGGCAATGGTGATCATGCCGATGATGGCGTTCAGCGGCGTGCGGATATCGTGGGACATATTGGACAGGAAATCAGTCTTGGCCTGGTTGGCGGCGTTGGCAGCGTCCAGGGCGCTGCGCAGGGCGGCGTTGGCCGCTTCCACCCGCAGCCGCAGGCTGTGTTCTTCCTCCGTCACGTCCCGTAACAAGATCAGTGTGCTGCCGTCCGGATAGCCAGTGAGGGAGGCGGACAGCAGGATTCCCCAGGCCTCGCCGCTCCAGCGGCAATCCCCGGCGGACAGCGCCGGTTCCAGCGCCTCCATCAGCTCTTCCTCCCGACCGGAAAGCAGCAGCTTCGCCGCCGGGTTGCGGTACTCGATCCGCCACTTCCCTTCCGCCTGCCGGGCCGTCAGCACCGGCAGCGGCACCGGATTCAAATAAAGCTCCAAATCGCTGGGCATCGTATCACATCCCTTTCCGGCAATCAGACATTCTGGGTAAGCTGGGCAGCGAGAACCTGCAGCAGTTTGTCCAGATGAATGGGCTTGGGAACGTGGTCGTTCATTCCGCACTGGAGGGCTTTGCGCCGGTCCTCGTCAAAGGCGTTGGCGGTCATGGCCACAATGGGGATCTTTGACAGCACCGGATCCTCCAGGGCCCGGATGGCCTGAGCGGCCTGATAACCGTCCATGACCGGCATCTGCACATCCATCAGCACCAGGGCATAGTACCCCGGGGCGGAGGCGCGGATGGTGTCCACCGCCTCCTTGCCGTCGCAGGCCGTTTCCACCAGGAATCCGTTTTCCACCAGCAGCTCTTGGGCGATCTCCCGGTTCAGCTCGTTGTCCTCCACCAGCAGCAGTCGAGAGCCTTTCAAATGGGCCACCGGATCCGGCGCGGCCGGAGCCCCGGCGGCGGTCTGGGGTTTCCCCAGGGCGGAGATGAGGGCGTCCCGCAACTCGGACAGGAAGATGGGCTTGTTGCAGAAGGCAGTGACGCCAGCCTCCTTGGCCTCCTCCTCGAAGGCGGTCCAGTCGTAGGCGGTCAGCACGATGATGGGGATCTTCTCCCCCGCCAGGCTCCGGATCTGCCTGGTGACCTCCAGGCCGCTCAGATCCGGCAGGGCCCAGTCAATGATGAAGGCATAGTATTCGTCCCCCATCTCGATGGCCTGCCGGGCCCGGAGCACCGCCTCCCGGCCGTACATGCTCCATTCCGCCCGCATCCCGATCTGCGCCAGCATTTTGGTGACGGAGTCGCAGGTGGCGAAGTTGTCGTCCACCACCAGGCCCCGTACCCCGGACAGCTCCCGAATGGAGGGGTTCTGCCGCTGGCCGCCCCGAAGCTCCACCTCCTGGGGGTGGGTCCGCACCACCTGGGCCAGGTTGACCAGGTAGCTGTTGTGGCACCGGAAAAAGCCGTCCCGGGGGAGCATGGTCTCCGCCTGGCTCATGGGGATCCAGAAAAACTGGGTCCGGCCCTCCAGAATAAAGTCGCAGCCGTGGCTCCGGCTCTCCACATAGCGGATCTCCGCCAGGGGCAGGACGGTGGTTTTGGCTCCCTCGGTGATGGACACGGTCTTGGGGGTGTGGTTCAGGCGGATATCGTCGGCAAGGGCCTTCTCCAGCGCCGCCCGCTGCACAGGTTTGAGCAAATACTGCACCGGCCGCACCCCGTAGCCGTCCAGCAGGAAGGTGGTGGAGCTGGAGATGAACAAAATAGAGGTCTCCTCGTCCCGCCGCCGAAATTCGTAGGCAAATTCCATGCCGTTTTTCTCCGGCATCATGATGTCCAGGCAGATCAGGTCGAATCCCTCCTGCAC
>CANQFY010000038.1 GCA_947600025.1 uncultured Oscillospiraceae bacterium
ATTGTAACATGGATTTTGGAAAATGCAATTCCTTTTTCCATATTCGCCGTATATTTTTTCAGAGGGCAGGGGAGAATTTCCGGGCAAAGGAGGCGACGGTATGCGCTATGCGATGAGCGCGTTGGAATTGCTGCGGGTTTCCGCCAACCAGGCCCGGCAGATGGGCCACAGCTATGTAGGCAGCGCCCACCTGTTGCTGGCGCTGGCGGAGAATCCCGGGCTTCCCTGCCAGCTGCTCCGGGGCGCGGGCATGGATCCCGTGCTGACCCGGGAGATCATGGCGGTGCTGTACGGCCTGGGGACCCCAGACCTGCCGCTGCCCCAGGGGTTTTCGCCCCAGGCCCGCCGAATCCTCCGGGGGGCGGGGAAAGAGGCCAAGGCCGCCCGCTGCCGGGAGGTGGACGAACGGCACATTTTCCTATCCCTGCTCCGCCGGGAAAAGACAGCGGCCAGGGACCTGCTGGCGCTGGAGGGCATCGAGGCGGAAGATCTGTTCACCAGGGCGGTGGATTCCATGCAGTGGGATCAGCAGACCCAGGGAAAAACCAATAAGGAGGCGTCCACTACGAAGCTATTAGATCAATTCAGCGAGGATCTTGTGAGCAAGGCCGCGACCATGGACCCGGTAATTGGCCGGGAGCGGGAGATCGACATGGTCATTGGCATCCTCAGCCGGAAAAATAAGAACAACCCCGCTTTGGTAGGGGAGCCGGGCGTGGGGAAGACCGCCATCGCCGAGGGCCTGGCCCAGCGGATGGCGGCGGGGAACGTGCCGCCCCAACTGAAAGAAAAGCGGCTGATCAGCCTGAACATGGCGAATCTGGTGGCCGGCACCAAGTACCGGGGCGAGTTCGAGGAGCGTCTTCGGGATGTGCTGGCGGAAATCAAACGCAGCGGGGATGTGATCCTCTTTGTGGACGAGATGCATACCATCGTGGGCGCGGGCGCGGCGGAGGGGGCGATCGACGCCGCAAATATTTTCAAGCCCGCCCTGGGACGGGGGGAGCTGCAAATGCTGGGCGCTACCACCCTGACCGAGTACCGGAAATATATTGAAAAGGACCCGGCCCTGGAGCGTCGATTCCGGCCGGTGACGGTGGAGGAACCGGACCGGGAGGCCACCATGACCATCCTGAAGGCCCTGAAGCCGGGTCTGGAGCGGCACCACCGCCTACGGATCACGGAGGAGGCCATGAAGGAGGCGGTGCGGCTGTCGGTGCGGTATCTGCCAGATCTGTATCTGCCGGACAAGGCCATCGACCTGCTGGACGAGGGCGCTTCCCACGCCCGAATGGAGGAGCTGCTGGCCGGAAAGGGCGGCGCCCGGCAGGATCTGGAAATGGAGCTCCACGAGGCGGTGCGGGAGAGCCGGTTCGAGAAGGCGGCGGAGCTGCGGGATAAAATGCAAAAAATGGTAGCCCGCTCCTCGGAAAACCGCCGCCCTCGGGCGGTCACCGGGGCGGACGTGGCCTGGGCGGTTTCCGCCCGGACGGGGATCCCGGTGGGACGGCTCACCGCCAACGAGCGGGAGCGGCTGCTCCGCCTGGAGCAGATCCTGTCCAGGCGTGTGGTGGGCCAGGACAAGGCGGTGGGAATCGTGGCGGAGACGGTACGCCGGGGCCTGTGCGGGATCCGGGATGAAAGCCGGCCCATCGCCTCCATGCTCTTTACCGGGCCCACGGGCGTGGGCAAGACCGAGCTGTGCCGGACGCTAGCGGAGGAGCTTTTCGGCAGCCGGGAGGCGTTCATCCGGCTGGACATGACCGAGTATATGGAAAAGCACTCCGTTTCCAGGCTGATCGGCGCGCCCCCCGGCTATGTGGGCTACGAGGAGGGGGGTAAGCTGACGGAACAGGTCCGCCGCCGCCCCTACTGCCTGGTGCTGCTGGATGAATTGGAGAAGGCCCATCCGGATGTGACCGGGATCCTGCTGCAAATCATGGAGGAGGGTGTCCTCACCGATTCCACAGGCCGCCGGGTGAGCTTTCAGAACACCATTGTGGTGATGACCTCCAACCTGGGCGGAGAGATCAAAGGCGACGGCCTGGGCTTTTCCCCGGCCGGCCGTGCCGGAGAGACAGAGGACGCCCTGCGTCAATACTTCACGCCGGAGTTTTTAGGGCGATTGGATCAGATCGTCTGTTTCGCGCCGCTGAACGAGACCGCCATGGAGGCCATCGCCCGGAAGTATCTGACGGAGCTTCAGGACCGGGCCGCCGCGGCGGGAATGCAGCTGACGTTGCCGGAGGAGATGCCCCGGCTGCTGGGCAGCCGGTCCCGGGACCGGGGCGGCGCCAGGCAGATGCGCCGGCTGGTCCAGGAGCAGGTGGAGGGGCCCCTAGCGGTTTTCCTCCTGCAAACGGGACGGAAGCTGTCCAAGGTCCGGGGCAAGCTGGAGGACGGCAAGCTGCAATTCCTATGCTGACGGAAAAACAAAACAAATGTTTGTATATTGAATTTTTTTCAGGAAATTTCTGGAAATTGCAAGAAAAAGATTGATTTTTTGTGAAGAAACCATTATACTGTTGTAAAGGGAGTAAAAGGGATGTAAAGTGGAGCAAAATGGAGGAGGCGACCCCAGGTGATCGGCAAATACCCCGCCCGATTGGACGACAAAAACCGGCTTTTTGTCCCGGCGAAGCTCCGAGCGGAGTTGGGCGATGATTTCTACGTCACCCTGGGCGTCAACTGCGGCCACCGGTGCCTGACGGTCTACACCGCGCAGGATTGGAAGAAACTGGTGGACAATTTCAACAGCCTTCCCATTTCCCAGCGCTCCGCCGCTACCAGTCTGATTTTTATGAACGCCGCCCAGTGCGCGCCGGATAAGCAGTTTCGGTTCACTCTGACCCAGTTTCTGCTGGACTATGCCTTGATCCAGCGGGACGTGATGATCGTAGGCCGGGCGGGACAGGCGGAAATTTGGGAGGCCGGGGAATTTGCTCGGTTTGAGGCAGAGAACCTGACCCCGGAGAAGCTGCTCTCCTCCCTGGAGGCCATTGGTCTATGACCGGGTTTCACCACGTCAGCGTTTTGATGGAGGAGTGCCTGGAGGCGCTGGCGATCCGCCCGGAGGGCATCTATGTGGACGGCACCCTGGGGGGCGCGGGTCATGCCAGCCGGGTGGTTTCCCGATTGACCACCGGCCGGCTCATCGGCATCGACCGGGATCCGGAGGCCCTTGCCGCCGCTGGAGAGCGGCTCGAACCCTGGAGGGCCCGGGTCACCCTGGTCCACGGAAATTTTCGGGACCTGCAATCGATTTTAGCCGGTCTGGGCATTTCCGGAGTTGACGGGGTGCTGCTGGATCTGGGCGTGTCTTCTTATCAGTTGGACCGGGGAGAGCGGGGCTTTTCTTACCGCTTCGACGCACCTCTGGATATGCGGATGGATGGCTCCGACGCCCTGACCGCCGGAGAAATTGTAAACACCTGGCCCCAGGAGGAGCTGCGCCGGATTCTTTACGCCTACGGCGAGGAGCGGTACGCCCCTCAAATCGCTGCCGCCATCTGCCGGGCCCGGGAGCGGGGAGAGATCCCATCCACCCTTGCCCTGGCGGAGATTATCCGTTCCGCCATGCCGCCCCAGGCATTGCGGGAAAAGCAGCACCCTGCCAAGCGGAGCTTTCAGGCTCTGCGTATCGCCGTCAACGATGAGCTGGCGGCGGTGGAGGAGGGGGTGGACGCCGCCATCGACTGCCTGGCGCCCAGGGGACGGCTGGCGGTGATCAGCTTCCACTCGCTGGAGGATCGAATCGTCAAAAATGTCATGGCCAAGGCGGCCCGCGGCTGCACCTGCCCGCCGGAATTTCCGGTGTGCGTCTGCGGAAAAAAGCCAAAGGTCCGTCTGGTGAACAAAAAACCGATCCTCCCCACAGCTGGGGAGATGTCCGAAAATCCGAGAGCGCACAGCGCCAAACTCCGGGTCTGCGAAAGACTGCCGGAGCTCATCGGAAGGGGAGAATAGAAATGGCCCGCAGTTCCGACATTCAATATATCCGTCTCTACACCGACGGCAGCGCGGCTCGGCAGATCGACGAGCCCCGGCCCTTACCCAAAAAGCGGAAAAGACCCCGCCCCCGTCCAGTAAAGACCGTCGCGATTCATATTGATCCTCTGGCGCTGGGCGGGATCGCGGTGGCCCTGGTGATGCTGGTGATGATGGCGGTGGGCATGGCCCGGCTGGACAGCGCCAATCAGGAGCTGGAACAGATGGAGGGCTATGTCCTTCAGCTCCAGCAGGAAAATCTGGATCTGCAAGACGCCTTTGACCATGGCTACAACCTGGAGGAGGTGCGCCGCAGTGCCGAGGCGCTGGGCCTGGTGCCGGAGGAAGAGGTGCCCCATGTTCAGATCCAGCTTCCCCAGCCTGCCGATGTCCAGGAGAACGTCTCCTGGTGGGATCATTTTCTGATTTTTCTGACCCAACTGTTTGCATAAAGTTTGTCCCGGCCAATAGGATATAGCAGCGGCTGCAATGGGCAGTGAGGGTTTCCCTTGCTGCCCATTGAAAGACTTGCGGCTGTGGAGAGGTCGGTGACAATGGCAAAGCAAAGGAAGCGGGAATTTACCCGGCTTTGGGGTGACAGCGGGCAGCACCGCAGAATCCTGGTAGTAGCGGCGGTGCTGGGCTGCCTGGGTTTTTTGCCGGTGGCTTTACGGCTGTATGACCTGATGGTGACCAACTACGACTACTATTCTCAGCTGGCGCTGCGGAACCAGACCCGCACCACCACGGTGACGGCGGATCGGGGCGTCATCTACGACCGGAATATGAACATCCTGGCCTGTTCCGTAAGCGTGGAAAACGTGTACCTGGATCCCCATGAGCTGAAGCAGTCCAAGGCGGACCTGGAGGCGATTTCCCAGCGGCTGGGGGCAATTTTGGATGTGGATCCACAGTGGCTGCTGGAACAGGCAAAGGACACCACCAAGCGCTACAAGCAGGCGGCGGCCCGGATCAGCGAGGAGACTGCCGCCGAGATTCGTGCCTACATCAACGAAAATAACATCTCCGGGATCCATTTGGAGCCCAATTCCCAGAGGGTTTACCCCTACGGGACCCTGGCGGCCCAGGTGATCGGCTTTACCAACGCTTCCAACACGGGCTCCGAGGGCGTGGAGGCGGCATACAACAGCTTTCTGGAGGGTTCCGCCGGGCGGGTCATCACTACCAAGGGCAACAACGAGATGGATATGCCCTTCTCCTATGAGCGGTATGTGGCTTCCACCAAGGGCTGCGATGTGATCATGACCATCGACGCCACGGTGCAGGCCTGCCTGGAAAAGCAGATGGCGGCCGCCATTGACCGCTACGACGTGCAGAACGGCGCCTTCGGTATGGTGATGGACGTGAACACCGGGGAGATTCTGGCCATGGCGACCCTGGGCAGCTACGACCCCAACGCCTATTTGGAAGTTTACGACCCGGAGGCGGCCGCCCAGGTGGAGCAGCTCCGGCGGGCATATTTGATGGAAAACCCAGGAAGCGAGGCCTATGACCTGGGCCGGACGGCCTATCAGGAAGCGCTTACCGCCGCCCGGCTGAAGCAGTGGCGGAACCGGGTGATCTCCGACGGCTATGAACCGGGTTCCACCTTCAAGGTGATGACCATGGCGGCGGCCCTGGACTGCGGGGCCATCGATTTAAATACCAATTTCTACTGCCGGGGCTCTGAGCAGATCCCGGGCCGGTCCCAGCTTCTTCACTGCTGGCGCTCCACCGGCCATGGGGCGGAGAAAACGCCCCAGGCCCTGCAAAATTCCTGCAACATTGCCTTTGCCCACATTGCCTTGAAGCTGGGCGGAGAGCGGTTTTATGAGTATGTTCAGCGTTTCGGCATTTTGGAAAAGACAGGCGTCGATCTGGCGGGCGAGAGCAAGGGCGTGTTTTTCGACAAGTCCCTGGTCACGGACACGGACAAGTGGGGCACCGCCTCCCTGACCTCCGGCTCCTTCGGCCAGACCTTTAAGTTGACGCCCTTGCAGCTGGTGCGGGCCATCGCCTCGGTGGTCAACGGCGGATATCTGCTGGAGCCCTACATCGTCTCCGAGGTGACCGACAGCACCGGACAGACGGTTCTGCGGCAGGAGCCCACGGTGCTGCGCCGCACCATTCGGGAGGAGACCTCCCAGACCATGCGGGAGCTGATCGCCTCGGTGGTGGAGGAGGGAACCGCCAAAAACGCCAAGGTGGCGGGCTTTTCCATCGGGGGAAAGACCGGCACCAGCGAAAAAATCGACGTGTTTGACGAAAACGGCCAGCGGGTCCAGGATAAGATCGTCTCCTTTGTGGGTATTGCGCCCATGAATGATCCCAAGTACATCGTTCTGGTGGCTTTGGACACCCCTTCCCGCGCCACGGGGATCTACATCTCCGGCGGCGTCATGGCGGCGCCAACGGTGGGGGCGGTAATGGCGGACATTCTGCCCTACCTGGGGGTGGAGCGGAACTATACCCCGGAGGACGCCGCCGGACGGACGGTGATCCTGGACGATTACGCCGGCATGCTGGTGAAGGACGCGGAAAAAGCCCTCAAGGAGCTGGGCCTTACCGCCCGGATTCTGGGGGAGGGGGAACAGATCACGGGCCAAATCCCCGCCCCGGGCCAGGGCGTGCCGGGTGACAGCCAGGTGCTGCTGTATCTGGACCAGGTGCCGGGGGAACAGACGGTGACGGTGCCGGACTTTGTCGGGATGACCAGGCAGGAAGCGGTTCAGGCAGCCCAGGCGGCAGGACTTTACATCCTGGTGGCGGGGAACGACGGTACCGGGCCGGAGGTGTTGGTCACCGAGCAGTCTCTGGCGCCGGGTACCGAAACCAGCCTGGGAACCACAATCCAGCTGGATTTTGCGGATATCCGGGCCGCTGATTAAGGAGATAAGAACCATGAAGATTGCTGAATTGCTCCGGGGCGTGGAGGTACTTTCCACCAACGTCCCCGGTGACAGGGACATTCCCGCCCTGGTCTACGACTCTCGGAAGGCCGTCCCCGGCTGCCTTTTTGCCGCCATTACCGGCTTCGCCGCCGACGGCAACCGGTTTATTCCCATGGCTCTGGAGCGGGGAGCGGCGGCGGTCCTGACGGCAAAAAAGCCGGAGGGCCCGATTCCCTATATTCTGGTGCCCGACGACCGGCTGGCACTGGCCCAGGTCTCCGCCAATTTTTACCGTCGTCCGGCGGAGTCCATGAAAATGATCGGCGTCACCGGCACCAATGGGAAAACCACCGTTACCTTGCTGGTCAAGCACATTTTGGAGCGGACCCTGGATGCCCGGGTGGGGCTGATCGGCACCATGTCTAACCTGATTGGCCAAGAGGAGCTGCCTACGGAGCGCACCACCCCGGAAAGCCTGGAGCTTCAGGCCCTGTTTGCCCAAATGCGGGACGCCGGGTGCGGTTATGTGGTGATGGAGGTATCCTCCCACGCCCTGGCCCTGAATCGAGTGGGGGGCGTTCACTACGACGTGGCGGCCTTCACCAATCTGACCGAGGATCATTTGGACTTCCACAAAACCATGGACGCCTATTGTGACGCCAAGGCGCTCCTCTTCGGGCGCTGTGGCTATGCGGTGCTGAACCGGGACGATCCCTACGCCTCCCGGATGGCTAAACCGGCCCGCTGTCCCATCCTCTGGACCTCCAAGGAGCCCTGCGAGGGACTCAGCGCCCAGGACATCCGCCTGATGGCAGACGGCGTGACATTTACAGCCGTGCTGGGCGAAAAACGGGCGCCGGTGAAGCTGGGAATCCCCGGAGGCTTCTCGGTGTCCAACGCCCTGACGGCCCTGGGGATCGCCCTGGGACTGGGAATCTCTCTGGAAGCGGCGGCGGAGGCCCTGACCACCGTCCCGGGGGTCAGGGGTCGGGTGGAGGTGGTGCCCACCCCGGGCAAGCCCTATACGCTGCTTATTGACTATGCCCACACCCCTGACGGCCTGGAAAACGTCCTTTCCGCCTTCAAGCCCCTGTGCCGGGGGCGGCTGATCGCCGTGTTTGGCTGCGGCGGGGACCGGGATCCTATGAAGCGGCCCATCATGGGGGAGATCGGCTCCCGTCTGGCAGACATTGCCATTCTCACCAGCGACAACCCCCGCCATGAGGACCCGGAGGCCATCATTCGCGGCATCCGGGCAGGGATTCCGGCGGGCCGGGCAAATTATGAAGTAATTGTAAATCGTGTGAAAGCGATCCACCGCGCTCTGGACATTGGACAAAAAGGTGATATAATAATACTTGCTGGCAAAGGCCATGAGACTTACCAGCAGGTGGGGGATGAAAAGCGTCCCCTGGACGAGCGGCAGGTAGTCGCCGCTTATCTGGCGGAAACGAGGGAATGATATGGGCACAATCACACTGCGTCAGGCGGCGGAATGGTGCGGGGGACAGATCGACCCCAAGTACGCCGACGTGACATTTTTGGGAGCCAACAATGACTCCCGCCGCATCCAGCCCGGGGAGCTGTTCGTTGCCCTGGAAGGCGTGCGGGACGGCCATATTTTCATTCCGGAGGCTCTGGAAAAGGGCGCGGCGGCGGTGCTGTGCAGCCGCTGTGACGGGGATTGGCCGGCCATTGTGGTCCAGGAGCCCCGCCGGGCCCTGGGGGACATTGCCCGGCAGGAGCGGCGGCGCATCGGCATGAAGGTGGTGGGCATCACGGGTTCCGTGGGCAAAAGCACCACCAAGGAGATGATTGCCTGCGTCCTGGAGGGTACCTATCGGGTGGCGAAGACCCCCATGAACCATAATAACGACATCGGTTTGCCCATGGCGATCCTGGCCATGCCGGAGGATACCCAGGTGGCGGTGCTGGAAATGGGTATGAACCATTTCCGGGAGATCGCCTATTTGACCTCCATTGCCAGGCCGGACATCGCGGTGATCGTGAACATCGGCACCATGCACATTGAGCATCTGGGCTCCATGGAGGGGATCTTGCAGGCCAAGCTGGAAATTCTGGAAGGAATGCGCCAGGACGGCAGGATCGTCCTCAACGGCGACGACCGGCTTTTGTGGAACCAGAACCGGATCTATCCGCTGCAAACCACCTTTTTCGGCATCCAGAACCAGGAATGTGGCGTCATCGGTTCGGATGTGGAGGAAGGGGAGGGGGTTCTGCGGTTTCAGGTCCACTGTCCGGGCCGCCTCAATTTCCCGGTGGAGCTTGCGCTGGACGGCAGCCACTACGCCTACGATGCCCTGGCGGCGGTGGCGGTGGGTCTGGAGCTGGGGGTGGATCCCTCCAAGATCCAGGAGCAGCTGTCCCAATTCCGGAATATGGCGGGCCGGCAGGAGATCTTCTCCGCCAAGGGCTATACCATCATCAAGGACTGCTATAACGCCGGCCCCGAGTCCATGGCGGCGGCTCTGACAGTGCTGGGCAACAAGCCAGGCCGCCATGTGGCGGTGCTGGGAGATATGCTGGAGCTGGGGGTGTGTACCCAGGCGGAGCACTACCGGGTGGGCCGCATCGCCGCGGAAAAGGCGGAGGTGCTGCTGGCCTACGGCCCCAACGGCAGCCGCATCATTGACGGCGCTCTGACGGGCGGGATGTCCGCCGGATGCGCCCGGGCCTTTGAGGATCAGGACCTTTTGGTGGCGGCTCTCCGGCGGCTGGCGGAGCCCGGTGACGTGATTTTGTTCAAGGGCAGCCGAGGGATGCATTTGGAGCGGATTCTGGAACAATTCCTGCGGGATGACGGCTAAGCGGGAGGGTATCAAATGACTAGAATCGTTGTGACGGCGCTGACCGGCTGCGTGCTGTCCGCCGTGCTGGGACGTTTCCTGCTGCCGGTCCTCCGGGCGCTGAAGGCGGGCCAGTCCATCCGCAGTATCGGCCCCACCTGGCACAATTCCAAGGCGGGGACCCCGCTGATGGGCGGGCTGATGTTCATTGCCTCAGTGGTCATTTGCCTGGCGGTAAATCTGCCGACGACCTACGACTATTCAGCCTTTTACGCCCTGGGCGTGAGCCTGTGCTTCGGCATGGTGGGCTTCCTGGACGATCTGTGCAAGGTCCGATTCAAGCGGGACCTGGGGCTGACAGCTCTGCAGAAGATCCTGCTGCAAATGGCCGTTTCCGCCATTTATCTCTATGTTCTGTATAAAGAGGGGATCCTGAGTTGCGACCTGTACGTTCCCTTCTTCAATGTTTCCTTCCCCGTGCATCCCATGCTGTATATTTTCTTTGCAATGTTCGTCATGGTGGGCTGCGACAATGCGGTGAATCTGACCGACGGGGTGGACGGCCTTTCCAGCTCGGTGACGCTGCCTGTCATGATCTTCTTTACCGGTGCGGCCTACACCATGGGCCGGGAGGATCTGGCCCTGCTGCCCGCCGCGCTGGTGGGGGCGCTGATCGCCTATCTTTTCTACAATTTTCACCCTGCCAAGGTTTTTATGGGGGATACCGGTTCATTGTTTCTGGGCGGCGTGGTGTGCTCCATGGCCTTCGCCCTGGATATGCCCCTGGTGCTGATTCTGGTGGGCTTTGTGTATATCGTGGAGACGCTCTCCGATATTATTCAGATCGTGTATTTCAAGGCGACCCACGGCAAGCGGTTCTTCAAAATGGCCCCCCTTCACCATCACTTTGAAAAGTGCGGGTGGAAGGAGGAGAAGATCGTCTTCGTCTTTGCCGGGGTGTCCACCCTGATGTGCCTGCTGGCCTGGTACGGTATCGCAGGAAAAATTCGCTGACCCCGAAAGGAGATTCTCATGGCATCGGAGCGGACTCTGTATGCCAAAGAGGACCGCCGCCGGGTTTCCCCGGCGGGACAAAGCGTGGACTTTCCGTTTTTGCTGCTGGTGCTGCTGCTCTTGATTGTGGGCCTGGTGATGCTCTATTCCGCCAGCTACGCCCAGAGCGAATACGACACCGGCTACGCCATTTCCACTCGGTATCTGCAAAAGCAGGCGGCCTGCGCCGGGCTGGGCCTGGCCGCCATGTGGGCCATGAGCCGGATCGATCCCAAGTTCTGGCTGAAAATGGCCTGGCCGCTGTACGGCGTCAGCATTGTGCTGTTGCTGTCGGTGCTGTTTTTCGGGGAATCGGTGAACGGAGCCAGGCGCTGGATCAACATTGCCGGCCTCCAGTTTCAGCCCTCCGAAGTGGCGAAATTCACCATGATCCTCCTCTTCGCCCGGCTGACCAAGCTCTTTGGGACCCAGGCCAAGCAGTTCCGCTACGGGGTTCTGGGCTTCGGCTGCGCGCTGCTGGGGATCTTGGTTCCCCTGGCCCTGGAAAAGCACCTCTCCGCCATTATGCTCATGGGCATGGTGGCGGTGGTGATGATGTTTGTCGCGGGCACCAGCCCCAAGTGGCTTCTGGCGGGGGCCGGGGCGGCGGCGCTGTTTGTGCTGGTCTATATCAGCTTCATGGGCTACGCCGGAGACCGGGTTTCCGCCTGGCTCCACCCGGAGCAGGACCCCGGGGATACCGGCTATCAAATTTTGCAATCCTTGTACGCCATCGGCTCCGGGGGCCTGTTCGGACTGGGGCTGGGGAAGAGCAGGCAGAAGTATCTGTACCTGCCCTTCCAGTACAATGACTATATCTTTGCCATTGCCTGCGAGGAATTGGGGCTGGTGGGGGCGCTGCTCATCGCCGCGCTGTTTGCCGCCCTGATTTTGCGGGGCTATTGGATCGCTCTGCGGGCCCGGGACCGGTTTTCCACCGTCCTGGCGGCGGGACTGGTGACGCTGATCGCCGTCCAGGTGCTGCTAAACCTGGGGGTGGTCACCAACCTGCTGCCGTCCACCGGCATTGCCCTGCCCTTCTTCTCTTATGGAGGGACGGCGCTGGCGGTGAACCTGGGGGAAATGGGCATTGTCCTGGCAGTTTCCCGGCAGCGCGATCAGCCCAAGGAACAGGAGGGGCAGTTATGAATCTGGTATTTACCTGCGGCGGGACCGGGGGCCATATCAACCCGGCCATCGCCGTTGCCAACGCCTGGCGGGAGCGCCGGCCCCAGGACAAGATCCTTTTTATCGGCTCCACCGGGAACATGGAGGAAAAGCTGGTGCCCAAGGCCGGGTATCGGATCGTCACCTTTCAGGATGCCTGTTTTGCCCGGGGGTCTTCCTGGGATTCCATCCAGTACAATTTCCGGGCCCTGGGCCGGATTGCCAAGGCGGTTTCCGGCTGTAAAAAGACCCTAAAGGAATTTGACGCCGACATTGTGGTGGGCACCGGCGGTTATGCCAGCTTTCCCGCTCTGTTTGCCGGGCACCTGCTGAAGATCCCCACCTGCGTTCATGAGAGCAACGCCCTGCCGGGCCTGGCCACCAAGCTGGCCGCCGCCTTTGCCGACCGGGTGATGGTGTGCTTCCCTGAGAGCGTCAGCCGCTACCGGAACCAGAAAAAGGTAGAGGTGGTGGGCATGCCGGTGCGTAGGGAGTTTCTCTTCGGCAAGAAGGAGCAGGCCAAGAAGGAGCTGGGCCTGACGGGCCGCCCCGTGGTGGTCTCCGCTTTTGGCAGCCAGGGGGCCAGGGACATGAACTTGGTCATTGGGGAGCTGTTCCGCCTGGAAAAGGATCTGGGGTTCCCCTTTCACCACATCCACGCCGTGGGCAGCTACGGCTGGGAATGGATGCCGGATCACGTCCGAGCACAGGGCGTGGACTTAACCCAGTCTCCCGAGATCGATATGCGGCAGTACATCTATGACATGCCCCAGGTGATGGCGGCGGCGGATGTGTATATCGGCCGGGCAGGTTCCTCCACCTGCAACGAGATCGCCGCCAGCGGGGTGCCCTGTATTCTGATCCCCTCGCCCAACGTGACCAACAATCACCAGGAGAACAACGCCCGGGTCCTGGCGGACGCCGGCGGCGCGGTGCTGCTTCCCGAGAAGGCGTGCGACGCCAAGCGGCTGATGCGGGAGATCCAAGGCCTTTTGGGGGACGAGAAGCGCCGCCAGGCCATGTCCGCCGCCCTTCAACGGCTGGCGGTGCCGGACTCGGCCCAGCGGATCTGCCGGATCAT
This sequence comes from uncultured Oscillospiraceae bacterium, assembly GCA_947600025.1. Classification (GTDB taxonomy): domain Bacteria; phylum Bacillota; class Clostridia; order Oscillospirales; family Oscillospiraceae; genus Faecousia. The sequence continues at coordinate 12,987 of CANQFY010000038.1, forward strand.
GGCGGAACTGACCGCCAAGGACTGATACCAAAGGAGTATTCCAAATGGAGCCAAGACAGAATAAACCCCGCTCCAACCAGAGGGGAAAAACCCAGGCGGCCAAGCAGGGGAAGCGGGCCGGCGTCCAAAAGCCCGCCTCCGGCGCTCCGCAGCGGCGTTCCGCGGCCGGTTCCCGTTCTTCCGCCCCCGCCGGGAAGCGAGCCCCCGCCCGGACTTCCGATCGGGAGGCGGCCCGGAGAAAGACCCGGCGGAGGACCGCTGAGACCAAGCCGGATCCTCAGGCTCCCCGGGTGGTATACGTCCCGGCGGCCCCTTTTAGCCGGGGGAAACTGCTGTTGCAGCTGACCACGGTGGTGGCGGTGGTGCTGGCTTTGACCTTCGGCGTGTCCATCTTCTTCCGGGTAAAGAACATCACGGTAGATGGCGCGGTGAAGTACAATGCCTGGGAGATCCAGCAGGCTTCCGGCATCCGGGAAGGGGACGGTCTGATGACCTTCGGCAGGACTGTCGCCTGCGGGAAAATTAAGTCCCTTCCCTATGTGGATACGGTTCGGATTGGTATAAAATTGCCGGATACGGTAAATATTGTGATTACGGAGTTCGATGTTCTCTACGCTCTCCGGGATGAGAGCGGCAGCCGGTGGCTGATGACCGCCGACGGAAAGATCATCGACCAGGTGGACAGCGCCCAGGCGGCGGAGCACACCGAGGTGATCGGCGTCCGGCTGCTGCTCCCGGGAAAGGACCAGGAGGCCCAGGCCCTGGAGGACGCGCCGCCCGCCCAGGCAACCGGGGAGTCCGCTCCCCAGACGGTGCGGGCCAGCGACCGGCTTTCGGCGGTGCTGAGCATTGCCCAGTATCTGGAGAAATATGGAGTCATTGGCCAGGTGGCAAGCATCGACGTGACAAACCTGGGCAGGATCGAGCTGCAATACGGCCAGCGGTTTTTGGTGCAGCTGGGGGACGCTACCCAGCTGGAATATAAGATCCGCTGCATGAAGTCCGCCATCGACGAAATGAAGGATTACGAGAGCGGAGAGCTGGATATCAGCTTCACCATTCGCCCGGATGAGATCATCTACACCCCTCAGGGCTGAAATACAGCGGGTTTTTTTGTAAAATCTTCAAGAAAAATGAGAATATCTATTGACCAAATTGGATTTTGGGGATAGAATATAGAAGTAAGATTGCATTTCCTGGCAGGACCCCCTGCAAAATATACATAGGAGGAGAGCATATGTCTGAAAGTTTCCAGGAGCGCGTGGTAAAAATCAAGGTCATCGGCGTTGGCGGCGCTGGCAACAACGTCATTAACCGGATGATCGAAGCCGGTGTCACCGGCGTGGATTTTATCGTGGTGAACACGGATAAGCAGGACTTGAATAAGTCCATCTGTAAGAATAAGATCCAGATCGGTGAAAAGCTCACCGGCGGCATGGGCGCGGGCTCCAAGCCGGACGTGGGCAAGAAGTCCGCGGAGGAGAGCCGGGCGGCCATCGCCAAGGTTCTGGAGAATACGGACATGGTCTTTATCACCGCCGGTATGGGCGGCGGTACCGGCACCGGCGCGGCGCCCATCGTGGCGGACCTGGCCCACGAGGCCGGGATCCTCACCGTTGGCGTTGTGACCAAGCCCTTCCGCTTTGAGGGCGCCAACCGGATGCGCCAGGCCGAGCAGGGCATCGCCGAGCTGTCCGGCCGGGTGGATTCGCTCATCATCATTCCCAACGACCGCCTGAAATACGTCACCGATCAGAAGATCACCTTCGCCAACGCCTTCGGCATTGCCGACGATGTGCTGAAGCAGGCCGTCACCTCCATTTCCGAGTTGGTGGGCTTCTCGGACCGGGTCATTATCAACCTGGACTTTGCAGACGTTTCCGCCGTCATGAAGGACGCCGGCCGGGCCCACATGGGCGTGGGCGTCGCCACCGGGCGGGAGAAGGCCGAGCAGGCCGCCCAGGCCGCCGTGGCCAGCCCCTTGCTTGAGACCTCCATCAACGGCGCTACCGGCGTGCTGGTGAACGTCACCGGTTCCTCCGAGCTGACCCTGGACGATGTGGAGACCGCCGCCGGCATTGTGCAGGAGGCTGCCAACCCCGACGCCAATATCATCTTTGGCGCGACCTGCGCGGATGATTTTGAGGATCAGATGCGGGTCACGGTCATCGCCACCGGCTTTGAGCAGGGCATGGAGAGCGTTCCCGTGGACGCGCCCAAGACTGCCAAGGATTCTTCCGCCAACGGCGCCAAGCCCGCCCAGAAGACCGGGGATATCGGCGACATCGACGAGATTTTGAAGCTGTTCAATCGCTGAACTGTCAGCAATACGCATCCCGGGCGGAAGTCCGGGATGCTTTTTTGGAGGAAGCGCCATGAAATCCTATCACGCCCTGGCATCCTGCTATGACCGGCTGACCTGGGATGTAGACTATCCGGCGGTGGTGGCCTTTTACCGGCGGCTGCTGGCCCTGGACGGCCTGACGCCCCGGACCGCCCTGGATCTGGCTTGCGGCACCGGCAGCGTGGCTCTGCTCCTGGCCGATATGGGCCTGCGGGTGACCGGGGTGGATCAGTCCGAGGAAATGCTCACCATGGCGGCGCAGAAGGCCCAGGACCATCCCAATCCCCCTTATTTCGCCTGTCAGCGGCTCCAGGACCTCCACGTTCCCCAGGCGGCGGACCTGGCGGTGTGCGCCCTGGACAGCCTGGACTATTTGACAGAGCCGGAGGACTGCCGCCGGGCCATCCGGCGGGTCTACAAGGCCCTGAATCCCGGCGGCTGCTTCCTGTTTGACGTGAATACCCCGGAAAAGCTCCGGGCCATGGACGGCCAGATATTTCTGGACGAGGACGAGGAGGTTTTCTGCATCTGGCGGGGGGAGTTTGACGAAAAAAGCATGATCTGCTCCTACGGAATGGACATTTTCCGCCGAGAGGGCCGCCTCTGGCGGCGGGATTTTGAGGAGCACCGGGAGTACGCTTACTCCCGGGCCCAGTTGACCGCCTACCTCCGGGAGGCGGGCTTCCGAAACATCCGGGTGTTCGGGGACCGGCGGCTGGAACCGCCGAGACCGGGAGAGCAGCGGATCTATTTTATGGCAAGGAAGGGAAACTTTCGATGAAGGACTATATCGTGCGGGGCATTAGCCTGGACGGCTTTGTGAAGGCCACCGCCATCCGCTCCACGGACCTGGTGCGCCGGGGCGCGGAAATCCAAATGACCGCCCCCAACGCCACAGCCGCCTTCGGGCGGGCGCTGACGGCGGCCTCGATGATGGGGAACCTCCAGAAGGTGGAGAACGGCTCCATGACGCTGCAAATCAAGGGCGGCGGGCCCATCGGCACGATCCTGTGCGTCTCCGACGCTGTCGGAAACGTCCGGGGCTATGTGACGGAGCCCCGGGTCCCACTGGTGGAGAAGTATCCAGGCAAGCTGGACGTGGGGGCCACCGTGGGCAAGGATGGGACCCTGACCGTGATCCGGGACCTGCAAATGAAGGAGCCCTATGTGGGTACCATCCCCCTGGTTTCCGGGGAGATCGGTGATGATGTCACCGCCTACTTCGCCCAGAGCGAGCAGGTGGCCACCGCCTGCGCCCTGGGGGTGCTGGTGGACCGGGATCACACGGTGAAAAACGCCGGAGGTTACCTCCTTCAGCTTCTTCCCGGGGCGCCGGAGGAGACCATCCAAGCCCTGGAGCGGGGGATCCAACGCTCCGGAGCAGTCACCGCTATGCTGGAGGCGGGTATGACTCCGGAGGACATTCTGGGAGCTGTCTGCGGCGAGTTGGGGGTGGCGTTTTTGGAGACGACCCCGGTGTGCTACAAGTGCTATTGCTCCCGGGAGCGGGTCAGCGCGGCCCTGCTGAGCCTGGGCCGGGAGGAGCTGACCGAGATTGCGGGAGAGGGGAAAACCTTCCCGGTGGAGTGCCAATTCTGCGACACGGTGTACAGCTTTACCCCATCGGACCTGCGGGAGCTGCTGGAGCGGGCGTAGAAAAATGCCGAAAAAACCAAGGGGCAAAATCGAAAAAAGTGCTTGACAAAAAGCCCTTGTCTGTGTATAATAAAACCCGTCGCTGAGAGGCCAACGCTTCCCGGCAGGTAGGGGAGCATAGCTCAGCTGGGAGAGCACATGCCTTACAAGCATGGGGTCACAGGTTCGAGCCCTGTTGTTCCCACCATCATACGGCCCGGTGGTGCAGTCGGTTAGCACGCCAGCCTGTCACGCTGGAGGTCGACGGTTCGAGTCCGTTCCGGGTCGCCAAATAAAATTGCGTTGGTGCAGAGCTTTCCGCTCTGCCCATATGCCTCTGTAGCTCAGTAGGTAGAGCAGGGGACTGAAAATCCCCGTGTCGTTGGTTCGATTCCGACCGGAGGCACCAAGACGCGGGTGTAGCTCATCCGGTAGAGCGCCACCTTGCCAAGGTGGAGGTAGCGAGTTCGAGCCTCGTCACCCGCTCCAACAAAGGGCGACGGGGAACCAGCAGGTTCCCCGTTGCTATCATAAAAGTATGGTACCGTGGCCAAGTGGTAAGGCAAAGGTCTGCAAAACCTTCATTCCCCAGTTCAAATCTGGGCGGTACCTCCATCTAGAGACAATAAAAAAGATATTGTCCCCGAAAAGCCTTGCGCCGCAAGGCTTTTCGGCGTTCTAAGGGGCGAAATTTCAGGATTCAAAACCGTAGATATAAAATGCGTTTTTTCGCTTTTTGTGGACTTGAACCCTCGTGGAAGCCGAATATCGCAAAAGTTAAGATCAGCAGGCAGGTAAAATCCCGCCTGCTTTTCGTTTTTTCAGAGCCAATCGTTTTTTCAAATGAACTGCACCCCGTTTGTTAGACGATGTGATATAATGTCTAACAAGTGGGGGTGATTTATAATGCCAAAAGGAGTA
>CANQFY010000039.1 GCA_947600025.1 uncultured Oscillospiraceae bacterium
CCGGGGGCCCTACTTTCTTGCTCCTGCAAGAAAGTAGGCAAAGAACAGGCTTAAGGGGGCGCTAGGAGCCAACGCGCCCCCCTTAAGAATCCCCCCGCCGCTCCCCAATAGTGCCAAGCTACGGAGAATATTTGTGGGCTTACGGGCTTTCTAATGTAGGGATGTGAAAACTACAGTGCAGCGTGTAAAATGGCGTAGTACGTTGACTGTTGCACTGGCGAAAGATAGGAATTGCACCAAAATAGAGATCATCTTGCGGAATTTGATACAACGCCGAAGGGAAAGTAAAAGGTGCGCCTTTGCGGTATAATTTGTTATTGATCGGAATTATGAGAATTTGGATTTGGGAGGAAGGATTAAATGAAAGCCTTAGTAATGAATTGCAGCCCTGTAAAAAACGGAGCAACAGCGGAAATCGTAAATATAGTTTCAAAATGTCTTATGGAACGATATGAGACCAGAAGCGTATGTATTGACGATTTTAAATTTCATTTTTGTAAGGGATGCAGGACTTGCCACCGTACCGCAAAATGTGTTCTGAATGATGACATTGAAAAAATCATCGAAAACTATGAGTGGGCGGATATTATCATATCCGTATCGCCTTCTTATTGGGCGGATATTCCGGGGCAGTTTAAAGCTTTTATTGACAGATGTACTCCATGGTGCAACACCCATGAGCCGCATGCGGCATTCAGTTCAGGAAAGAGAGGTTATGTAGTGGCTTTAAGAACCGGAACAAGTATGAGGGAATGTAAGCGTATTTTTGAAAGCATCGAACATTTTTACGGGCATATGGAGATCGAATGCTGTGACAGGCTGGGTTTATGTTCCGTGGAGTATAAAGAAGCTGTGGAACAGAGGAAAGATGAAATCATAGAGTTCTGCAACAAGATTTAACAAACATACGGCTTGTATGAAAGCCTGCAGGAACATAGAAGTAAAAGTGTTGCTTATTTCTGGGCACCGATTAAGAAACTCCGCTAGTAGAATCTATCAATCAGCGCTTGGCAGAATTTGGAACGCTGCATGATCGGTTTCGCAAATTCACGGTAGACGGACCGTATGCCACCCTCGAATTCCCCCCAGCGCCTCCGGCGAGGCGGCGGGGGATTCCAAAGGGGGCGCCTTTGCTCGAAGCGCCCCTTTGGTCGGCTTCTTTGCCTACTTTCTTGCCGAAACAAGAAAGTAGGGCCCCCGGCAGGGGCGGCGTGCCGCCGCAGTCGAGCCGTGCGCCAGTCTGGCGGTAATCGTTTTATCTGCTGGGCCCGCTCGGTATCGCTTTTGCCGAAAAAGTAGGTAGGCAGGATGTTTCTTGCCCTGCATATAAAATGATCGATTTTCTTCTTTTTAAGGAGGCCCTATGAGTCTGGAATTTTCTCAGGATCTGTCCACCCCTCTGGTTTCCCCCACCTTCGCGCCTCAGGACGCGGGGGAGGTGGGGCTGCGGCCCCGTCTGCTTCGGGACTACACCGGGCAGGAGAAGGCCAAGGAAAACCTGTCCGTTTACATCGAGGCCGCCCGCCGGCGGAACGAGCCCCTGGACCACACCCTGCTCTATGGACCTCCCGGTCTGGGCAAGACCACCCTGGCGGGGATCATCGCCAACGAGATGGGGGTGGGCATCCGCATCACCTCCGGCCCGGCCATTGAAAAGCCAGGGGACCTGGTGGCTCTGCTGACCAACCTGAGTCCGGGGGACGTGCTGTTTATCGACGAGATCCACCGGCTCAACCGGGTGTCGGAGGAGATTCTGTACCCCGCCATGGAGGATTTCGCCATCGACATCATCGTGGGCAAGGGGCCCTCCGCCAACTCTCTCCACCTGGACCTGCCCAAATTCACCCTGGTGGGAGCCACCACCCGGGCCGGCCAGCTGACCGCGCCCCTCCGGGATCGGTTCGGGGTCAGCCTGCGGCTGGAGCTGTACACCCCGGACGAGCTGATGAAAATTGTCACCCGTTCCGCCGTCATTCTGGGCATGGACATCGATCCCCAGGGCGCCCGGGAGATCGCCTCCCGGAGCCGGGGCACCCCCCGGATCGCCAACCGGTTCCTCCGGCGGGTCCGGGACTTTGCCCAGGTCAAGGGCAACGGCACCATCACCCGGGAGGCCGCGGATCTGGCGCTGAAGCAGATGGAGGTGGACCAGTTGGGCCTGGACGCCATCGACCGAAGGATGCTTACCGCCATCATTCAGAATTACGGCGGCGGGCCGGTGGGCTTGGAGACCCTGGCCGCCACCATCGGCGAGGAGGCGGTGACCCTGGAGGACATCTACGAGCCCTATTTGATGCAGCTGGGCTTCCTCACCCGCACTCCCCGGGGCCGCTGCGCCACCCCCGCCGCCTACGATCACCTCCACATTCCCTTCGAGGGCCAGACTCAATTTTCAATATAACTGGAATTTTGCATAAATCCGGAAAATTTTAGAGTTTTATTTTATATTCTATTGACAAATTTAAAAAACACGTTTATAATAATGATTGTGGCGTAGACCGCCGCGAATCAAACCCTGCGTATCACCTGTTTTCCGGGTTCACGGGGCACAACATCCGAAGAGAGGTAAAATCAATGTACGAAGACAAAACGTTAGTATGCAAAGAGTGCGGCAAGGAATTCGTTTTCACTGCCGGCGAGCAGGAATTTTACGCGGAGCGCGGCTTCCAGAATGAGCCCCAGCGCTGCAAGGCCTGCCGTGACGCCCGCAAGAACAGCGCCCGTGGTCCCCGTGAGTTCTTCACCGCGACCTGCGCCCGCTGCGGCGGAGAAGCAAAAGTCCCCTTCCAGCCCCGTTCCGACCGGCCCGTTTACTGCAGCGAGTGCTTCGCGCAGATGCGTGCCCAGCAAGGCTGATTCATAAAATTCCGGCTCCCTTGGGGGAGCCGGTTTTCCTACGCAAAGTTCCCAATGGTCCTTCGTATATGAAAAGGGCAGGCGTTTGTTCGCCTGCCCTTTTTTCGTGAGATTCGCTTTACTCCAGCTCGAACGCGCCGGTGTAGAGCTGGTAGTAGGTGCCCTTCTGGGCGATCAGCTCCTCGTGGGAGCCCCGCTCGATGATCCGGCCGTGGTCCAGGACCATGATGCAGTCGGAGTTCATGACCGTGGACAGCCGGTGGGCGATGACGAAGGTGGTCCGGCCCTGCATCAATGCGTCCATGCCCTTCTGGACCAGGGCCTCGGTGCGGGTATCGATGGAGGAGGTGGCCTCGTCCAGGATCATCACCGGGGGGTCCGCCACCGCCGCCCGGGCAATGGCGATCAGCTGCCGCTGACCCTGGCTCAACCGGGCCGCGTTGCCGGTGAGCATGGTGTTATAGCCCTCCGGCAGGCGGGTGATGAAGTCGTGGGCGTTGGCCAGCTTGGCCGCCCGGATGCAGTCCTCGTCGCTGGCCTGGAGGTTGCCGTAGCGGATGTTGTCCATCACCGTGCCGGTAAACAGATTGGTGTCCTGGAGCACGATGCCCAGGCTCCGGCGGAGGTCCGGCTTGCGGATCTTGTTGATGTTGATGCCGTCGTAGCGGATCTTGCCGTCGGCAATGTCGTAGAACCGGTTAATGAGGTTGGTGATGGTGGTCTTCCCCGCGCCGGTGGCCCCCACGAAGGCCACCTTTTGGCCCGGGTTGGCATAGAGGGTCACATCGTGGAGCACCGTCTTGTCCGGGACGTAGCCAAAGTCCACGTTGTACATGGTGATATCGCCCCGGAGGGGCACGTAGGTCACGGTGCCGTCGGCCTGATGGGGATGCTTCCAGGCCCACTGGCCCGTCCGCTCCGGGCACTCGGTCACGGTCCCGTCGGAGGCGACCCGGGCGTTGACCAGAGTCACATAGCCGTGGTCCTCCTCGCTGGGCTCATCCATCAGCTCGAAGACCCGCTCCGCCCCGGCCAGGGCCATGACAATGGCGTTGATCTGGTTGCTCACCTGGCCGATAGGCATATTGAAGGACCGGGACAGGAGCAGGAAGCTGGCAAGGGCGGCGGGGGTCAGGGCCGCCTGGCCCGAGGTGACGGAAATGACGCCGCCCACGATGGCCAGGATGGCGTACTGGATGTAGCCCAGGTTATTGTTGATGGGACCCATCATGTTGGAGTAAGCGCCGGCCTTGAAGGCGTTGGAGCGGAGGCCGTCGTTGAGCTCGTCAAACTCCCGCTTCGCCACGTCCTCGTGGCAGAAGACCTTGACCACCTTCTGGCCGTTGATCATCTCCTCCACATAGCCGTTCACCGCGCCCAGGGCCTTCTGCTGGTTCAGGAAGAACCGGGCGGATTTGCCGGCGATGAGCCGGGTGACGTAGAAGATGCCCACCACCGACAAAATGACCACCAGCGTCAGCAGCGGCGATTTGAAGAGCATGGCCAGGAATACCACCACGATGGTGGTCACGGAGGAAATGCACTGGGGAATGGACTGGGAGATCATCATCCGCAGGGTGTCGATATCGTTGGTGTAGCGGCTCATGATGTCGCCCACGGTATGGGTGTCGAAATAGCGGATGGGCAGGGTCTGCATATGGGTGAACAGCTCATCCCGAATCTTCTTTTGGGTCCCCTGGCTCACCCGGATCATCAGGAAGTTGGACAGGAAGGACCCCACCATGCCCACCAGGTACACGCAGGCCATGACCACCAGGAACCGAATCAGCGGTCCAAAATCCGGCGCCGCCTGGCCCAGAAGGGGGGTAACATAGTCGTCCACCAGATATTCCAGGGACTTGTTGCTGGCCACCTGGGCCAGGGTGGTCAGCAGGATGCACACGCATACCACGATGATGGTGCCCAGGTATGGCTTCATATACAGGAACAGCCGGGCAAGGGTCTGCATGGGGTTCTTGGCCATGCGGCCGTCGCCGCGAAATTTGACAGGGGGCATCTCACTTCCCTCCCTTCGTCTGGGACTGGTAGACCTCCTGGTAAATGGGAGAAGTCTCCAGCAGCTCCTCATGCTTCCCGGCGGCGGCGATCTTGCCGCCGTCCAGCACCAGGATCAGGTCCGCGTCCTCCACGGAGGCCACCCGCTGGGCAATGATCAGCTTGGTGGTGCCGGGGATCTCCTCCCGGAAGGCCTTGCGGATCATGGCGTCGGTGTGGGTGTCCACGGCGGAGGTGGAGTCGTCCAAGATCAGGATCTTGGGCTTTTTCAGCAGGGCCCGGGCAATGCACAGCCGCTGCTTCTGGCCGCCGGAGACGTTGGTGCCGCCCTGCTCGATGTGGGTATCGTATTTGTCGGGGAAGGTCTGGATAAATTCGTCGGCGCAGGCCAGGCGGCAGGCGTGGACCATCTCCTCGTCGGTGGCGTCGGGGTCGCCCCAGCGGAGGTTCTCCTTAATGGTGCCGGAGAACAGCTCGTTCTTTTGCAGCACCATGGCCACCTGCTCCCGGAGGGCGCGGATGTCATAGTCCCGCACGTCCACGCCGCCCACCTTCACCGCCCCGCCGGTGGCGTCGTAGAGCCGGGGGATCAGCTGGACCAGGGTGGACTTGGCGGAGCCGGTGCCCCCCAGGATGCCCACGGTCTGGCCCGGGGCGATGTGCAAGTCGATGTCCTCCAGGGCGTTCCGGCCGGCGGTGGCGGAATAGCGGAAGGACACATTTTCAAAGTCGATGGAACCGTCCTTCACCTCGGTCACCGGGTTTTGGGGATTGCGCAGGTCCGGCTCCTCCACCAGGATCTCATAGGTCCGGTGCAGGGGGGCCCGGCTCATGGTCAGGGTCACGAAGACCATGGACAGCATCATCAGGCCGCTTAAAATTTGGGTGGTGTAAGTAAACATAGAGGTCAGGCCGCCGGTAGTCAGGCCACCCAGGGCGTCGGAATTGCCGGACTCCACGATGTAATGGGCCCCTAGGAAGGATATGGCGATGACGCAGGTGTACACGCACAGCTGCATCAGCGGATTGGAGAAGGCCATGATGCCCTCGGCCTTGCAGAAGTCGTCGTAGATCTTCTGGGAGATGGTGGTGAACTTCTCCTTTTCCCGCTCCTCCCGGACGAAGGACTTGACCACCCGGATGCCGTGGAGATTTTCCTGGATCACGTTGTTCAGCTTGTCGTAGGTCTTGAACACCCGCTCGAAAATATTGTGGACCAGGGTCACAAACACGAACATCCCCACCGCCAGCAGTGGCAGCACCACCACATACACCACGCACAGCCTGGGGCTGATCCGGTAGGCCATGATGCTGGCCAAAATCAGCATCATGGGGCAGCGGATGGCCATACGGATGGACATTTGGAAGGTCATCTGCAGGTTGGCCACGTCGGTGGTCAGCCGGGTGACGATGCTGGAGGTGGAAAATTTGTCGATATTGGAAAAGTCAAAGGTCTGCACCCGGTAATACATATCGTGGCGCAGATTGCGGGCGAAGCCCGTGCCGGCGTAGGACGCCAAAATGGCGGACAGCCCGCCAAAACACAGCGAGCACACCGCGCACAGGGCCAGCAGCCCGCCCTGCCGGACCACGAAGCCCACGTCCCCCACATCGATGCCCTTGTCGATGAGATCCTTCATCAGCGTGGGGATCAGCACCTCCATGGCCACCTCCCCGATCATGCACACGGGGCTCATGATCGCGGCCAGGGCGTATTCCCGGATGCACCGGGCCAGTCGTTTGATCATCGCGTTACGATTCCTCCTTCATTACTTGGCTGCCCATATTGGCGATGGCCCGGTCCAGCAGCGCCACAAACTGCTGCTGCTCCTCCAGGGTAAAGTCCTGGATCATCCGGGCTTCGATGCCGGCGATGCGCTCCAGCATATGGGCATGGACGGCGGCGGCCTTCTCCGTCAGGTAGACCCGCTTGCAGCGGCGGTCCACCTCGTCGGGCTTAAACTCCAGGAAGCCCTTCTTTTCCAGCCGGGACAAGATCCCGGCGGTGCAGGCATGGCTTAGATGGAACGCCTCCTCGATGTCCCGGGGGCATTTGGCTTCCTGCTGCCGGCTTAAGTACCCCAGCACCACCCCCTGGGAGGCGGTGAGCTCCATCTGGGACAGGGCCTCGCTCATCATCTGGTCCGTGGCCCAGTGGAGGGCCCGAATCCGTGGGATCTTTCGTTTCAAAAAACTACCACCTTCTACTTATGTCGCATGGGACACATTTTAACACAGCCCTCCGGAAAATGCAATATCGAAATAAGAAAATTTAACAAAAAATTACAGATTATTTTAGGCAGTATATCCAAGGATTGATTTTCCGTCCCGGATGTGCTATGCTAGGGTCCAAGGAGGCGGGGATATGTACGCGGATTGCCACATCCATATGGTCCTGGACGGTCAGGATTGGCGGGCCGCCATCCGGCGGCATGAAAAGGAGCCGGATCGGGACTTCATTCGGGCCGCCCTGGAAGGGTACCGGGCCGGGGGCTTTACCTACCTCCGGGACGGGGGCGACCGCTGGGGCGTGGGGGCCGCAGCCCGAGAGCTGGCCGGGCAGTTCGGCATCGTCTACCGCACCCCCCTGGCCCCCCTGCACAAGGCGGGGCACTACGGCGGCTTTATTGGCCGGCGCTTTGCCGATTTAACGGAATTTACCGCCCTGGCCAGGGAAACGGCGGCGGCAGGCGGCGATTTTCTCAAAATCATGATCTCCGGGCTGATGGATTTTTCCCGGCCCGGGGTGCTGACGGAGCCGGGGCTGGACCCGGCGGAAATTCGGGCGCTGGTCACGGCGGCCCGGGGTCTGGGCCTGTCCGTCATGGTCCACGGCAACGGGGACGACCAGGTGGAGGCCGCCGCCCGGGCCGGGGCGGCTTCCGTGGAGCATGGGGCCTACCTGGGGGAGGCGGCGCTGACCGCCATGGCGGAAATGAGGACGGTGTGGGTGCCCACCCTGTCCACCATCGGAAATCTCCGGGGCAAGGGGCGCTACCCCGACCCGGCGGTGGCGGCAATTTTGGCGGGGGCCATGGAAAATGTCCGCCGCTTCGCCGCCATGGGGGGTCTGATCGCCCCGGGCACCGATGCGGGGGCCTGGGCGGTGCCCCATGGGGGGACCCAGGAATATGCTCTTCTGGCCCAGGCCATTGGCCCGGGGTGGGAGGCGGCGCTGGAAAAGGGCGTGGCCGCCATTCGGGAGCGGTTTTAAAAGGAAAGGCCACCGGGCAAGCCCGGCGGCCTTTGTCTATTTTCTTCTTTTCCAGCGCCAGAGGGCCAGCCCCGCCAGGATCGCCACCCCCAAAAAATAGGGGATCCCCGGCAGAAGAAACGCCACCCAGGCTGGGGCGCTCGCCAGCGGGCTCCTCTGAAGTCTGGTAAAGTCCAGGGCCACATGGAAGCACATCAAGCACAGCAGCAGCCAGGCCCCGCCGGAAAGAGCGGCGGCCCATCCATCCCGGACGCGCCCGCCCCGCCGCCGCCATAGCCACAGGGCCAGCAGGCCGCTGACTACTAACGGCACCAGCAGGGCGCTGCCCGGCAGCAATGAAACCCAGGCCGGGGCGCTGTCCCCCGTCCGGCAGAGGGCCGCCCCATAGGAAGCGCCCATTTGCGCCCCCATCACCGGCCCCAGGAGCAGGGCCAGAAGGGCGAAAAACCACATCATGTTCAAAACCTCCTCAATCGTCCTTTCGCATGCGGAGGAATCCCAGGAGCACCGCGCCCAGGCAGAGGCCGCAGAAAATGCCGTTGCCGTCCAGGGTAATGGCGGCGGAATCCGCCAGGCCCGGCTCCGGCAGGAACGCCGTCAGCGCCGCCCAGATCACCAGGCCCACCACCCCCGCCAGGCACAGCCATAGGCCCCAGGACCGCTTCTTCCCGGCGGCGGGCGCTTTGGGTGCGGGGTCCGCCGGTTCCTCTGGGCGCATCAGCCGGTCCAGGGGCACCTGAAAGCAATCGCTCAGGGCCAGGAGCTTGTCCGGCTCGGGCACCGCCCGGTCCGTCTCCCACTTGGACACCGCCTGCCGGGACACCTCCAATTTTTCCGCCAGGGCCTCCTGGGACAGACCGGCCTGCTTCCGAAGGGTATAAATTTTTTCTCCCAGCGTCATAAGAGCCTCCTTTCGCCCATCAGTTTAGCGGAAAAACAGCCGGCGCGCCAGCGACGGCGGCTTCCATTTCCGCAACTACCGGTTGCGTTTTTTGAAGTTTTCGGATTGTTCACTTGAGATATGACAAAATCTGTGGTAAACTAAAAGATACGAAAAATGGGAAGGGAGGGTGTTCATGGCCTTCGATTACTACGATCCCGAGCAGCGCCGTCAGCGCCGGGCCGCCAAAAAGAAAGAGCGGGAACGGGAGCAGCGTCAGCTGCGGGCCCGTCTGCTGCTGGCGGGGGTCGTGATCCTGGTGTGCGGCGGGCTGATCTTCGCCGTCAGCCAGGGCTGGATCTCCCTGGGCGAGCAGGAGCCCTCCATTTCCCAGACCGATCCTTCGGCCACCGAAGGGACCACCGCCCCCCGTCAGCCGGAGACGGTGATCCACATCGCCGCCGCCGGGGATGTGAACGTCACCGATATCACCGTGAACGCTGGGGACGCTGCCGGGGATTTCAGCCATGTCTTTCTGGACGTGCTGCCCCTGCTGGCCGACGCGGACCTGACCTGCGTAAATTTTGAGGGGAATCTGGTGGGGCCGCCCTACGGCGCGGCCAACTACTCCGCCCCCCAGGCCATGATCCAGGCCCTGGCGGCGGCGGGGGTGGATGTGGTGCAGATGGCCAATTCCCGGTCCATCACCAACGGCATTTCCGGCCTCGCCACCACCATTCAGGCCATTCGCAACGCCGGCATGGAGGCGGTGGGGGCCTACGCCACCCCGGCGGAGTTCCGCAGCTCCGGGGGCTACCTCATGCGGGACATCCAGGGCGTCAAAGTGGCCATCGTGGCCTTCACCAAGGGCATGAGCGGCATGGCCCTGCCGGAGGACAACGAGGACTGTGTCAACGTCCTGTACACCGACTACGACACCGAATATCAGCGCATCGACCGGGAGGGCATCACCCGGCTGCTGCGAAACATCGCCCAGGAGGAGCCGGACATCACCATCGCCCTGCTCCACTGGGGCAGCGAGTACAACGACACCATCAGCGACAGCCAGAAGGCCATTCAGGAGCTGATGTTCCAAGAGGGCGTGGACGCCATCATCGGCACCCACCCCCACTATGTCCAGCAGATCGTCTACGATCCCGAGGCGGGGACGGTGGTCGCCTATTCCCTGGGGGATCTGCTCAGCGACGCCACCCGGGCGGGCACCGAGTACGCGGTGATTTTGGATCTGGAGATCACCAAGGACAACGAATTTGGCCAGACCCGGATCACGGGCTGCACCTACACCCCCATTTCCATCGTCAACGATGACAGCGGCGGCCTGCGGGTGCTGCGGATGGCGGAGGCCCTCTACGCCTACGAAAGCCGGAATGTGGACCGGGTCAGCCAGCAGACCTATGAGGACATGGTCTATGCCCAGCAGCGGGTGCGGGAACGGGTGGAGCCCACCGATCCCACAGACGCCACCGGCGGCGAAGAGGACGAGACCACCACCCCCGGGACCACCGCCGGAGACACCGGCACTTCCGGGACCACGGAGGGGGCCGGGACCACCGGGGATACCGGCGGCGCCGGAACCACCGGAGGCACCGGAGATACCGGGACCACCGGAGACACCGGCACCACCGGGCAGGCCTCCACAGGGTAATTTACACAGGAAAACAGGGCCTGACCGCCGGTCAGGCCCTGTCGCTTTTCTTTATCGGGAATCTCCGAAGAAGTAAAGGGCCAGCATCCCCGGGCCGGAGTGGGACCCGCTGAAGGGCTCATGGGGATAGATCAGCAGCTCCTTGGGCTTGGCAATGGCGCAGATCCGCTCCGCCAGGGCCTGGGCCTCCTCCGGGCAGTCCCCATGGGAGATGCCCACCCGGCAGGCCTCCGGGTTCACCGCCTTGGTCCGATACTTTTCCACAATGGCGTCCACGGCGCTCTTCCGGCCCCGGCACTTCCGGACGCAGACGATCCGGCCCTGCTCGTCCCCCCACAGCAGGGGCTTGATGTTCAGCAGGGTGCCCACGGCGGCGCTGGCGGCGCTGATCCGGCCGGAACGGCGGAGGTACATCAGATTTTCCACGGTGAAATACTGGCACAGGTGGTCCGTCGCCTCGTTGAGCCGGGAAACGGCGGCGTCGATGGAAAGGCCCTCCTTCCGCAGGTCCGATGCCATGCAGGTGAGGATTCCCACCCCCAGGCAGGCGCCCCGGGAGTCCACGGTCCGCACCTTCCTGCCGGGGTACTCCGCCATCAGCTCGGCGGCTGCCAGGGTGGAGGCGTGGTAGGAGCCGCTGACGGCGCTGGACAATCCCACATAAATGATATCCTGCCCCTGCTCCAGGTAGGGCCGGAAGTGATCGGTAAAGGACTGCTGGTTGAACAGGCTGGTGGTCACCCGCCGGCCCGCCCGCAGCGCGTCGTAATAGGTCTTGGAATCAAAATCGTCAATGACGCCGCTGTACTCCACCCGCTCCCCATCCACCAGATAGTGGCAGGGAAGCACCTGGATATCCAGCTCCTCCATGATTTTTCGGGGCAGATTAGCATTACTGTCCGTAAAAACGCGATAGGACACGGAATGATCCCCTTCTTTCTAATAGATAATATTATTATACACGATTCAATTCGCAAAGTAAAGTAATTTTTGAAAATAAATGTGGAAATATTTTTTACAAGATGCTTGCATTTTTCCCCATAAACTGCTATAATTACATTGTTATTTTAAGGAGGCGGAACCGGATGGCCTACGATCGGGAGATGTTTTTTAAGAAGCTGGCCCGTTGGCAGAAGTATATGGAGAACTATTTCCTCCCCGCCTGGGAGGAGCTGCCCGATATGCCGCTGTATGTGGACCAGATCGTGGCCCTGGTGGGAAAGTACCTGGACCTCATCCCCCACGATGAGAAAAATCCCATCATCACCACCAGCATCATCAACAACTACGTCCGCCTCAAGGTCATGCCCGCCCCTGTCCGGAAGCGGTATGACCGGAGCCACCTGGCCTACGCCATCATGATCTGCGCCCTGAAGCAGAGCCTGACCCTGACGGAGATCCAAAAAATCCTCCCCAACAACCTGGACGAGGAGGGGATCCAGCAGGTCTACACCGATTTCCGGGCCAGGATGCGGGACACGGCGACGGTCTTTATCGACCAGGTCAACGCCGTGGCCGCCCAGGTGCTGGACCGGGAGGGGGACCAGGGCTGCGCCAGTCTGGTACTCCACAGCGCCGTCAGTTCGGTGCTGTATAAGCTGCTCACCGTGAAGCTCACGGGCCTCCAGCTCCCCCCGCCGGAGGATAAAAAATAAAAATCAGGCGTACACAGTGGTGTACGCCTTCGTTATTCCGCCCAGCTGGGCAGTTTTTCAAAAGCCAGGGGCCTTCCGCCGTGGGAAAAGGCCAGGCGGCAGCAGTAGAGCATAGGGCTGCCGTATTCATCTGCCCCTCCATAGCGCCGGTCCCCCGCCAGGGGATAGCCCCGGCTGGCAAACTGGACCCGGATCTGGTGGCTGCGGCCGGTCTCCAACCGGATCCGCACCAGGCTCCGCGCCCCTGCCCGGAGACGGACAAAGGACAGCCTCGCCTCCCGCACGCCCTTGCGGGTCCGTTTCACCACATAGACCTTGTTTGCCCGGCTGTCCCGGAACAGCAGATCCGTCCAGGCACCTTCTTCCGGAGGCGTCCCGTGGACCAGGGCCACATACTCCTTTTGGAAGGTCCCCTCCCGGATCTGCCGGGACAGCTCCGCCGCCGCCTGGGGCGTGCGGGCGTAGACCATCAGCCCCGCCACGTTTTTGTCCAGCCGGTGGACCGGGTACAGCTTCCCGCCGATTCGCTCTTCCAGCGCCTGGGGGAAATCCCGCTCCGAATCCAAGCCCACCGGCTTTTCCGCCACCACGATCTGCCCGTCCAGATAGATCAGCTCCATCAGCCCGCCTCCAGGGCCAGGGCGTTCTGGGTGCGGTACAGCCGGGCGTAGATCCCGCCCTTGGCCAGCAGCGCCTCGTGGGTGCCGGTCTCGGTAATGACGCCGTCCGCCACCGCCACGATCCGGTCCGCCCCCCGGACCGTGGAGAGTCGATGGGCGATGATCAGGGTGGTGCGACCCTTGGCCAGCTCGTCAAAGGAGTTCTGGATCTCCGCCTCCGTCACCGAGTCCAGGGCGGAGGTGGCCTCGTCCAGGATCAAGATGGGCGGGTTTTTCAGGAAAATTCGGGCAATGGCCACCCGCTGCTTCTGCCCGCCGGAGAGCAGGGTCCCCCGCTCCCCCACATAGGTCTGGAAGCCCTGGGGCATGGCCAGGATGTCGTCGTAGAGCATGGCCCTTTTGGCGGCCTCCTCCACCTCTTCCCGGGTAGCGCCGGGCTTGCCATAGCGGATATTCTCGAAAATGGTGTCTGCAAACAGGAACACGTCCTGCTGCACGATGCCGATCTGCTCGTGAAGGGACTGCTGGGTGACCTGGCGCACATCGATCCCGTCGATGGAGATGCTGCCGGCGGTCACGTCGTAAAACCGGGGGATCAGCTGGCAGAGGGTGGTCTTGCCCCCGCCGGAGGGGCCCACAACCCCCACCGTCTCCCCCGGGGCCACCTCCAGGCTCACGCCCCGGAGCACTTCGTTCTCCCCGTCGTAGGTGAAGTGGACGTCCTTTATAGACACCCGGCCCTGAACATGGGTCAGCGGCTGGGCGTCCGGGGCGTCCTTCAGGGTGGGCTCGGTGCCCATCACCTCCACAAATCGGTGGAGCCCGGCGAAGCCGTTGGCAAACATTTCGGAAAAATTCGCCAGCTTCCGCATGGGGGAGACGAAGGTAGCAATGTACAAGCTGAAGGTCAGCAGATCCCGGTAGTCCATCCGCCCAGCCATGATGAGATAGCCGCCGTAGCCGATGACCGCCACGTTCAAAATGGACAGGAAAAACTCCATGGCGCAGTTGAACCGGCCCATGGCCCGGTGAAAGCCCCGCTTGGAGGTCTTGAACTGCTCGTTGGCGGCGGCGAACCGGGCGGCCTCCACCGGCTCGTTGGCGAAGGCCTTGGCGGTGCGGATGCCGGAGAGGCTGGACTCGATCTCGGCGTTGATGTGGCCGGTCTTCTGCTTCACGGCGGCGGAGGCGGAACGCATATCCTTCCGCATGAAGGCCACCACCGCCACAAAAATGGGGATCAGCGCCGCCACGATCAGCGCCAGCCGCCACTGAATGGTGGACAGCACCACCAGCGCCCCCAAAATGGTGACCACCGAGGTCAGCAGGTCCTCCGGGCCGTGGTGGGCCAGCTCCGTCAGGTCAAACAGGTCGGCGGTGAGGCGGCTCATCAGCTGGCCGGTGCGGTTTTTGTCGTAGAAGTCAAAGCTCAGCTCCTGCATATGCCGGAACAGGTCCGCCCGGATATCCGCCTCCACCCGGATGCCGAAGGTGTGGCCATAGTAGCAGACGATGTAGTATAGCCCCGCCCGGAGCAGATAGCACAGCCCGGCGGCGACCATGACGGTGAAAAAGGCACGGTACAGGGAATTGGGCAGCAGCTCATAGAGCGCCATGCGGGTGATCAGGGGGAAGGCCAGATCCACCCCGGCGATCAGGCAGGCGCAGGAGATGTCCAGGAGAAACAGCGGCAGGTGCCTGCGGAAATACCCCAGGAAAATCAGCAGCGGAGATTGGGTTCGATAGTCTTTCGCGGTCATAGCGGGCTCCTTTTGGATCTGGAAAGTGAAAAAATGGGTCACGGCAGTTTCCCGGTTATTATACATGATATTTTTGGCTCTGGAAAGAGGGGAAAACGCCAAATTTTCCGAAGAAAAGCCCTTCTTTTTGGATATAATGCGTTGGACCGCGGCTTGCTCCGGGGCAATATGCACAAAATTCAGTGACGTATTTTTCCGTGCTTCACATTTTCTTAATAAAATCACGCTTACTTCTTTAATACTCCCGGGTTATACTATAAGCATACCAAAGGTGAACGCTCTGTGATGTGTGCTTTGTGTTTTTCATTTGTTTTTTCATTTTTATTACCTCTCTTTTTTCTCTCTGAATACCCGGCACCGTCTGGTCAACGGTGCCGGGTACTTCTTTTTTAACAATATGAAAACTATGGAAAACCGACTTGAAATCCGGCAAAACCTGTGCTATACTGTATAAGGTTTTCGTGAAACCTGAAAAGGGAGGAAAATTATAAATGAAGCGTTCACTGAGCATTCTGCTGTTGGTTGCGTTTTGCTGCGTCTTCCTGGTCAGCGGCTATTTCCTCGTGGAGTACGTCTACCAGTCTATACATAGCGCCGATCAATTTGTTGACCTTCAAAACATGCACAATCGACCCAACATCACCCCCTCCGGCACCGGCTCCAACATCGGTACTGACCCCACCGATCCGGACGCCACCGGCTCTACCGACTCCACTGCGGGCACCGAGGCCACCGAGCCTCCCTTCGTAGATCAACTGATCACCATCAAGGACCCCATCACGAACGAGGATCGGATCATTTGGCAATCCATGGCGGAGCTGTACCGACTAAATACGGACATCGTCGGGTATCTGTCTATGGACGGTGTGCTGGCCATGGAATACCCTGTCATGCAGCATCCGGATTCCAAGGATTACTATCTGCAAAAGGATTTTTATAAGGAGTACTCCACCCACGGCTGCCTCTATGTGAAGGAGGACTGCGACGTTGTGACGCCCTCCGACAATATGACCATCTACGGCCACAATATGAAGGACGGCTCCATGTTCGCCGGCCTCCTGCAATATCAATACGAGGATTTCTACAAGGCCCACCCCACCTTCACCTTTGAGACCCTGACGGAAAAATATGAGTACCAGATCGTCGCGGTATTCAAAACCTCCGGTTACACCTCCGATGGAGGCTATCCCTACCATAAGTTTGTAAACGCCGGCAGCGAGGCGGAATTTAACGAGTTTATCAGCGCGATCAAGAGCCGGCAGTTCTATGATACCGGCGTCACGGCCCAGTACGGGGACAAGCTGATCACCCTGTCCACCTGCGAATACACCTTGAACAACGGCCGGTTTGTGGTCGTCGCCAAGCGGATCGTCCCGCCGGAGACCACCGATCCCACCCAGGGTGAATAAGGATCCAATATTCAGCCGCCGCCCAGAGATACCGGGCGGCGGCTTTTTACACAGAAAGGACGGACGCGCCATGACAAAGCAGGAAGTAGTGGACCGGATCCTGGCCTATCACCCCCCGATCCCCGATTATCAGGGCTGCGACGGCTGGAAATGGGGGGACGGACAGGGCGTCTGCACCGGGGTGGCCGCCGCCATGGTGGCGACCATGGACGTGATCCGCCAGGCAGGCCGGCTGGGGGCCAATCTGCTGGTGGTCCACGAGCCTACCTTTTATACCTCCCGGGACCCCGCCGGTTGGCAGGAGGACTTCCCCAACCGGGTCTTCGCGGAAAAGGCGGCGCTGCTGACCCGCCTGGGCATCTCCGTATGGCGGGATCACGACCATATGCACGCCCACCGGCCGGACAGTATCTTTACCGGCGTCCTCCGGCACCTGGGCTGGGAGGGGCTGTACACCGTGGAGACTCACGGCCCCTACCGGCACTACCTGATCACCATTCCGGAGGTCACCCTGGGGGCGCTGATGGAGCGATTGATTGGGACCATCGGCCTGAACGGCGTCCGTTACATCGGTGACCCAGCCCAGAAGGTGCGCCGGGTAGCCCTGGTGGGGCATCTGTACACTGCCTTCGCCGGAGCCCGGCGGGCCGACGGAACGGAAATGGAGTACGGCGCCGAGATCATCCGCACGCTGGAGGAGTGGGCGGACGTGATTTTGCCCGGGGAGATCATCGACTGGACGGTGCTTTCCTATCTCCGGGACGCGGTGCAGCAGGGCCGGCCCAAGGCCATGATCAACCTGGGCCACCTGAACTGGGAGGAGCTGGGGATGAAGTACGCTCAGGAGTGGATCTCGGATCTGGTCGGGGCCCGGGCGCCGGTGTGGTACATTCCCGCGGGGGATCTGTATCGCTTCCGCGGAGCGGAGTAACCTTACCGGCGCCGCTGGCCGTTTCGGCGGCGCAGGGCGTCGGGAACGGCCTGTGCCCGCCGGTACAGATACATGGCGGCGGCGCTGACCGGCAGCCACAGCAGGGTAAAGGGCAGGCAGATCTGCCCCATAAAGTTCAGCGGAAGCCCCCGATAGTCCCACACCCCGTAATCCCGATTTACCAGCAGGCCGGTGACCAGCTCCACCCCCGTCACCGCCCCGGCCCCCGCCGCC
This sequence comes from uncultured Oscillospiraceae bacterium, assembly GCA_947600025.1. Taxonomy (GTDB): domain Bacteria; phylum Bacillota; class Clostridia; order Oscillospirales; family Oscillospiraceae; genus Faecousia. The sequence goes on from CANQFY010000039.1 coordinate 17,242, forward strand.
CACCGGGCGGGCAGAGGCAGGCGGACCCGGTCCAGCCGCCCCAGGATCAAAAAGCAGCTTCCCCCGGCGAAAAACATACTGACATGGCTCCATCCCCGCCAGAGCAGCTCCAGCAGCACATAGCCCGCGCCGCCCAGTACAAAAAGGCCAGCTTTTTCCATGAATTTCATTTCTTTCACCTCAAAAAACATTCTTGCCAAAAATCCCTGGAAAAATTCCCGGATTTCCCTTGACAAACCCTGCTTTCTTGGCTATAATAAGGAAGCTGTTTCGGCGGTGTCTTATCCCCGAGACCACATGGCGGCATAACTCAGTTGGTAGAGTAGCCGGTTCATACCCGGTATGTCATCTGTTCGAATCAGATTGCCGCTACCAGGCCCGTTGGTCAAGCGGTTAAGACACCGCCCTTTCACGGCGGTAACATGGGTTCGATTCCCGTACGGGTCACCA
>CANQFY010000040.1 GCA_947600025.1 uncultured Oscillospiraceae bacterium
GGCCGGAAGCCCAGATAGTCCGCCGAAACCAGCTCGTATTCCACCCCGTCCCACAGGCCCTGCCGGGCCAGCTTCATGGCCGGGCCGTGGAGATGACCGTAGAAGCAGCGCCGCACGCCGTAGCTTTGAAGCAGCTCCGTGATCTCCCGGCACTCATAGCCGTAGTAGCGGGGCGGATAGTGGAGAAACACCAGCTTCTCCCGGTCCCCCGCCGCCTTTAACGACGCTTCCAGCCGAAGAAGCTCCCGGCGGAAGATCTTTTCGTCATGCTCCGTGCTCCGGGACTCCTCAAAGAACCAGCCCCGGGTCCCGCAGAGGGCGGTTTCCCCGTAAAAATAGCAGTTGTTGTTCAATATCCACTGGTTGGAAAAGCCCCGCTCCTGGCAGAATCGGTAGAACTTCGCCGCGGTGCTCCACCAGTAATCGTGGTTTCCCTTGACGATTAGCTTTCTGCCCGGGATCCGGTCGATCCAGGCAAAGTCCGGTTCCGCCTCCGTCAGATCTTTTGCCCAGGACAGGTCCCCCAGCAAAACGGTGGTGTCCTCCGGCCCCACCTGGGAAAATCCGGCAGTCAGTTTTTCCATGTATCCGTCCCACACGCCGCCAAACACGTCCATGGGCTTTTGCGCCCCCAAGGACAGGTGCAGGTCTCCGATGACGTACAGCGCCATGGCCTACTCCATTTGCAGCCGGTCCCGCAGGTCCCGAACGGTGATGCTCAGGATCTGGGCCACGGTCAGAGCCGAGCAGATGGGACTCCGCTCCTCCAGAAGTACCGCCGGACGGGACTCCCCCGCCCTGGCCCGGTAGTCCTGGAGCCCTCCAAAGGCCAGCGCCGCGTAGGGGTCCAGCAAGAAGGTATTGACGGCATAGACGTTGCGGATGATGGACTCCATCCGCTCCCGGCCCACCACCGAGACCCACAGGCCCCTGCTCAGGGCAGCCAGTTCCTCGTCGCTGACGGCATAGGGGCGGCCCCGCTGGGTGGCCAGGAAAAACCGGCGGGCCTGCCCCAGCCCCAAAGTGGCGTAGATCAGCCGCTCCAGCTCCGGCGGCACAGCAAAATCCGCCTCCGGGGTGCTGGTGGGAATGGCCACGGCGTCGGTCCGGGTGGATCCGTGGTTCACCAGGTCCCACAGCGCGCCGTTGTCGTTGCAGCTGCACAAAATGGTGCCCACAGGCAGTCCCATTTCACGGGCGTACCACAATGCCATGGGGGCGCCGAAATCCCCGGTGGGCACCGCCATGTCCACAGGATGGTCCCGGTCCACCACGCCAAGCCTGTTCAGCTCGCCTAGAAGTCCCGCCGCCATGGCGATCCGCACGGCGATCCAGGCCCAGCTGCTGGGCTTTCCCTGGGAATCCTCCACCCCTCGGACCCGGCCGGAGAGGTTCCGCACCACCCGGGAAAAATCGTAGTCTGGGTTGTGCCAGCACTCCGCCACCACGATCCGGTGGCTCATGGGGATCATCCGGTAGGGCCGGACCCCTACGGAAAACTCCACGTCCGCTCCGTCCAGCCGGGCGGGGAAAAACAGGTTCAGCACCTCCGCCACGGCCTGCTCAAAGGGCTTTTCCAGCAGGGCGTCCACCTGGGCCTCCCCCAGCTTGGGCAGCTGGATGGGCACATACAGCCCTCCGTCCGGTCCCCGGTTTTCCCCCAGGACCCGGTAGGCGGTGAAAGCGTCCCCTGTATTTCTGGTGGTTACATACAGCACCGCTCCATCACTCCTAAGGCATTGTTCCAGAAAATGTCCAGCAGCGTCTTTTCGTCTAATCCCCGTTGCGCCAGCCGATCAGCCAGCTTGGGGTAGTCCTGCACCCCTTCAAAGCCCACCGGCAGCCGGTCGCAGCCGTCTAGGTCGCCCCCCAGGGCGATGTGCTTTCCGGTGGGATCCAACTCCAAAAAGTGGAAAATGTGGTCGCAGGCGGTGTCCAGGTCCGCGTCCTTTCCCAAAAACCAGGCGAACTGATTCAGTCCTGCCACACCGCCGGTGCGGCAGATGGCGGTGAACATCTCGTCGGTCAAATTCCGGCTGCAATCCCACACCGCCCGGCTGTTGGAATGGCTGGCGATAATGGGCTTTTCTGTCACATCCATAATGTCCCAAAACGCCTCGTCGCTGATGTGGCTCACATCCACGATCATCCCCAGCCGCTGAGCCTCCTTCACATATTCCCGGCCCAGATCCGTCAGGCCGCCCCCGGTGACATGGGAGCCTGCCAGGGGATTGCGCTCGTTCCAGGTCAGGGTGGAGATGCGGAAGCCCGCCCTGTAAAGCGTCTCCAGAAGCGAAGGGTCAAAGCCGAATCCGGCGGCGCCCTCGATGGTCAAAATGGCGGACATTTTACCCTGCTTCCGGTTTTCCTCCACCTCCCGGGCGGTACCGGCGAATGCGATCAGGTCCTCGTTCTGGGCCACCCCCGCCAGGATGGCGTTCATCTCCCGCTCAAAAACGTCGGTGACGGTGACGCCCTTGGGTAGGTGCTTCCAGGAGGTGGTGAAGCAGGCGAAGCACTGGGCGTATCCCGCCAGGGTCTTCGCCCGGGTCAGATCGATGTGGCCCTTGTTCCGAAGAAGGGTGCCGTCCTCCTTCTCCACCAGGGCCAGCGCGGTGTCGCAGTGCAGATCAAAAACAGGAATATTCATTGAAACGCGTCCTCCAAATGAATGATTTTCGGCTGCGGGGTGTTCACGCCCTGGGGGGCGTAGACCTCGATCACGTCAAAACGGGGCTGCAAATCGGTGGGGTGTTCCGCCAGGTAGATCTCCGCGCTGAGCCGCAGCCGGTCCTGCTTGCGCCGGTTCACATACTCCCTGGCCTGGGCGAAGGACGCGCTTTTGCGCAGCTTCACCTCTACAAATACCAGATAATTCCGGTCCTTCGCGATCAGATCGATCTCTCCGAACCGGGTGCGGTAGCGGGCGGCCAGCAGCTGGTAGCGCCGCTTCCGCAAAAAATCCGCCGCTTTTTCCTCGCCCCAGGCGCCGGCTAAGTTATCTCTCCCGGGCATGGTATTTTTGAAGGAAGGTCTGCCGGTGCAGATAGGCAGGTCCGTATGTATCCAGGGCCAGGTAGTGCTGCCGGGTGCCGTAGCCCTTGTGAATCTCAAAGCCGTACTGGGGATAGATGTGAGACATCTGGATCATATAGTCATCCCTCGTCACCTTGGCCAGGATGGAAGCGGCGGCAATATTGGCGCTGAGGCTGTCCCCATGGACCACGGTTTTCACCGGCAGACCGAAGTCCTTTGCCCGGTTTCCATCGATCAGAACCAGCTCCGGGCGGCATTGCAGCTTGGCGATGGCCCGCTCCATTGCCAGGAAGGTGGCCTGCAAAATATTGAGCCGGTCGATCTCCTCCGGGCTGGCGAAGGCGATGCCGTAGGCCAGGGCCTGCTCCTGAATGATGGGAAACAGCTCCCGCCGCCGCTTGTCGGAGAGCTTTTTGCTGTCATCCAGCCCGGGAATTTCCAGATGGGGTGGCAGGACCACAGCGGCGGCGCACACCGGCCCGGCCAGCGGGCCCCGGCCCGCCTCGTCCACGCCGCAGATCCTCTGAATCCCCTGGGCAAAATATTCATCCTCAATCTGCCACAAATCTCTCATTGCTGATCCTCCGGCGGCGCTTCCAGCGTGAAGCGGCCCAGCTTTCCGCTGCGGTATTCATCCAAAAAGGCCCGGGCCATCCGCCCGGTATCGATCTGGCCGCCGGGAAGGAGCATCCCCCGTTTCCGTCCGGCGGCTTCCAGCAGGGCAAAGCCCGTCGGCGCCTCCATGGGGTCCAGCCGGTACCGCTCCTCCAGGGCGCCTGGGTATCGACTATAAAGCAGCTCCATCACCCGGGCCGCCAGCTCCTCGGTGTCCACCACCGTCTCCTTCACCGCGCCGGTAGCGGCCAGCAGCAGACCCGCTACCGGGTCTTCAAACTTGGGCCACAAAATCCCGGGGGTGTCCAGTAGCAAAAGCTGGGGATCCACCGTCACCCACTGCTTTCCCCGGGTGACGCCGGGGCGGTTTTCGGTCTTGGCGCCTTTTCTGCCGGAGATCTGATTGATAAAGGTGGATTTTCCCACGTTGGGGATCCCCAACACCATCACTCGGAGGGGTCGGCGCATCCCTTTCGCGGCGTCCCGGGCAATTTTTTCCGCCAGCAGCTCCCGAAGAGCCGGCTGAAAGTCTCCGATCCCCTTCCGCCGCTTCAGGTCCACGCCGATGGCCGCAAAGCCCCGGCGCCGGAAATAGTCCAGCCACCGCCGGGTCTCCCCGCCGTCTGCCAGATCGATCCGGCTCAGCGCCGCCATTCTGGGCTTACCGCCGCAGATGGCGTCGATATCCGGGTTCCGGCTGGCCGACGGGATCCGGGCGTCCACGATCTCGCATACCGCGTCCACCTGCTTCAGATCCGCCTCGATCTGGCGGCGGGTCTTGGCCATGTGGCCCGGGTACCACTGAATGTGCATCGGCTCCGTCATCGTATCGGCCCGATCCGGGAAAAGTCCCATTCCTCATAGCCGTGGTCCGTCCCGGGCAGGAGCAGGAACAGCACCCTGCCCACGATGTTTCGCACATCCACCTGTCCGATGGCCGGATCCCGGCTGTCCTGGGAGACCCATCGGTTGTCCCCCATCAGAAACACGCAGCCCTTTTCCACGGTAATGGGTTCGGTCATCATTCCTGACATGGTCTTGGAGTAGGTATAGGGCTCCTCCAATGCCACATCGTCCACATAAACGGTGCCGGTCTCATCGTCGATGCGGACGGTCTGCCCCTCGGTGGCAATGACCCGCTTGACGATCAGCTCTCCGTCCTCAAAATCCTCCAGACTGGCCACAACGATGTCCCCCTGCTTGGGCTGGGGGTAAAACACATGGCTCAGCAGGATCAGGTAGTCTCCGTCCACCAGGGTGTTGTACATGGAGGGGCCGGACACCACCACGATCCGGAAAAACACCAGCATCACCACCAGCACCGTCGCCAGCATATAGGATAGATCGTGGAGATAATACAGGGCGTTTCTTGCCGGGGTAATTTTTTCCCTGGACCTTCCCCTTCTGGGCTGGGGACCCATTTCCAGATTTTCCCGCTCCATTTTCCTGCCTCCCCTTTTTTCCGCCCCAAACGGCGGATAAACCGCTTTGCTTTTTATTATACACAAAATTTTCCAATAAAAAAAGAGGGTAAACCCCTCTTTTTTTATTTTCTTTTTGTCAGACCTTCTCTTTGATCTTGGCGGCCTTACCGAAGCGGCCACGAAGATAATAGAGCTTAGCCCGGCGGACCTTGCCGTGGCGGACAGTCTCCACATCGGCAATCCGGGGAGAATGGACCGGGAACACCTTCTCGCAGCCCACGCCGTAGCTGACCCGGCGTACGGTGATGGTCTCGCCGATGCCGCCGTGCTTGCGGGCGATGATGGTGCCTTCAAACACCTGGATCCGCTCCCGAGCGCCTTCCTTGATCCGCACATGGACACGAACCGTGTCGCCCACCCGCATTTCGGGCAGCTCCGGTTTCATGTACTGGCTGGACAGAGCCTTGACTAAATCCATATCTATTTGTCCTCCTTCATTTGGGCGTTCATGCGGCGGATTCGTCCCGGGTGATATGGCTCCCGGACGCCGCAGAGGACTCACCTTTTTTCAGACCGATTTATTTTACCACGGGAAAAAGGAAATTGCAAGCATTTTTTTCGGAATCTTCCAACTTTTTATCCAACGTCAGCCCTTCAGCCCCCGGCTCTGCCGGTCCATGTCCTCCACCACGATGTCGAAGATCTCCCCCAGGGAGGCGCAGTATTCCAGCACCTTCCAGGGTTCGTTGGTGTGGTAATGGATCTTAATCAGCTCCTCGTCCCCCACCGCCAGCAGGCAGTCCCCTTTGAAATGGGCCACAAAGTAGTCGTTGATGGCGTCCTCGTCCAGGTCCTGCCCCTCGATGAGCAGCTGGGTATCATAACGGTATTGGGTCATTTGTAAAGCCTCTTTTCAGTTTAATGATTGACCGCTTTCTCGTAATCGGTATAATTTCCGTAGCTTGTCAAAATAGTGTACATCGGAATGATTTTGAATTCCAGCTGATAGTCGGAAGAATCCCCCAGTTCCCCCCGCTGGTGCAGCGTTTGATAATTGCGGGCCACAGCCATGACGAAGATTTTGTTGATCTCGTTCATTTCGGTCATATCCAGGGTGAAGCGCGCGACCATCTTTGTTTCGCCGTTCCCGCCTGAAAACCGGACCACATCCTCCGGCTCAACGCTGACCGGCTCGCCATTCAAGTAAAGCACCAGACTGTAATCCACCGGCATTTCGCAGCAGATTTGGCACTGGATATGCACCTTGGAGGTTTCCTTTACATTGAAGGCAAATTGCCCTCCCCTGGTCGGTTCAAATCGGGGCTCCGCCTCCTCCTGGCCATATCCCCAGCGCAGAATCGATCCGAGATACACGTTCCACGCCCGACGCTGGATGTAACGGATGTCGGTAGAAAGATTCGGGGAATCGAGATCATCTATGTAAATGCTATTCCGAATATCGGATTGATCGGTTTCCGTCAAGCTCTCCTCCGAAACCGTCAGCTCCTCGACCCGGTCGCGGACGGTCGGGAGATTCGCCGCCGGCGCCGGGTCCGCGTTAAATTGCAGGACTACGCTTCTTGCCGAGTAGAGCTGGTAAGGGGCCATGTAGTCTTCAAGTTTGACCTGTCCTCCTTCCCGCTTTTCCCGGGGGAACCAATCCGCCGCCGGAAGCAAAACCGCGCTGAGTTCCAGTTCATCCCCTGCCTTGCCGCAAACGGGGGTAAAATAAAGCGCTCCTTCTCCCTCCAGCTCCGTAAAAACGTGCATATATTCGTATTCTCCGTCTTCCGCGAGTTTATATGGCTGGGGCTGCCCGTCCAGAAAGACCATCAATCCCAGCCCAGCCAGGTCCGTATCGGAGCCGCCCACATATTGGAAGGGAAGGCGCATCTCCCCGCCGTCGTAGCCGCAGGTCTGATATGGATCCGCGGCGGAAGCATCGCCCAGCGTGAAGGCAGGCGAACCGATAAAGTACGCAATGATCCTGCCTTCCCCATCCAATTCTCTCGGGTGCCCATCCGGCGCGGTCGGCACCGCCTCTGCGGATTCTTCTGTTGACTTAGTTTGGCCAGCGGTAGCGCTGGGGACCGTTACTGTCGCCTCCGTCTCCTCCGGCAGAGTAAACCGTAGGGAGCAGCCGGTCAGAAGCAGGATCATCGCCAACAGCACGATCAGCGATCGTTTCATTATTCTTCTCTCCCTTCACTGTAAAGCGTAAAGCCTCTTTTCCGTTTGTTTAATGATTGACCGTTTTCTCGTAATCAGAATAATTTCCGTAGCTTGTCAAAATAAAGCTGATCGGAAACATTCTGAACCCCTGCTGATAGTAGGAACCTTCCTCCAGCTCTCCCTGCTGGAGCAGCGCTTGATAATTGCGGGCCACAGCCATAACCGAAATTTTGTTGATCTCGTTCATTTCGGTCATATCCAGGGTGAAGCTCACAACCATTTTTGTTTCACCGTCCCCGCCTGAAAAGTGGACCACATCCTCCGGCTCGATGCTGATCGGCTCGCCATTAAAGTAAAGCACCAAACTGTAATCGATCGGCAGGGCGCAGTAGATACCGCACACAAAATTCACCTTGGAGGTTTCCTTCACGTTGAAGGCAAATTGCCCCTCCTTGATCTGCTTGAATCGAACCTCTCCGTCCTCCCGGCCATATCCCCAGCGCAGGACCGATCCGAGATACACGCTTGTTTCCATTGTCTTTTTATAAAATTCGAGTTCTTTGAAGGAGGCGTTCATCATCGTCCCCCCGACGATCGTATCCAAAATATCAAATTGATCAGCTTCCGTCAAACTCTCCTCCGAAACCGTCAGTTCCTCCACCCGGTCGCGGACGGTCGGGAGCTCCGGCGCCGGCGCCGGGTCCGCGTTGAATTGCAGGATCATGCTCGTTGCCCTATAATTCTGGTCAGAGTAATCAAAAAGTACGACCTGTCCCCCTTCCCGCTTTTCCCGGGGGAACCAATCCGCCGCCGGGTTCAAAACCGCGCAGAGCTCCAGTTCATCCCCGGCCTTTCCGCAGACGGGGGTAAAATAGAGGGTGCCTTCTCCCTCCAGCTCCGTAAAGATGTGCATATATTCGTATTTTCCGTCTTCCGCGAGCTTATACGGCTGGGGCTGCCCGTCCAGGAAGAGCATCAGCCCCAACCCGGCCAGGTCCGTATCGTGGCCGCCCTTATATTTAAAGGGTAGCTGCATCTCCCCGCCGTCGTAGCCGCAGGTCTGATATGGATCCCCGTCGGAAGCATCGCCCAGCTCAAAGGCGCTGGGGATGACAAAATACGCAGAGATCCTGCCTTCCGCATCCACTTCTCTCGGGTGCCCATCCGGAGCGGTCGGTACCGGCTCCGTGGGTTCTTCCGTCACTTCGGTCTGGGCAGCCGTAGCGGTCGGAACCGTTACCGTCGCCTCCGTCTCATCCGGCAGGGTAAACCGCAGAGAGCAGCCGGTCAGAAGCAGGATTAGCGCCAGCAGCATGATGAAAAGTCGTTTCATGTTTGTTTTCTCCCTTCATTTTAGATTCTGTCACGTGTCCCATTGGAAGAATACCGGAGGCGGACAGTTTTGCGGCCTTTTCCCCAACTTGTGGACACATGGAACGGACATATGTTTTTTATGAAGATTGGTACGATTCTATCATGTTTTCCCTGCTTTGTCAAGGCGAATCGGTTCGTTTTCAAAGAAAAGCGGCCCCCAGAGGGGGCCAGCTTTTACTCCAACATTTCCGCGCATTTTTTCAAATGCTCCGTGATCTTCAGGTGCTGGGGGCAGACCGACTCGCACTGCCGGCAGCCGATACAGTCCGAGGCCCGGTGACCCTCCGGCGCGGCGGCGCGATAGCGCTCCGCGGCCAGGGCCATCTGCCCGCCGCTCAGGCGGCAGTTGGCGGCCTCGAAAATATCCGGGATGGCGATGCCCTTGGGGCAGCCGGAGACGCAGTAGTGGCAGGCCGTGCAAGGAATGGCGGCGGAGGCGCCCAAAATCTCCTGGGCCCGGCGGATCACCTGCCGTTCCTCCGTGTCCAAAGGCCGGAACGACCCCATGTAAGACAAATTGTCCTCCATCTGGGCCAAGTTGGACATCCCCGAAAGGACCGTCAGCACCCCGTCCAGGGAGGCGGCAAAGCGAATAGCCCAGGAGGCGCAGGACATTTCCGGCCGGCACTCCTTCATCAGGCGGCGCACCTCCTCCGGCGGATCGGCCAGGCGGCCGCCCTTCACCGGCTCCATGATCACCACAGGCTTGCCGTGGCGGCGGGCCACCTCGTAATTGGCCCGGGAGGTGACGGCAGGGTTTTCCCAGTCGGCATAGTTGATCTGAAGCTGCACAAAGTCCGCCTCGGGATGCTCCGTCAGCAGCTTGTCCAGCAACTCCGGCCCTGAGTGGAAGGAAAATCCGGCGCGCTTGATCAGGCCCTTTTCCTTCTGCTCCGCCACAAAATCCCAGAGGTGGAATTTTTCGTAGCGCTGGTAGTTGTTTTCCATCAAAGAATGGAGCAGATAGTAGTCGAAATACTCCGCGCCGGTGCGCTTCAGGCTGGTGTAAAATTGATTTTTCGCCGCCTTTTCCGTGGGCGCGAACATGGCGTTGAGCTTGGTGGCCAAGGTGAAGGATTCCCGGGGGTGGCGGGAGACCAGGGCCTTCCGAGTGTCGCTCTCCGAGGTGCCGTAGACGAAAGCGGTGTCAAAATAGGTAAATCCCGCCTCCAAAAACCTGTCCACCATCTGTTCCATCTGCTTGAGGTCCGTCAGCAGGGCCTTTTTGGGCAGCCGCATCAGGCCGAACCCCAGCTTGGGAGTCTCCTTCCAAAATTCGTCGGACATGACCTTGACCTCCTCATTTAATATTAAGAAAAACCGGCAAGGCTTCCTAGCCTTACCAGCTTTTGGTTGGAGCGTGATAATAGGTTTTATGTTTCCAAGATTCGGGAAAAACCAAATCGAAGCCCAGCGCAGCGGGTTCGATTTGGAAAGGAGGAGCAACGGCATGAGTGCGCTCTGACTTTTATAATAAAAGTCGGAGCAAGCGATATAAAGCTTGCTCCGACGTGGTCCGAGTGACTGGATTCGAACCAGCGGCCTCTTGAACCCCATTCAAGCGCGATACCAAACTTCGCCACACCCGGATATGCCTGCATCTTTGCTGCCTGGATATATTAGCACACCCTGACGAAAAATGCAAGCCCCTTTTTTAAATTTTTTATTCCCCCGGCTCGGACTTGATGACCTTACCCATGTTCCAAAGCCGGATCACCTGCTCCTCGGCCTGCCGCTTTTCCTCCTCGTTGCCGTATTCCAGATACACCGTGTGGGCGCCGCAGTCGGCGCACTCCACCTGGACGCACCAGCCGCCGTCATGCACCAGCGCTCCCACGCCTCGGCAGGCGGGGCAGTCTTCCAAAACGCGTTCTTGTTCCAAAATCGTTTCCTCCTAATAAAATTCATGTTCCTGTTCGTCATACAGTGCCAGCCGCAGGCACCGGGCAAAATCCGGCTGGATCTCCGGCAGATACCGGTCCACCGCCTGAGCAAGCTGCATGGGATTCATGGATGGTTCCTGGCAATGTACCAGCGCCCGCAGCTCCAGCTCCCCTGCCCCGGTCTGCCGGACGGCGATCCGGCGGATCAGAGGGATGATGTCCTGCTCCACTGGGCCGGACTTGCTTTTTTTCTCCACCGGCAGGGCCGGGCGGCGAAAAAGCGCCGCGATTTTTTCCGCCGCCTCCGGCGGCACCCCCCGGTCGTACTCCAGGGTGACGGCGCTTTCCAGAAGCCGCAGCTCCCGGATCTTCCGGCCGCCCTCATAGACCTTCAAAATTTCCACCCCGGGAACCAGCGCCCGGTTCAGCAGGTCCCGGATCTCCTCCGGCGACGGGGCCTCTCCTTCCAGCTGAAAGTCCAGCAGCTCGCAAAGGCTTTCCGTTCCCAAGCTCATGGGCAGGGCGATGGACACGCTGGGCCTGGGCGTAAAGCCCTGGGTGTGGGTCAGTGGCAGCCCCGCCCGCTGGAAGGCCCGCTGGAGCAGCCGCATCAGATCCAAATGAGAAAGGTATTTTCCCTTCCCTGTCTTGGAAAACTGGGCCCTAAGCATCGCAGACCGCCTCCTTCAAAAGGTCGTCTGCCCCGCAGCCGGAGCAGACCGCCCGGCAGTCCCGGGTCGTTCGTCCCTCATAGGCCCGGCGGCGCTCCCGGAGGAGAAAGTCCTTCTTAAGCCCCACGTCGATGGTGTCCCAGGGCAGAATCTCCTTCTCCCCAAAGCCCCGGCAGGCATAGTAGTCCGGGTCCACGCCGCACTCCCGGAAAGCCCGCAGCCAGATCTCGTAGGAAAAGTACTCGTCCCAGCCGTCCAGCCTTGCGCCCAGCTCCACCGCCCGCCGGAGGACCGGGCCGATCCGCCGGTCTCCCCGGGCAAACACCGCCTCCAAGCGGCTCAGCGCCGGGTCGTGGTAATTGAACTCCACCCCCCGCACACTGTAAAGCCGTTCCTTTAGGAGCCTTGCCCGCCGGAGATACTCCTCCATGGGCAGCTGCTTTTCCCACTGAAACGGGGTGTGGGGCTTGGGCACAAAGTACGCCGCAGCCGCGTGGATCCGCAGGCCCCGCTTTTTGTTGACGGCGTTGGCCCGCCATGTGGCGGCCACCTTCTCGATCAGCTCCGCGATGGCCAGCACGTCCTCCTCCGTCTCCGTGGGCAGGCCCAGCATAAAGTACAGCTTCACACTGTTCCACCCGCCGGCAAAGGCGACGGCACAGGAGGAGAGGATCTCCTCCTCCGTCAGGTTCTTGTTGATCACATCCCGCAGCCGCTGACTGCCCGCCTCCGGGGCGAAGGTCAGGCTGCTTTTCCGCTGATTCTGAAGCCGGGCGGTGAGCTGACGGGAAAAGTTGTCCGCCCGCAGGGAGGGCACCGACAGATTGACCCGCCGCGCCCGGCAGTAGGGCAGCAGCTTGTCCGTCAGCTCTTCCAGCTCCCGGTAGTCGGAGGTGGACAGGCTGGACAGCGTCAGCTCGTTGTTTCCCGAGTCCTCCAGGGTCTCCACCGCCTGGCGGTACAGCACCTGGGCGCTCTTTTTCCGCACCGGCCGGCAGGAGAACCCCGCCTGGCAGAATCGGCAGCCCCGAATACAGCCCCGAAACACCTCTAAATTGGCCCGATCGTGGACGATCTCCGTGGAAGGGACGATCATCCTTGTTGGGAAATACGCGCTGTCCAGGTCCTCCACAATCCGCTTGCGCACGGTCGCGGACACGCCGGCATCGGGGACAATGGCACAGATCGTCCCATCCGCCCCGTATTCATGCCGGTAAAAGGATGGCACATACACCCCGGGGATCTTGGCCACCTCCCGCAGAAACCGGGGCTTGTCCCACCCCTCCGCCTTGGCCTTGTCGTAGAGGGAAACGATCTCCACGGTGCTCTCCTCCCCCTCTCCCAGGGAGAAGAAGTCGAAAAACGCCGCCAAGGGCTCCGGATTAAAGGCGCACACGCCCCCGGCAAAGACGATGTTGGAGAGCCCCGTCCGCTCCCTGGCTTCCAGGGGCACCCCCGCCAGCCGCAGCATATTGAGGATATTGGAGTAACTCATCTCATAGCCGATGGAGAAGGCGATCAGATCAAACTCCTTCACCAGTCTGCCGCTCTCCAAGGCCCACAGGGGCAGGCCGTTTTGGCGCATCGCCTCCTCCATATCCGCCCAGGGCGTGAACACCCGCTGGCACCAGACCCCCTCCATGGCGTTCATCACCCCATAGAGAATCCGCATCCCCAAATTGGACATACCGATCTCGTAGGTGTCCGGGAAGCAGAAGGCCACGTTCACCCGCACTTGGGCGGGGTCCTTCCGGATTTCGTTGTATTCCCCGCCGGTGTACCGGGCGGGCTTTTGAACCGTGGGCAGAATACGCTCCAGTAGATCGGTCATGGCGGCACCTCTTTCTTGCCCCTATTTTACCCCGGCGGCGGCCACATTGCAAGCATTATTTTCCCGCCATACCCGAATCACCAGCGCGCCCGCCGCCAAAACGGGAAAAAGCCCCAGCCCCAGCCGGAAGGTGCCCAGCAGGCCCAGGGCAGTGAGTCCCGTAAGGCAGCCGGTCTCCACCAACCGGCAAAACCGCTGGGCGGTGGTCGGCGGCAGATAGTGCCAAGAGGCGCACCGCAGCGCGCGGCCCCCATCTAAAGGATATACCGGCAGCAGATTGTAAAAGGATTGAAGCCCGGCGCACAGGGCCAACCTGGGGAAAAACCGCGCCAGCGGCAGCAGGACCAGCGCCCCCAAAGGGCCCGCCAGGGCGCAGAGCGGCTCTTCCCATCCGGTCAGCGGGGAGGTAACCATTTTTGCCCCGTGGCTCCCCAGCTGGAGGGACAGCACCTCCCCGCCGCAGAACCGCACCGCCGCGAGATGGCAAAGCTCATGGAACGCCCCCGCCACCAGGATCGCCGCCACCCACTTTAGAGGCAGCACCAGCACCATCCCGGCCAGCAGGAACAACGCTTCCGGCATCAGTTCCACATTTTTAAAAGCCCGCACCCGCCATCACCTCCTGGCAAAAGGCCGTCACCGCTTGGGAAAAGCCTTCCCCGGCGCGCAGGGCATCCAGCATTTCCCCGAAGGCCGCCACCGTCTGCTCCGAACCACCGGAAAAAAGCGCCTCTCCCGCCCAGTCCGCTACATTGGGCCAGGCCAGCCGCACCGCCACCGCCAGCAATACCATCAAAGCCGCAATCCAAAGTCCCCTCCTCCTCGGTCGCTCCCGAATCACTTCCCCGCCATCGTAGCGGATCACATAGCGCATCCCGCTCCCTCCCTTTCAGAAAAGCCTATGCGCCCCGGCGCCGCAATATCCTCCATAAAATAAAAACCGCCCCAAATTGGCTCTTTTGAGCCACTCTCTTAGCAGCGGTCTTCAGAATATAAAAACCGGCAAAGCTGACGCTCTGCCGGTTTTTTAGTCGAAGTGTAAATAAAGGATTTGAAAGAAACCCAGGAATATCGGTGGTTTGTGAGCCGTTAGCAAGAAGTTTAATTCTAAATCAAGTAATCCGAAATACTTCCTACTTCCTTATTCTTTTCAAATTGTGCCATGATCTGCTCGTTGACTCGAGCATCCATAACAGGTATCTCCTTCAAATCTTCCTCACGAATGTCAATCTCGGCAATATCATCTTTTTCTCCGTATTGAGGGAAATTAACTAACCAGTATCCTTCTATGCGCTGTTCCAAACATATCCATCCCTGCATCCCTTTGTGTACGCCATCTCTGGCATAGGTTTCTTTTTTCAACAAGAACTTCAACACAATCCATCATTTTCATCTTATTTCCCTCCATAAGGCATGCGGAATTATATACAGCAAATATAAATTGTCTGGAAAAACTGGGGAAAGAACTAAAATATGGGCCGTGGTCGTGTGGCCGCGGCCCTTTTCCGAAAGGGTGATAGAATGGCAGACAACACAAAAGTTGGGGGGCTGGAAATCGAGATCGCCGCATCAGCTGACAATGCGGTGACTGCGCTGGACCGGCTGGCCTCAACGCTGGAAAGGCTGGATGGACAATCTGGCAAGAGCGGGCAGAGCCTGGAGGCTCTGTCTGCGAAATTGAAAAACCTGGCCAATACTCCCGGCTTTTCAAATCTCGTCGGAGACGTGGAGCGTATTCAGGCCGCCGGAACGTCTGCGGCGGCGGGAGTAGAGAAGTTGTCGGCAGCAACGGCAAAGGCTTCAAATGGGGCAAACATGGCAAAGCTCCAAAAGGAGCTGGCGCGTGTGGAAGCCCAGGCCGAGCGGGACGGCAACGCCTTACTCAAACTGCAAGAACAGCTTGAGGGTATGAAAGCCTTTGAGGGCAACGGCGGCGTCAGCAACGAGGAAGTCATCAGCGTGATTTTCGCCGCCGCCCAGCAGATTGTCAGAGCTATCAATGATAAGGACACGTCTGTGATGATGGACGGAAGGAACGTCACAAGCCGGGTAACGGACATGCAGAACAGGAATAACAGAATATACGGGAAGACGATTCAAAATATATGAATCTGGTGTACAGGAGCTAAGACGCGATATTTCCCATTTTTCCACGCTACAGTCAATGAAAAACGGCGTAACGGTCTCTGGTAATATAAAAACACGTCCGAAAGGTAACGGGCTGGAGAACGCGCTACAATAGGCACAAAAAGACCAGGACGAAAAGCCCTGGTCTTTTTGTGCTGTTGTTTTTATCTCAAACACTTCAAGAAATAGGTATTGTCAAGGATTATCGTATCATCAGAGCATCTTTTTAGCTTCTGAAGATTCTGACCGTACACCCCTACGGTAATCGTCAGTTTTCCGATGGTGTTTAGAATATTCAGCACGGGGATATAATCGCTGTCTCCGCTGACTATGACCGCCGTATCATATGCGTTTAGGAACCCCTTTGCAAGGAGTTCTGCGGCAAGGTTAATGTCTGTACCCTTTTCCACCACATAGTAGCTCGCCGGATTGTTTATGTCCATCGTCTTATGCGTAAACCCTGCCACGGGTCTTGCAACGTGCTGGCCCTCCACAACAGTGAAGTATTTCTGATTCTTCAACCCATTCAGCCATGCGTATGTACCGCTCCGCCTTGAGTCTTGCATCAAGAAGTCGTCGGGTTTTGGAGCGCATAAGAACGTTTTGATAAGATCGTTATTCCCTGGCAGCATCGCAACGAGCTCGGTCGGTATTTTGTTATAGTCCAATCTCGGAGCCTGTTGCCCCAAATTTCGGTAGTAATCCATTACAGCTATGTTGAAGTTCTCAAAATCAATAAACACCATCACTCTACGCATACTCTATCTCCCCGTTAAATCTAAGGACCGGCTGGCTCGAAAGACAACCGGTCCTGTTTCAATCTCAACGGATACCGCTTTCGCTTCATATCCGCTTGATTATTATATGCGAAATCATCTTTTTTGTCAATAAAACTTTCAAAAATTTCAAAACATTTTTGAACATTTCACAACATTGCAGCACAGATATTAAACTGTATAAGTTCGTCAACCATTGGCGTGAACGAGAAGTTAAACAAAGTTTATCACCTCTCAAAAACCTTTAATAAAATTCTTTTGAAATCTGCGGGTAACTCACGAGGGTCAACAGTGAGACGGCAAGCTGCGCATATCCCCCCAGGGCACCCCTATTTATACACGTCCCCCGCTGATGTTGTTGCTATCGTTGGTCAACGTTTAACTGCACTTGATCATTTTGATCAAGTGCGGTTAGCATCTCACCAAGAACCACTTTTCCGCACTTTCATTATCCAGGCTTTAATCTGTTTGACGGTATAGCCGTCATGGTAGGCTTTAGCCGCTATTCTGGCCGCTTCTATAACGTCCTCTTTGCGGTAGCCGTCCTGTTGTAGCATCCGGCCTAATTGCTCGATAATCTCTCCCTTTTCTCTTACTATCATCTCGGCGTCGCTATTATAATAAATGCCGTCAAGATATGGAATATCGGAAGCGGCTTCCGATAATACATAGCCTGCCGCACACCTATAATATATCGCGGCCCGCGTCCGGCTTGTTTTATCTGGGTTTTGATATACAAGGCTTTGGGAAAAATCCTCGCTTAAATGCTGTGCGGCGGCGGTCGGTCTGCCTCTCCTTCTCATTTTTGCCCCTCTAAGGCCGTTACAGCCCCATCATCCCGCTTCATTGTCTCCATTATAGCCCGGTTTATAAAGCCATTGACGGACTCTCCACGGCGCTCAGCATGAGCCTTTACAATGTCCTTCTTTCCTTTCTCAAGCCGTAGCTCGACCCGTTCATAGTTTGCAGCATTGTACTTTGCAACGGCCCGCCGTTGGGCGTCGCTCTTAATTGCCATATTATAGCCTCCCTTATACCGAGGGGGCGCTATTTTTACAAATGCCACCCCTCCCATTATGGCTACATTATACCTTAGAAATCTACTGATGTCAATATACAAAATCAACAATAAGACGGCAGTATATTTGTGCAGCATTCCGTGTTGACTTTATATACTGACGGCAGTATAATAGTGTCATCAAAGGAGAACAAAAGAAAACAGCGAAAGGCACCGGCTGCCACGGACGATAGCATCAAGAACGGACAGTAAGCGTGGGTAATGGATTCGGTAAGGCGACCCACCGAGGCGCACGAAAAGTGAAAGATAGCCACCCACCGCCGGAGTTCTCCAAACGATGAAATATTAAGGAGGTATACACAATGAGCGCCAACGAAATCAACACCACCGCACGGGACCTGATGAGCGTCCGGTCCATGATTGAGGAGCTTCAGGCCGAGGCCGAAGCTGAACCATAGTCAATAAAGTGGACAAGTAAAATTCTGAAAGAAAATGGATTCAGCCTGGTTTGGGGGCAGGCCATG
>CANQFY010000041.1 GCA_947600025.1 uncultured Oscillospiraceae bacterium
ACAGATGTTTAAAACTGTCCGCATATAAAATACACTTGACTTTCAATTGGAAATGTGCTATCCTATTTACCAAATACCCGCCGTGGAAAAACATTCTTTCTTCCACGGCGGGCAAACCCATAGGAAATGGTTTTCCTCTGCTCGGTGTGGTTAAATAATAATTTTACTCCCCGCAAATTTGAAAAATATTTTTGGAAAACCCAAAATTTGCTCAAGATGCTATGGTCTTTTCCCGGGAGCGGTGCTAGAATGACTAAATAAACCCGTTCGCCGTTCGTCTAAACTGCCTACACAGAAAGGAGCGTCCAGAATGAAACGTCTATTTTGTCTGATTTTGTGCATGGTTTTAGCCCTGTCCCTCGCCGCCTGTGGGCCGGCGCCAAGCGGTCCTACGGAGACGGCAGCCAATCCCTTCACCCAGGGGACCACCGCCGCGCCGGAAAGTTCCGCAAGTCCCAGCCAGGCCTCCGTTTCTACCACCGCTCCCTCCAACGATCCGGTAGAAGGCCCTACCTTTCCCGACGGTTATAAAGCTCCGAAAGAGGCGGCCATCGGCCTTCATGTACATCCTGAAAATTTTCCGCATATGGAAGACGATCCCGACCCCAGGGATTACTATTATAGCGGCGGGGAAATTCAAATTCCCGTTACCCTGACAGTAGAAAGTTATGAATATTCCGGTGTTGGCCTGATCGCGTTTCTCGATGGCATCCCCCAGCCCTTCCATCTGAATGAAGGGGAGGACGATCAATATATCAACGTCCTTTACCTGCCCGACGGAAACCATGATTACACCGTTTCCTTCCTGCCGGTCACCGGTACCGTCGGACAGTGGTCCGAGCTGTGGATCGGCTTTGTTCTCAATCCGGAGCTGGTCATCCCAAATCTTGATTTTGTTTGGTATGAACGCCGTGCGTGCGACATGTTCATTTTTATTCACATCAACTTCCTGACGGAGCCGGAATATCCGACTGTACCCAGCATTGAAAGCAGGCAAATCTCCCAGACCGTCTCCTATGAACCGGTCTCGTACGCGGAATCCATCGTGCTGCCGGAAGATCAACGCGATTTACAGAACTGCGCGTATTATAGTGTGGACGGCCAGCGTGTTATTACGACTGGAACTACCGACAGGCGGTATAGCGCCTCCGCCGAGAATCCGGTTACCGTCCAGCTAAAGGTCTATGGCTTACCCGACATCAATTACAGGCTTGTTTTTTACTATGACAATCTGCCGATTACCTTGGATCCCATGGAGATCATCGACTATCAGGATGGAGAAAAGGCAATTGTTGAAACCACTGTGGACCTGACCGGATTCGACGGCTATGCCCGGCTGTCGGCCTATCTGGTGCCGCTCAATTATGGAAGAAACGCGGACGGTTCAATGACACGTGGAGGCGCGATCAGCTGCGAGTGCGCGGTTGACGTGGTTCTCACCAGCGCGGAAGACGTCCATGAGCTGTACGGTTGAACCAACAACGGTTGACCCTCCGGGCGGACAAATCGGCAATACTGTTCGCATATATAATACATTGGACTTTATATCTGGAAATCGAATCTACATTTTACCAACAAAGCAGCGCGGCGGAAACCACCGTTTCCGCCGCGCTACTGCTTTTTGTCAGACGCTTACCTTCAGCTTTTCCATTACATAGTCCCCCACCTGGTTGGGGCCGATATTCAGCACCAGGGAAAACTCGGAAGACAGGAGCTTCTCCGCGTCCCGGAGGAAGTTTTCATCGCACAGGTGGAATTTCCGCCCCGCCGCCTCCTGCTGCTTCCGGTGCTGGTGGAGGGCCCGGACCATGCAGACCATGGCCGCCCGGTCCCCGTTGGCGATCATGTCCCGGTAGCGCTGCTTGCGCTGGTTCTCGTCCGCGATCCAGGCGTCCTGCTGCACCGCGTCGGATGAAAGCATCTCCTCCAGCTCCGGCTGGGTCAGGATGGGCCGCAGCTTGGACACCGCCGCCTGGTTCTGGGTGGGGATATAATACTGCGAACCGGTTTGCTCCATGGGTTCCAGAACATAATACTCCGTCTGTTTTCGATTGACCGTCCGTGTTTCTAAGGCGCTGACTATACATATACCGTGGACACCGTACAGCACCTTCTCGCCGATCTGGAACATTTCTACACTTCCTTCCCATATTCCCATTATCCAAAACACACACAAATATTATAGCACATCTTCCCTTTGTTTGCATATGGGTAAAATGCCGAATTTTCCATGTAAAAACTGATATTTTGACATAAAAATGAGCCATCCGCCCAGATCCGCGGATGGCCCATATTTAACGAATTATATTTTATATCTGTTCTACCTTGATGGTATTGGTATTGCCCGTCCGGCCGTTGATGGGTCCACCGGTCAAAACCACATTGTCTCCCTTCTTCACCGGGAGGAATTTTTTGGCGCTGGCCATGGCATGGTAGAACATCACGTCCATGGAGGTAAATTCCTCGGACAGCACCGGGGTCACGCCCCAGCTCAGAGAGAGCTTCCGCCAGATCTTCGGGATGGTGGTCATGCCGATAATGTCCACCGGGCAGCGGAACCGGCTGACCATCATGGCGGTCCGGCCGGAGACCGAGCAGACCACGATGCCCTTGGCCTCCACGTCGATGGCCATGGCGCAGGTGGCGTGGGAGATGGCATCCAGAATATTGTGGATCTTGAACTCCGATGTAAGAAAACGGTGGCGGTAGCTGGTGTGCAGCTCGGTGTACTCGGCGATCTTCGCCATGTTCCGCACCGCTTCCACCGGGTACTTGCCGGCGGCGGACTCCCCGGAGAGCATGATGGCGGAGCTGCCGTCGTAAACGGCGTTGGCCACGTCGGAAATCTCGGCCCGGGTGGGGCGGGGATTGTAAATCATGGATTCCAGCATTTCGGTGGCGGTAATTACCCGCTTGCCCAGCATCCGGCACTTATTGATCAGCAGCTTCTGGATGGCGGGGACCTCCACAAAGGGGATCTCCACGCCCAGGTCGCCCCGGGCGATCATGATGCCGTCGCTGAGCTGGCAGATATCCTCCACATTGTCCACGCCGGAGCGGTTCTCGATCTTGGAAATAATGTCGATGTCCCCGCCGCCGTTGGCCACCAGGAAGTCCTTCAGCTCCTGCACGTCCTGCCGGGTGGAGACAAAGGAGGCGGCTACGAAGTCCACATCGTTTTGGATACCGAAGAGAATATCCGACTTGTCCTGCTCGGAAAGGTAGGGGCCGGTCATCACCTTGTTGGGGAAGCACATGCTCTTCCGGTTGCTCAGGGTGCCGCCCACGATGACCCGGCAGACGGCGTCATTGCCTGTCAGCTCCGTGACCTCGCAGATCACCAGGCCGTTGTTGACCAGGATCCGGTCCCCCAGGGACAGGTTCTTGATCAGGTCCTTGTAGTTCACGCTGACCCGGGTCTGGTCCCCCTCCACCTCATCGGTGGTGAAGGTGAAGGTCTGCCCGTCCTCCAGATTGACGGAGCCATCGGCAAAGGTGCCGATCCGGTACTCGGGGCCCTTGGTGTCCAGCATGATGGCAATGGGCAGGTTCAGCTTTTCCCGCACCTTCTTGATCAGGTCGATCTTCTTCTGATGCTCGGGGTGGGTGCCATGGGAGAAGTTGAGCCGGGCAACATTCATGCCCGCCAGGCACATCTGGGTCAAAACTTCCTCGTTTTCACTGGCGGGGCCGATGGTGCAGATGATTTTTGTCTTTCGCATGGGTAGTCCCCCTTTTCTATTTTTACCGGCGATCCGGGCTGCGGAATTATAATAATTTTATCACACCCCTGGGGATTTGTCCATATTTTTCCGGAGAAATACCCGGCTAAATCAGCACAATTTTGTATTCCGCCAGCCAGAAGTTGATTTGCAGCATATAGGCGATGGTCTGGGGCACCTTCATCAGCTGGCCGTACCAGGGCCAGGCGTACTCCGCGGTGAGCAGCTCCTCCAAGGCCTCCCGCCGCACCAGCTGGAAAATGGGGGCATTGTCATCTGCCAGGACCTTCCGCAGCCCCGCGCTGACCAGCTCCAAATACCGAGGATCGTAGGTCTTGGGATAGGGGCTCTTTTTCCGCCACAGCACCTCCTCCGGCAGATACCCCACCATGGCCTGGCGCAGCAGGCCCTTCTCGTGGTTCTGGTAGTCCTTAAATTCCCAGGGCACCCCGTAGAGGTACTCGGCGATCCGATAGTCGCAGAAGGGTACCCGGACCTCCAGCCCATGGTACATGCTCATCCGGTCCTTCCGGTCCAGCAGCGTCTGCATGAACCAGCGGTAGTTCAGGTTCACCATCTGCTTCATCCGAGTCTCCTGGGGCGAGGTCCCAGGGAGGATGTCGCTCTCCCGGATGGTTTGCAGGTAACGGGAGCGGACGTAGTCCTCCCCGTCAATTTGGGCGGCAAGCTGGGGGTGGAGGAAATGGACCCGCCGCTTGGTATTCTGGGCCCAGGGGAAGCCGTCGACGTCCCGGACCTCCGGGTCCCGGTACCAGGGATAGCCGCCAAATATTTCGTCGGCGCACTCCCCGGAGAGGGCCACCTTCACTTCCTTCCGGATGTCCCCGCAGAACACCAGCAGGGAAAAGTCCACGTCCGCCATTCCCGGCAGATCCCTGGCCCGGGTGGCGTCCTCCAGGGCCCCCACCAGGTCCTCCGGGGACTCCACGGTGTAGTGACTCTCCCGGCCCAGGGCCCGCTCCATGAGATGAATGTAGTGCCCGTCGGAATTGGGCTGGAATTTTCCGGGGGTGAAATAGCGGTCGTTGTCCACATAGTCCACGGAGAAGGTGGGCAGCCGCTCCCCTGCCCGGGCCTTCTCCCGGGCGCAGATGGCGCTGATCAGGCTGGAATCCAGTCCCCCGGAGAGGAAGGTCCCGATGGGCACGTCGGAGACCATCTGCCGCTTCACCGCGTCCAGCACCAGGCTCCGGACATGCGCGGCGGTCTCCGGGAAGGACTCGGTGTGTTCCCGGTCCCGAAGGCGGAAATAGGAGCGGACAGTGAGCTTTTGGTTTGCATAATATGCGTAGTCCCCCGGCTCCAGCTCCTCCATTCCCCGGAAAACGCCGCACCCCGGCGTCCTGCCGGGGCCCAGCAGCAGCACCTCCGCCGCCCCCTGGGCGTCCAGCTCCGGCCGGACCGTGGGATAGGCCAGGATGGTCTTGATCTCCGAGGCGAACAGCAGCCCGCCCTGGTGGCGCTTCAAAAACAGGGGCTTTACCCCCATCCGGTCCCGGGCCAGGAACAGCCTTTGCGGCTCCTCCTCCCACACCCCGAAGGCAAAAATGCCGTTGAACCGGTCAAGGCACCCCTCCCCCCACTGGAGGTAGGCCCGGAGCACCACTTCGGTGTCGGAGTGGGTGAAGAAGGGATGGCCCAGCCGTTCCAGGTCCCGGCGCAGCTCATAGGTGTTGTACAGCTCCCCGTTGTAAACAATGACGGCGTGACGGCCCTCCCAGAAAACCTCCATGGGCTGCCTGCCGCCCGCGGGATCGATAATGGCCAGGCGGGTATGGAGCAGGGTGCAGGGGCCTTGGGAGTAGAGCCCCTGGCCGTCCGGGCCCCGCCGCGCCATGGTTTTCAGCATATTCCCACCGGTATCCTCCGACACTTCCAGGCCCACGGCCCCGGCAATCGCGCACATAAAATCATCCTTTCCCATTTGATCACCCTTTATTTTATTCGGTGGGAGAAAAAGGTGTGCATGAAAGCGCCCGGGCCGGTCATACTAGAATCGGTGATGAAAATGAAAGACAACAAGGAATTACTATCCTCGATCCACTCCACCACCCAGATGGGTCAGGTGGGCATCCGAAGCGTCCTCAACGCCTCCCTGCGGCCCGGTCTGCGGAAGGCGCTGGAAAGCCAGCTCCGGGAGTACGACACCATCGAGCGGGAGGCCCAGGCCATTGCCACCGCCCGAGGCTGGGAGCTGCGGGACGTGGAACCGGCGGTGAAGGGCATGGCCAATATGATGGTCCGGGCCCGGATCGCCAGCGGAAACACCGATTCCAAGGTGGCGGCCATGATGATCCAGGGCAATACCCGGGGCATGATCGTGGGGCTGAAGGATCTGCACCAGTTCAACGGGGCGGATCCCCAGGTCAGCGTGCTGTCCCAGCGGCTCCTGGACTGCGAGAACGCCAACATCCGGCAGATGCAGTCCTTCCTCTAAGGAGTAAGGCAGGGGGTCTCCCCTGCCTTACCGCTTTTTGCACAAGGCCAGCCCCTCCGGCATAACATAGGGATGTGAATTTGAAAGGAGGGACTCCTCTTTGGCAATCGGGAGAATACAAGTCCACGCCTTCACCAGCAGAGCCCAGATCCCCCTGCGGGATGTGGCGGTGGCCATCGTGGGAACGGATGGATCAGTGATCTCGCTGGGACTGACCAACCGCAGCGGCCTGCTGGACGCGCCGGTGGAGGTTGCGGTGCCGGAAGCATCGGCCAGCCAGTCGCCGGACACCGGGATCGTGCCCTATACCCGGGTGAACATCTACGCCCGGCTGGAAAACTTCGAGCAGATTGAGGCCAACGATGTCCAGGTCTTCCCAGAGATCACGACCCTGCAGGAATTGGAGATGGTGCCGCTGTCCGAGCTGCCAGACCTGTGGAACCAGAGCGAAATTTACAACACCCCGTCGCAAAATCTGTAAGGAGGTGGCCTATGCCCCCTGTTGTCCCCTACATACCCCAGAATATCACCGTCCACCTGGGCGCGCCCACGGCCAGCGCCGCCAACGTGACGGTGCCCTTCCCGGACTATATCAAAAACGTGGCCTCCAGCGAGATCTACCCCACCTGGGGCGAAAGCGCCCTCCGGGCCAACATCCTGGCCATCGTCTCCTACGCCCTGAACCGGGTCTACACCGAGTTCTATCGCAGCCGGGGCTATGACTTTGAGATCACCAACTCCACCGCCTATGACCAGGCCTACGTTTACGGCAGAAGCTACTTTGAGAACATCTCCCGGCTGGTGGATGAGCTGTTCAACGACTACCTCCGGCGGCCCGGGTTTTTGGAGCCCCTCGCCGCCAAGTTCTGCAACGGAACCACCGTCACCTGCGAGGGAATGAGCCAGTGGGGAAGCCAAAATCTGGCCCAGCAGGGCTACAATTCCGTTCAGATCCTCCGCAGCTACTATGGAAACGTGGAGATCGTCTCCAACGCCCCCATTCGAGGCGTGGTCTCCTCCTACCCCGGTACGCCCCTGCGGGTCGGCTCCTCCGGGCCAAACGTGGTGGTGATGCAGGTGGCGCTGAACCGCATCTCCCAAAACTATCCCGCCATTCCCAAGCTGGCCAGCGTGGACGGCATCTTCGGCAGCCGCACCCAGGCGTCGGTGCAGGCCTTCCAACGGATCTTTGGGCTGGCGCCGGACGGGATCATCGGGCCCGCCACCTGGTACGCCATCATCCGGCTCTACACCGGCGTGACCATGCTCTCCGAGCTGCGGAGCCAGGGGCAGCAGTTCTATTCCATCAACTGGTCGCCCCCCGGCGCCTTGCAGCAGGGCAGCACCGGGGAAAAGGTGCGGCAGCTTCAATATATGCTCTCCGTTCTGTCCAGCTATATCCCCAATATCCCGCCCCTGGCGGTGGACGGCATCTTCGGCTCCGGCACCCGGGCGTCGGTGCTGGCGGCGCAGCGGCGGTTCGGTCTGCCGGAGACGGGGGTGGTGGACAATGTCACCTGGGACGAGATCTACGACCAGTACTCCGGCATTGAAAACACCAGCCTCCGCAGCCGGGAGACCTTCCCCGAGTCCCTGTCCGCCACTTCCAACCCACCGGTCATGGCATCCGGCGGAACGGCCCAGGCGGTCCAGGCAGGGAATTTCTCCGCAAGCAATCGGGCCCCCGTTCGGAGGGTGCCCTCTGGGCATAGCGGCGGGCAGGTGCGGTACAACCGGACCTCCACCTTTACCCAGTTCCCGGGGCGGGATCTTTGCATGGGCGTTCAGGATCCGGTGCGTTTGGAGGTGGTACGATGAGACCGGAAGATTCCTTTGTAGGCCAGCCGGTGCGGAGCTTGCAGACCATGCTCCGGGTACTGGCAAAAGACGATCCCCATCTGCCCACGGTGGTGCCCGACGGCATCTACGGACCGGAAACCATGCAGGCGGTCTCCGCCTTCCAGCGCCGGTGCGGTCTGCCCGCCACCGGTGTAACAGATCAGGCCACCTGGGATAAAATCGTCCATGACTATGACCATGCGGAGGTGCGGCAGAATCCCGCCGCCCCGGTACAAGTCACCATGGACGCCGGCAAGGTATTCAAAGCGGGAGAAACCAGCCCCTATCTCTATCTGCTCCAGAGCATGCTCAAGGTGCTGTCCCAGGAGTACGCCAACCTGGATGAACCGCCCTACTCCGGCTGCATGGACGCGGGCACCTCCGAGGCCCTGGCCGCCTTCCAGCTTTTAGCGGGTCTGCCTCCCACCGGAGAGCTGGACAAAGTCACCTGGAAATATCTGGCAAACCACTTCACCCAGGCGGCGGACCGAATTGAGAGGAACAGCTGAAAAACCGAATCTCCCGGAAAAACCGGCGGACCGCGACGCTATGCGGTCCGCCGGTTTTATCATGCCGGTCGGTTTAATGGAAAACTTCCTGAAAAAGTATGGGTGTTTTGGCAGATTTGACTTGATTTACCGGTTCAATCAGTATATAATAAGAATAAGTATGGCTCTGCCCTACTTTGGAGGAAAAGACATGCGAATCAAAAACTGGAAAAAAGAGGTATGGACGATCCCCAATCTCCTGAGCCTGTTCCGTCTGGCGCTGATCCCGGTGTATGTGGTGATCTATCTCAACGCGGAAAAGCCTGCCCATCACTTCCTGTCCGCCGCCATTTTGGCAGTGTCCTGCCTGACGGACATGATCGACGGAAAAATCGCCCGAAAATACAATATGATCTCCACCCTGGGCAAGATCCTGGATCCGGTGGCGGACAAGGCCACCCAGTTCACCCTGATCATCTGCCTGGCGGTGAAGTACCCGGTGCTGTGGTATCTAATGGCCCTGTTCGTGGTGAAGGAGGGCTTCCAGCTTATCGCCGGGAGCATCAGCCTGAGCAAGGGCCGGATGCTGGACGGGGCCCTGCTTACGGGCAAGATCTGCACCACCATCTTGTTTATCAGCCTGATCTTCCTAGTGCTGGTGCCTCAGATGGCGGAGAAGACTGTGACCATCATCGCCATTGTGGACAGTTTGTTTATGCTGGTCGCCTTCGGGGACTATCTCATCGCCTACTTCTGGAAGGGCGCGGACAAGATCCACGATTTAAAACAGGAAGAGTAAAAGTAAAAAATACGCGGCGGCCAAAATGGCCGCCGCTTTGGTATGTTTGTTGAGCGTTCAGATCGGGCCTGTCACAGGTACGCCGTCGGCTTATCCGCAGAATTTCCACGGCATCGGTTTCCCCCGCCCCATCTGTATCTCTGAAGATAGTATAGCACAGATTTGGGAAAAGTGGTGAACTTTTTTTGAATTATCTCTGAAAAATTTGTAGAAAATGATTATCCCAACTTGATCATTTTGCACAGCACCCGGTAGCCGAACAGGCAGAAGGAGCCCCGCAGCTTCCAGGGCATCCAATACACAAAGATGGGCAGGCCCTTGGTACGCAGATACTTGTAGAGCTTCGGATCGTTTTCCTTGATGTGATCCCACAGCTCCTCGTAGGCCTGCTTCCGCTCGGGGGAATCCCCGCCGCTGCAGCAAAACATGATGGTGTTCATCATAATGGCCCCCAGGCAGTGGAGCATATAGCTCCGGAGGCCGGATTCGTAGGTCATGATCTGATCGTAGGAGTAGGCGTCCAGCATCCGGCGCATCACCCGGATCTGCTGGTCATAACGGGTGATAATATTTTTTTCCGTTACGGACTGGTCCCCCCGGCCGATGAAATAGTGGTACAGGTCCACGTCCAGGTAGTAGAGCTTCTTGGCGTGGGGCAGCGGATAGTAGGCGAACAGGTTGTCCACATAGAAGGTGTGCTCCGGCAGCTCCACCCCGCAGTCCCGCAGCAGCTGGGTCTTGTACATGACGCTGTGCATCAGCAGCACCTGGGCGCCGTAGAAGGGCTTGACCTCGCTCCAGGTAAACAGCCGCCCTACGGGGAAGTGGGACCGCCACTCCCGGACGAACTGGGTTTGGTCCTGGGCGTGGTCATAGATGAAGTTGGTGAAGTACAAATCGGCCTCGATGCCCTTGGAGACATGGCCCCGGACGGTGTCCAGCAGGGCCTTGAGGGCTTTCTCGTCCACCCAGTCATCGGAGTCGATGACCTTGTAATAAAGGCCGGTGGCCTCCTTCAGGCCGTGGTTGACGCCAGCGCCATGCCCGCCGTTAGGCTGGTGGATGGCCCGAACAATGGTGGGGTATTTTTGGGCAAAATCGTCCGCCACGGCGCCGGTATTGTCTTTGGAGCCGTCGTTGATGATGAGAATCTCCACTTCCTCCCCGCCGGTCAGCAGAGTCTCCACCGCATGGTGGAGATAATCCTGGGAATTATAGCTGGGAATGGCGAAGCTGATGAGTTTCATAAGGGGCGGTCACATCCTTTCTGGCAATAGCATACCACATTTTGGCTCAAAATGGAACCCCCGCGGCGGAATTGATTGAAAAAATAACGGAAATTAAAAGATTCTTTCGAGGGAAAGGGGCATACTAGCATCAGAAAGGAGGGAGTTTTATGGAATGGAAAGGATGGGCCCTGGCGATGGGGATCGGCGCCACGGCGGGCGCTGTGGCGATCCTGATGATGCCCCGCACCAACCCTGCCCGCCGGCTTGCCGCTCAGGCCGCCGACAAGGTAGAGGACGCCGCCTGGAAGGTGTCTGACAAGATCAGCCAGAAGTTCGACTGAGTTTCCGGCGGGCCGCGCCCGCCGGTCTGAGGGCTACCGCTGCCCGCCCGGTAACGCCGCTGGGGCGGCGCGGCCCCTTCCCCACTTTGGGGCTTGCTTTTTCCTCCGTTTGGGCGTATGATGGAGGAAAAGGGGGCGAAAATCTTGGGTTGGAGCTTTTGGGGCGGATTTCTGGCGGTGGCGCTGATCCTGACCGTGGCGGGCGTACTCCTGCGGAATCGGATCCGGGCATTTTCCCGGCGGATCTTCGGCAGGCCGGACCTTCTGGGCGCTATGGAGGCTCTGGAGGATCCTCTCCAGGCCGTACCCCGCTCCCTTAATGGGATGGACCGGCTGCTACTGCCCCAGATCCTCCGGGATTTCCCGGATTTTGACCTGCACCAGGCCAAGGAGGCCGCGAAAGCCTATCTGCGGGAGAACCTGGCGGGAAAAGAGGAATTGCGGATCCACAACGTGGTGCTTTCCCAGTATTTTCCCGCCCTGGTGGAAAAAACCGTGGTTTTTCAGGCCGCTGTGAGCTTCCGGGAAGGGAACGCCACAATCCAGAAGCGGTACGATCTGAGCTACGCCTACCGGTTGCCCGGCGGCGCCGGCGCCAACTGCCCAAACTGCGGAGGCGTCCTGGCTCCCGGGCAGCTTCAATGCGCCTACTGCGGCGCCTGGGTCGCCAACCCCATGGGTGCGGTTTGGTCTTTCACCCGGATGGAAGAAACGTAAAAGGGATGGCTCGTGCCATCCCCCTTTTTTTCGCTCAGAGAAGCGGCAGAATGGGCCTGCCGCAAAATGCCGGCGCAAGCGTTTATGCTTGCGCCGGTGCTGTCTTACTACAATAACAAAGATTTTTTCGTGGGTTTTGTATATAGATTTGAACGCGCATCTGAAAACAATTTTAGAACGGCAGTAAACACCTATGCCTTCCGCGTCACCGATCACACCGGCGTGGGGAAGCAGCGCTGCTGGCATATCCGCATCGGTGAAACTTCCTTCATGAAATACACCCGCTCTCAGGATGGAAGCCCCGCCACCATCACCTCCGCATTCATGGCCAAGACTCTGCACACTCTGCATCCCGACATGACCGAGCCCGTGGTGTGTGGCATGGCGCACAACATTCGGGATGTATTGCGCAAGCCCCTGGCCCATCAGAGCATGGTCAAACTCATCGAGCTTGCCTACCCGCCCCGCCTGAAAGGGGCGGACATGGAGCGGCTGGCGATCTGCAGCCGCGGCATGGTGATGCTGCAAAGCCAGCCGGAGACGGTGTGGCAGGTAGTGCGAAAGCAGGTTGAACTTGAAAAGCAATTGGAAGCGCTTACGCTGAAAGAGCGGTTTGCCCTGCTGCGCCCCATCGTGACCGGCGCCCGAACGGGCATCGGCAATCTCCCTGCCTCGGCGCCTGTGAGTTACAAGGTCAGTTATGTGGGACGAACCGACTGGGGTTCCATGGCGAACATGATCGAATCGGTCCACTGCTCCGTCACCACGGACGGCAGCGGCATCTGCATTGAAATCAACACCTGCAACGGCTATTTCGATTACTGCTTTATGCAGGAGTTTGAGGACGATACCTATTTTAAAACGTTTGTAGACCTTTTGGAGTCGGAGGGCATTTACTGCACGGTCAGCGGCCCCTATGACATTCATGTGCCGAAAATGCGCCTGCCGGACGAACCGGAGGCATAAATACGAAGGAGGAAAAAAGAATGACCATCACCAAGACCAAGGAAGGCAGCCGCCTTGTCCTCGCCCTCTCGGGCTGCCTAGATACGACAACGGCGCCCCAGCTGGAGGCGGAGCTGAAACAGTCCCTGGGCGGCGTCACCGCCCTTGTCCTGGATTTTGCCGAGCTTGCCTATCTCTCTTCGGCGGGGCTTCGGGTGCTTCTTGTGGCGCAGAAGACCATGAACAAGCAGGGCACGATGGAAATTCACCATGTGAACGAGACGATCTCGGAAATTTTTGAGGTGACCGGTTTTGCGGACATTCTGACCATTGTCTGACGGGTACGTCTATGGAAAAAGACAAGCAGAAAAAACGCAGACCCATTCGCCGTCAGGTACAGCGAATGGTGCTTCTGCTCTGCGTGGCCGCGCTGGTGCTGACGGGGATCCTTTGGGCGGGGTGCCTGCTCACCCTGCGGGACACGGTGCAGCGGGACAGTCAGGATTTAGGTGGCAACGCGGCCGCGATCGGAAGCGACGCACTGATCCCCGCGGTAAAAGCGGACATCGACGCCTTTGTTGGCACGTCTCCCCAGTTTGACGACATCACCATGCTCTCTTTGGAATTCAAGAAAAAGATGCGGCTTTCCAATCCCGACGAACTGACCGTCGCGGCGGTGACCGAAAACATCTCCCGGGTTACCGCCTTTGTGGAGGAGCGGCTGGAGGCCATGGGCTGCCCGGTCAAGGTCAGGGCGCTGATCAGCGTGGCGGTGGATGAGCTTTTCGGCAATATCGCCCATTATGCCTATGACACCGTTACTGGTTCGGCGACTGTGCGAGTGGGCATGGAAGAAGCGCCCGCGGCGGCCTGCGTTACCTTCATGGACCACGGCAAGCCCTATGATCCCCTGGCCAAACCGGACCCCGATATTTCCCTCTCCGCCGAAGAGCGGCCCATCGGCGGCCTCGGCATATTCATGGTGAAAAAGACCATGGACGCGGTGACCTACGAGTACAAAGACGGTCAAAACATTGTGACGATCAAGAAAAACTGCTGACGGCTGTGGGTGCAAAGAACCCTCTCTGATTTTAGATGATCAGAGAGGGTTCTTTTTTTACGGTCTACCCGGTCACATATAAATCAATCATCGAAACGTGCCCATACAAATGGTATAAATTTTTCACTCCAAATTATGCGGATGGTGCGTTCAAAGGATCGGCTCGATGTGCTATACTAACGCCAGACAAAAACAAGGAGAAATAAAGATCGGCTATTTCGCACTGTGCGTCAGCCTATGCCGGGCACAGAACGTTCCTACAAACCATCTTGCGCAAACAAACATCCTCCTAATGTGCATTTTAAAACGGCCCGGGCGCAAACCCGGGCCGGTATCTTCGTTTATTCGGCGTCTACAATGACGCCATATCCGCCGTCGTTCCGGCGGTAGACCACGGCGAAGGCGCCGTCGTTGTCCTGATCCCGGAAGGCAAAGAAGCTATGCTCCAAAAGGTTCATTTGCAGCACCGCCTCCTCCTGGGTCATGGGGCGGAAATAGAACCGCTTCTGCCGGACGATGTGCAGCTCCTCCTCCGGCTCCTCGGCGGCAAAGGAGGTGGCGTTCTCGTCCACGCTCCGGACAAAGGCGTCCTGCCGCAGGCGGCGGGCCAGGCGGGTCTTGTTCTTCCGAATCTGCCCTTCGATGGTGCCCACAGCGGCATCGATGGAGGCAAACATATCCGACGTACTCTCATGGGCACGGAACCAGGTGCCGGCCCCATGGACCGTCAGCTCCACGTTGTTCTGATTTTTTTCAACGGAAAAGACCACCAGCGCCTCCGCATTGTCCTCAAAGTACCGGCCCAACTTCATGACCTTTTTCTCGGCGTAGGCGTGTACCTTGGCAGGCAGCTTGACCTTCTTCTCACTATATTGGAATTTCATATTCGGCAGCTCCTTTCTTTCGCCTTTGGCGTATCATAACTATACCACAATTTTTCTGAACCGGCAAGGGGGAAATTTGTGAATTATTCCTCCTCGTCGTCCAGCAGCTCCGTCATGACCAGGCTGTAAACCGCCTCCGCCTTTTTCCCAAACAGCCTTTCCAGCCGGACGGCCTGGCGGCTGTCCGGCGCCAGCAGCTCCAGAGTCATCAGGTTCCCCTTCTCATCGTCCAGGGACATGATCACCGAATAATCACCATTCTCCCGGGGAATCGAATGGGTCTTGACAAAGCTGCTCCGCCGCACCTGACGGTTGAAGCGGGCCACGGCGGCTTCCGCCCGCTGGCGCACGGGATAGGCGATGCCGTCCTCCGTCAGCGCCCCGTCCGAGCGGCCCTTCTCCGTGATCTGGTAAGCATCCTCCCCCACCAGGGAAAGGTGACCGGATTTGACCATCTCCGGCAGGGCGGTACAGACGTCAAAATAACTCAGGCAGTCGTCTTGATAGCACACCTCGTAGACCTGCTGACAGGTCATGGGATAGTTGGACCGGGCCGTGACAAACAAAATCAGCAGCTTTACGTCCAGCATATCGTGAATAAATCCAACCCGCTGCATCAATCTCCCTCCTTTTTTTCATTATAATCGCACGGGAGAAAAAAATCAAGTATTACGGGCTTGACAATGCAGGTCTAATGTGTTAGACTGTTTTCAATGGTCTAACACATTAGAATGGAGGCGTAGGGGATGTCCACACCCAAAATTTTTGAAAGCGAGTACCGCTTCTGCCGCATCCTCTGGCGGGTAGAGCCAGTTGAGAGCCGGGAGCTGGCCCGGCTGTGCCAGGAGGAGCTGGGCTGGCGGAAAAGTACCACCTACACCGTTCTCAAGCGCCTGTCCGACCGGGGCGTGCTGAAAAATGACCACGCCGTGGTCACTTCCCTGGTCAGCCAGGAGGAGGTCCAGGTGGCCCAGATGGACGAAATGATGGAAAAGACCTTCGGCGGGTCCCTCCCCGCCTTCCTGGCGGCCTTCGCCCGGCGGCAGGAGCTGACCCAGGAGCAGATCGACGAGATCCAAAGGATCATCGAGGGGTAGCGCCATGGAAACGGTATTTTTGAAATTGGTCAAACTCAGCCTCGCCGCCGGATGGCTGGTTCTGGCGGTGCTTGCCCTGCGGCTGGTGTTCCGGCGGGCGCCCAAGTGGGTCCACTGCCTGCTATGGGGGCTGGTGGGGCTGCGGCTGGCGTGCCCGGCGTCCATTGAAAGCCCCCTGAGCCTGATGCCCCCGGCCCCGGCCTGGACGGCGGTCCCCGTCGCCCCACCGATGATCCACAGCGGCGTCGTGACCCCGGGCAACTGGGCCAACCCTCATTTGGAGGAAACGCTTTCTCAAACAACCGGCGGGAATGGGGGCCTGTCCTGGCTCCAAGTCCTGGTCTGGGTCTGGGCAATCGGGGCGGCGGGAATGCTGCTCTATGCCCTGGTGAGCTTTCTGCTGCTGAAACGCCGGTTGGTCACCGCCACCCGGCTCTGGGGGACTGTCTTTCAGAGCGAGGGGGTGGACTCCCCCTTCGTGCTGGGGCTGTTCCGGCCGGTGATCTACCTGCCTTATGACCTGGCCCCGCCGGAACGGGATTACGTTTTGGCCCATGAGGAGGCCCACATCCGCCGCCGGGACCACTGGTGGAAGCCGCTGGGGTTCATTTTGCTGTCCGTCTACTGGTTCCATCCCCTGCTGTGGGTCGCCTACTGCTTTCTCTGCCGGGATATCGAGGCCGCCTGCGATGAAAAGGTGGTCCAGGCCCTCTCCCCAGAGGACCGGCGGGGATATTCCCGGGCGTTGCTGCGCTATACCGTCCGGCGGTTCCGGGTGGCAGCCTGCCCCCTGGCCTTTGGAGAGGTGGGGGTGAAAGAACGGGTGAAAAATGTGATGAACTACAAAAAGCCTGCCTTTTGGGTTCTGCTCCTGGCCTTGCTCGGGGTGGGGATCGCCGCCATGTGCCTGCTCACGGACCCGCCGGCGGAAAAGCAAAACCCCGACGCCGCGGCCCTGGGCCAAGTTCCCAGCGGGGCCTATGTGTCCTGGCAGTGCCTGTATATGTCCCCTCTTAGCAGCGAGACGCCCTTCGCCGACTCCGGCTTCCGGTATCTGGTGGAGCAGAACGCCTTTACCATGGTCTATCGAGGCAGCGGCAGCGTGATAGGTAGCAGCGGCGAAAGCCTGGATGGCCGGGACGGCCGGACCTCCATTCCGGTGGAGCGCTGGGAATATACGGACTTTCCCTACTCCGAGGAAGAATGGGCCGGGCTGTTTCTCATTCAGAAGTCCGTGATCCCGATCCGGGCGCTCTACCGGCAAATTGGATACCTGCCCCTGGACGAAAGTCACTTCCTTCTGAGCCCAGATGGGGCGCTGTGGCTGGGCACTCTGGGCTGGAATCCCGATGGCAGCCGCTTCCTGTGGAGCATTTACTCTTTGGTTCCCGAGGAGCAGATGGGCACGGCCCAGTGGTACAGCACCCCCATGTTTTCCTCGGTTCTGCCCGGGTTCCCCTTCTCCTTCGACATGGACTACACCCAGATCACCGCCGACTGTTTCTCCGGCCATCTGGTAGATTTTGACGGGGAGGGCCAGCCCGGGGGCGCCACTCTGCGGCTCCCGGCCGGCCACCGGCTCTATTGGGTTCCCTGGCGGGACGAGATGCCGGCAGCGGAGGATATGATCCGTTTTGAAGTGAAAAACGGGGACAAGATCGTGGCAAGCGGTACTCTCTACATCACCGGCAACCCCGCCGGC
>CANQFY010000042.1 GCA_947600025.1 uncultured Oscillospiraceae bacterium
GCTTCTTTCAATGCATCGAAAATATTACCACTCCAGCGTTTCTTCGTATTTTTATTAAATCCGGGAAGTAATTCCAAACACCACTGAATCTCCTGGCCCAGATATGTTGCCTTGATGATTAACGCAACCGTGGAGGGGGATATTAACTCTGAATAGATATTATTGGGATTTAATGTTTTGATAATGATATTAGCGATGCGTTCACACTCTACAATGTTATCGCCATGAATTCGATATGTGTTCATCAGCTCACCTCCTTTTAATCCTTCGAATAACTCACTAAGTGTGATATCCAGCCCGTCAGCTATTTTCTTAATATTTACTATGGCAATGTTCCGCCTACCGGCCTCAACGGAGGCAAAGTATGTTCTGTCCATGCCTATCTTCAATGCAAGCTTCTCTTGGCTTAGCCCGGTTTACTTCCGCAACTCGCATATTCATTTGCCTAAGTCCTCAGTAATCATATAGATACACCTCCATACT
Organism: uncultured Oscillospiraceae bacterium; assembly: GCA_947600025.1. GTDB lineage: Bacteria > Bacillota > Clostridia > Oscillospirales > Oscillospiraceae > Faecousia. The sequence continues at coordinate 484 of CANQFY010000042.1, forward strand.
GTCTAACAAATGGGATGCAGTTCACTCCAAACTATGCCGATTTTCTTCCTGGAATTAGAATCACTTAGTTGCCCCGCCGTCAGGCGGGGTCCCGTTTTTTGGGATTTTTCAGGTACTGGCCCGTCAGGCTCTGACTGTTTTCCCGGATCTGGTCGGGTGTGCCCCGGGCCACGATCCGCCCGCCAAGGACGCCGCCCCCCGGGCCCATGTCCAGGATATAGTCGGCGTTTTGGATCACGTCCTGGTCATGCTCAATGACGATGACCGTGGCCCCGTTCTCAATGAGCCGCCGGAACACCTTCAGCAGCACCTCCACGTCCAGGGGATGCAGCCCGATGGTGGGCTCGTCAAAGACAAACACCGTGTCTGACTGGCCCTTCCCCATCTCGCTGGCCAGCTTCAGCCGCTGGGCCTCGCCGCCGGAGAGGCTGGGGGTCTCCTCCCCCAATGTCAGATACCCCAGGCCCAGGTCGTGGAGTACCCGAAGCCGCCGCTCCACCAGCGGCAGATCCGCGCAGGAGGCAAGGGCCTGGTCGATGCTCATGTCCATCAGCTCCGGCAGGGTGTAGGCCGCCCCGCCGTGCTTGGGGACCCGCCGGACCAGGCTGGCGTCCTTGGAATAGCGGGAGCCGCCGCAGTCCGGGCAGGGAATGTCCACATCCGGCAGAAACTGCACATCCAGGCTGATGGTGCCGGTGCCGTCACAGGTGGGGCAGCGCAGCCGGCCGGTATTGTAGGAGAAGTCCCCCTCCTTATATTTCCGCGCCCGGGCGTCGGGAGTCCGGGCATAGGCCTTCCGCAGCTCGTCGTGCACGTCGGCGTAGGTCGCCACTGTGGAGCGGACGTTGATGCCGATGGGGGCCGAGTCGATCAGCTTGACCTGGCCGATACCCTCGGCGGAGAGGGCCTTCACATGCTCGGGAAGCGGCGTACCCTTAATCTTCGCCTCCAGGGCCGGGACCAGGCTCTCCAGGACCATGGTGGTCTTGCCGGAGCCGGACACCCCGGTGACCACGGTGAGCCGCCCCTTGGGAAAATCCGCCTCCAAGGGCCGCACCGTATGGATTTCGGAGGTGGACAGGTGAATCCTGCCCAGGGCGAACAGCTCCTCAGGCGGAATGGCCTGGGACAGCGCCACCGCCGCCTCCCCGGTGAGAAAGGGCCCGATCCGGGAGGCAGGGTCTCTCTCGACCTGCTCCACAGTGCCCTGGGCGATTACCGTTCCGCCCCCCGCCCCGGCCTCGGGGCCCATTTCAATGAGCCAGTCCGCCTGGGCCAGGACGTTGGTATCGTGGTCCACCAGCACCACCGTGTTGCCGTCGGCGATCAGGTCCCGCATGACCCCGGTAAGGCCCGCCATGTTTGCCGGGTGTAGGCCGATGGAGGGCTCGTCCAGAACATACAGCACCCCCGTGGTGCGGTTCCGCACCGCCCGGGCCAGCTGCATCCGCTGCCGCTCCCCCGTGGAGAGGGTGGAAGCCGCCCGGTCCAGGGTCAGATAGTCCAGCCCCAGGTCCATCAGCCGCCGGGCCGCCCCCTGGAAGGCCTCGCAAATACTCTTGGCCATGGGCCTCATGGGCCCGGGCAGGGACTCCGGCACCCCGTCCACCCACTTCACCAAATCCGCCAGGGTCATTTGGCAGACCTGGGCCAGGGAAAGGCCCCGGAGCCGGGGCGCCCGGGCGGCGTCGCTCAGCCGGGTGCCGCCGCAGTCCGGGCACACGTCCTGGCGAAGGAATTTTTCCACCCGCTTCATGCCCTTCTCGTCCTTGACCTTCGCCAGGGCGTTCTCCACCGTGTAGGTGGCGTTGAAATAGGTGAAGTCCATGTCCCCCGCCGCGCCGCTGGTCTTATTTTGATAGATGATGTTTTTCTTCACCGCCGGGCCGTGGAAAACGATGTCCCGTTCCTTTTCCGTCAGATCCCGGAAGGGCACGTCCGTCCGCACCCCCATGGCCCGGGCAATGTCCTTCATCAGCGACCACATCAGGGTCTGCCAGGGGGCAACCGCCCCCTGGTCGATGGACAGCGACTCGTCCGGCACCAGGGTGGACTCGTCCACCATCCGAACGATGCCCGTGCCGTCGCAGCGCTTGCAGGCGCCCTGGCTGTTGAAGGCCAGCTCCTCCGCCCCCGGGGCGAAGAACTGGGCGCCGCACACCGGGCAGGTCAGCGGAAGGCCCGCCGCCACGTTGAGGGAGGGCTCCAAATAGTGGCCGTTGGGGCAGCGGTGGGAGGCCAGCCGGGAAAACATCAGCCGGAGGCTGTTGAGCAGCTCCGTGCCGGTGCCGAAGGTGCTACGGATCCCCGGGACCCCGGGGCGCTGCCGGAGGGCCAGGGCGGCGGGGACGTAGCGCACCTCGTCCACCTGGGCCTTCTCCGCCTGGGTCATCCGCCGCCGGGTATAGGTGGACAGGGATTCTAAGTACCGCCGGGACCCCTCCGCGTACAAAATGCCCAGGGCCAGGGAGGACTTGCCCGAGCCGGACACCCCGGCGATGCCCACGATCTTGTGCAGGGGCACGTCCACGTCGATATTCTTGAGATTATGGACTCTGCCGCCCCGGATCTCGATTCCCTCGGGGGGCGCCTGCCGTTCGCTCATTTTCGTCCCGTCCTTAAATAGTTTTTTCTCATTCATTATGCCAATTTCCCAGATATTTGTCAAGAGTCCGCCCGGAACAGCATGGCGTTCCGGGCGGTTGAATATTTTTTCTGCCGTCAGATCGGCTGATCCGTCTGGGCCTGTCGCTTGATCAGGCGGAACACCACAATGTACATCACGATGACGAACACCGTGAAAATCACGGTGGACAGAGTGGTGCCGGTCATGCAGCAGGAATCGTAGATTCCGTGGAGCAGCACGGCGGCCAGGTAGCCCAAAATCAGATTGCACCGGCTGCCAAAGGGATCTCCCCGGCTTTCCAGCAGTTTGGCCCGGCCGTAGAACACCCCCATGAACACTGCGAAGCCCATGTGGCCGGGAATGGCCAGCACGGCCCTGGGCAATGCCACGGACAGGCCGTAACTAAACACATACTTCACGTTTTCAAAGGCGGCGAAGCCCAATGACACAAAGACGGCGTAGACAATGCCGTCAAACCGGTAATTGAAGTTGGGATCCCGCCAGGTGCGGCGGTAGAGGAAGAAGAACTTGGTCCCCTCCTCCACAACGGCCACGGTCAGAAACGCCAAGTAGTAGATATAGTTGGGATCGTCGGCGGCGACGTTGTAATTCAAGATCATCTGCCCGATCTGCTCCAGGACGATGGCCGCCAGGGCCGCCAACACGCCGTTAATTACCAGGCTCAGCAGCAACCTGGGCGGCTCCTTCTCCATCAGGTCCTGGTGGTAGACATAACGCATCAAAAAATACGCCGGCAGGACCGATGCCAGGAAATAAATGGCGGTCTGGTAGAACATCGGCAGGGCAAAATAGGGGAAAAAGAAAAACATGACGCTCCCTCCCTTTTATTTCTCGGTCCATCATACCACAGACCGGGGAGAAATACAAGAGCGGATCTTTTCCCGGAGCTTCCGGTGCTCTATTTTCGCAGATAACGGGGCTGCCAGCGGGAACGCCTGCCGAAAAAGCGGCCTGGCGCTTTTGCCCCGCTGCCGGCGGAGCGGAACAGCAGATAACCGCTCCCCGTCCCCAGGGCCGCCACCGCCCCGCCCCAGAGCAGCGCCGTGGAAACCGCGCCGTTTTCCGGAAGCAGCAGCGGCACGGCCTCCACCGGCAGGATCAGGGCCAGGGGGTGGAACAGCCCGACCCCCAAATAGGCGTACAGCAATGACGGCAGCAGCAGCCCCACCGTGGCGGCGAGATACGCCCGTTCCATGCGTCCGGCCAGCTTGGAAAATAGAAGCGTGATCACCCCGGCGCAGAACAGGAGGAGCCACCGGTAGGCGTTCAGCAGCGCCAGCCAGCCGGCGACGGAGCAGTTGAGGGGAAATTCCGGCAGCATGGACAGGTTCCGCACCGGGGCGGCCCAGGCGGAGGCGGAAAAGCGGGTCGCCAAGGCGTACAGCTCCCGGCCATAGACCGCCCCGACGGTAAACCCCGAGGCAATCGCCGCCAGCAGCAGCTTCCAGCCCAGAAGCGCGCCCCTGCCCCGGGCCGTAGAATGGAGCAGGGCGGTCATGCCGGACTGGCCCTCGTAGGCCATGCTTCCCGCCAGGAGCAAGATCAGCACCAGCAGCGCCGCCGTCGCCGCCCGGTGCTGGTTATTTTGGGCCCCGGGGCCGTACACGCTTTCAAAGGGGATCTCGTCTAAGAGCCAGGGGGTAAAGCCCTTCTCGGACCCAAGGGTGGTCAGTTCTTGGGCCCGAGTCCGCACCAGCTCCAGTCCCTCCAGGCTGGTCTTTGCCGTGGAGGAGTCCTGAGCATATTCGGCGAATTGGGCGTAGTCCATCTCCCCCGCCTCATAGGCGGCTTTGGCGGACTCATAAGCCGCCAGCTTTTCCTCCAGCTCCGCCCGCGCCGCGTCCATCCGGGAAAAGGTGTCCGGGGTGATCTCCCCGGCGAACAGCACGGTATACTGCCGGGCCACCCGCTCCGCCGCGGTGGCGATGGGAACGCTGACGGTATACTGAAGCGTCCCGGTTCCATAGATCAGAAGCGCCACGATCACGATCCCCTTCTGAATCCACAACGACTTGTGCAGCTCCATGCCCAGAAGCCCCAGATGGGTCAATCCCTTGTCCGTGATCCGGTTGATGCCCATAGCCAGTCGGCCCAGCAGATCCCGCCCGGCTGCGGGCTTTTTCCGGCACTGAACGGCGACGCACCCCGCCGCCGCCCCCAGGCAAAGGGGCAGCAGCGCCAGCTGGGAAATGCCCCGAATCCCCAGAGGGAAACCGAAAACATCGATATTTAAGTAGTTGGTGTACAGGTCGGACAGGCTGATATAGGTGAAGAGGTTGAAGTATTTCAGCAGATTCCAGAGGCTTTGCACCGGCAAAAGGGTGTAAAATCCGTACTCCGCCGCCAGCGCCCCCGCCGCCACCACAATGGCGTATTTGGCGTTGCTCACCGCAGAGAGAAGCAGCCACAGCAGCAGACCCGTAAAATAGGCGGCGGCGATCCGCAGCAGCAGGAAGCGGACCAGGAAGCCCCCCACTGTCCAGAGGGCCGGGAGCCTGCTCAGGGCCTCCACCGACTGGGCCGCCCGGCCCAGGTCCCCCGCTCCCCCATAGAGAGAAAACCCCAGAACCAGGTCGGCGCCGTAGAACAGCATCACGGTCCAGACCGCCGACAGCAGCAAAATCCCCGCCCGGTTGACCGCTAGCCGCAGCCGTCCCCCAGGGGCGGCGTGGATCACGCTCCACAGCCCCGTCTTCCGCTCCTCTAAAAAGGCCAGGCAGATCAGGAGCAGCGCCGTCAAGAGCAGGTAATCGGTGAGCCGGAAGGAGAGCAGCGCCTCCACCGCCCCATCGGCCCCCAGGGTCAGCTCCACCCCCTCCAGCTTTTCAAATTCCTCCGCCGTTTTTAAAATATTGCGGCCGCTGAAGCTCCCCGCGTCGTTGAAAAGGGAAAAGCCCAGCATTTTCTCCTTGTTCTCCTGAATGCCCGCCAGGTACGCCCCATAGCCCCGCAAATACCCGATCCGAGGCAGCAGATTGTTCACCGCCACATAGTCCGTTTGTTCCTCCGGGGTGGCCTCGTCTTGTCGAATTTTATCGGAAAGCGCCTCTTTCCGCTCCTCTAACTCCGCGGCGGCCTCGTCTAGGGGGAGGTCCTTCACCCGGTCCAGCCACTCCAAGTACTGCCCGTAAGCCGCTTTTCCATCCACCGTCTCCTCCGGCAGGGAGAAGGTGCCGTCAAACACCACCACCCCGCCGCTGGGAAGGGTCAGGTCCAGCCCATAGTCCTTTTCCCCCTGCTCCCGGAGGAACAGAAACCCGTTTGCCGCCAGGAGCAGCGCCAGAGCCAGAAGCAGCCGGCGGTTGGAGAAAATCCGGAACAGTTCTCCCATGTCACTCCCCCAAATAGTACAGGTACACGTCCTCCAGCGTCAGGTGATCCGGCACAAACTCGCCGATGGGCGGGAGCTTGTCCCCCACCACCCGGATCCAGGTCTCCCCGTACCGCTGGAACACGTTGCCCACCTTGTACCGCTCCTGCATCCACTCCAATTCGTAGGGCTCACAGGGCAGCTCCTTGACCTTGCTTGCCACGCTCTCCAGCAGGCCCGCCGGTGTGTCCAGGCCCACCACCCTGCCCCGCTTCATCATCAGGATCTCGTCGGAGATGGATTCAATGTCGCTGACGATGTGGGTGGCCAGCAGAATGATCCGCCGCCGGGACATGGAGGAGATGAAATTTCGGATGCGGATCCGCTCCTTAGGGTCCAGGCCGGCGGTGGGCTCGTCCAGGATCACCACCTTGGGGTTGCCCAGCAGGGCCTGGGCCAGCAGCACCCGCTGCTTCATGCCCCCGGAGAAGCCCCCCAGCTTCTTGTGCCGCACATCGGTCAGGTTGGTGACCGCCAGGAGCCGCTCGATCTCCCGGCTGGCCCGGCGCTTGGGGATGGCTTTCAGGTCGGCCATATAGGAAAGGAAGGTTTGGGCGGTCATGTGGTCGTAGCAGCCCTGCTGCTGGGGCATATAGCCCAGGACCCGGCGGAAGCGGGGGCCCAGCCGCAGAATGTCCACCCCATTGAACAGAATCTGCCCCCCGGTGCGGGCGATGTTGTCCGTCAGCAGGTTCATCATGGTGCTCTTCCCCGCGCCGTTGGCCCCCAGGATGCCGTAGACGCCCTCGGTGAAGGTGATGCTGACCCGGTCCAGGGCGGTGAAATTCCCGTATTTCTTGGTCAGGTTCCGCAGCTCCAGCTTCATAAGGCCGCCTCAGTGGTCAAATTCCATGATCTGGGTAATTTTTCCCGTCTCCAGATCCAGGCAGCACAGGAGGTTGTGCTCCTCCTTCTGCTCGCCGCTGACGGTGTAATTGCCCTGGGTGATGGGGCCGTTATCCGTGACGATTCCCGCGTCCGCCAGGAAATATAGCTGGCTCCCGGACTGGAACAGGAGGAAATACCCCAGGGCCTCCCGGTCCTCCAGCAGGCCCGTCAGGGGCAGGGTCTTCAGGAGCTTGCCCGTCAGATCGTAGACGAAAATGGTGTCCCCGCCGGCGCGCTGGGGGGAGCCCACCGCCAGCTCCTTGGTAAAGTAGTCCAGGGCCGGGCCGTCGTTGAGCAGGCACATATAGTCGTCGGAGAAGATGGCGGTGCCATAGGCGGCCTGGGCGGTGGTGTCCGCCAGCTTTTCATATTCCCCGGTGTCCAGGCTGCACCGCCACATGCCGTTCTGGGAGAGAAAGAAGTAGATGTACCCGTCCAGGACGTACCACTGGTCCACATCCTCCGAAGAGCTCAGGGTGAAGGTGGTGGTATTTGACTGCTGCTTCCCAAACTCCCAGGGGCCCACCACGTCGGTGGTGGGCGTAACCCAGACCTGCTTGACTTCTTTGGTGTTCACATTATAAGAAAACAGGGTGTCCCGCTGGGCGCCGTCGTCCTGCTCCGTGTTCACCATGAAGTACACAAAGTCCCCGTCGGCCCAGAGGGTGTAGCTGGGCTCCTTGCCCGTCATGGTGATAATGTGGCCCGTGTAGCCTCCGAAGCCTTCCAGGCCCTCCGGCGTCTCCTGGGGCTTGGTCTCCTCCCCCCAGATGGCCTCCGCTTTCTGGATGTCCTCCCCCAGGGGCACCCGGTAGAGGACGTCGCTGTACACAAAGTACACCGAGCCCCGATGGCAGATGGGCGTGGTGGTATAAACCGAGTTGTCGCCGTCCACCTCAAAGTCCAGCTCCTGGACCTTGTTCCGGCCGGTGCAGTCCTGATTCACGGAGAAGACCCGCCGGCCGTAGTCCTCCCGGACGCCGTTCACGATGGCGTAGTCGTCGGTGGTGTAGAAGAGCTTGTCCCCGGAGGGCCAGAGGGCATCGGCATTGATGGCGGCGTTGCAGGTATTGTCATTGTGCTGACAGTCCGGCTTGGCGCAGACCACGGTGGCCTTCATGGTGGCCTTCTCCAGGTAGTACAGCGGGCCGTACTCAAAGTAGAACCCGTCCTCCGTCTCGCAGAAGGTGGTCAGCCAGAGGCCGAAGCCCTGGGCCTGGTGCATATTTTTCTGAAATTCCTCCCCGCCGCCTGTCTGGGCGGCCGGGCTGCTGTTGCAGGCCGCCAGGGTCAGGGTTAACAGCGCCGCCAGCAGGGCGGCGAACATCCTCTTTTTCATGTTCTTACCTCCAAAAAAAGATCGTGTCGGTGATATTTCGCCAGCACGATCATTTTATAGAGGGAATCTAACTTTTTTCTAACAATTCTCCCGGTTCACAGGAAAAATTCGCGGTGACCTCCGCCCCAGCCTCCTTGCCGTTGCGCAAAAGCAAGCTGCCCCCGTGCTTTTCGCAGAGGGTGCGGCAGATGTGGAGCCCCAGGCCGAAGTGGTAGCTCCCCGGCTCCTGCTCCCCGCAGTAATAGGGCTTGGTGGCGGAGAGCAGCTCCTTGGGGGAGAATCCCTTGCCGTCGTCGGCCACCCGGAGGGTCAGCAGCGGCCCCTCCAGAGTCAGTTCCAAGGTAATTTTGGACTTGGCAAAGCGCAGGGCGTTGCCCAGCAGATTTTCAAACACCTGATTCACGGCGGCGGGGTCGATGGTCAGATCCTCGGCGGAAATGGGGGCGCTGAACGTACATTCCAGGCCCTTCCCGACGCTCAGGAGCTTCGCCGTCTCCTCCATGCCGGAGACCACGTCCTTCGTGGGGACCCGCTCCCGCCGGATAGTCAGGTCCGCGATCCCCTGGGCCGTGTTCATGCTGCCCACAAACTGCTCCAGCCGGGCGACCTGGGCGGACATGGTCCGGACGGTCTCCAGCACCTCCTGTTCCGACAGCTTTCCGGCGGGCAGGTATTTTTCCAGCAGCTCCGTGTACCCCTTCAGCACGGCGATGGGGGTGCGGAGGTCGTGGGTGTAGGCGTCGTTGAGCTGCCGCCGCTCGTCCAGCAGGTGGAGCAGCTGACGGTTGTTCCCGTCCAGAGCGGAGCGCATCTTCTCAAAGGCGGCGCAGAGCCGGGCCATTTCGTCCTGGCCTTCATAATCCAGGGAAAAGTCCAGCTCGCTGTTGGCGATCTTGTCCGAGGCGGCCTCCAGCATGGTCAGGGGCTTTTTCACCTTGGAGCGGTAGAACACCATCACCGCCAACAGCAGCAGCGCCGAATAAATGGCCACCGGCCCGAACCGGGCCAGCAGCGACCAGGACCGGTAGAGCCGGTAGGCGCCGGTGGAGAGCTTGGTCTGTTCCCCCCAGCCCTGCCAGATTACCACATCCACGGTGTCCAGGGACTCACTGGCCACCATATCCCCGAAGTCCAAAGGCTCGATATTGTCATACCGGAGCTGGATCTGGGCCATCTCTCCGTAGGTGAAGCTGGTCACATGGTTGGCTAAATACGCCGCCCCCAGCAGTCCCGCCGCCGCCAGCAGCAGAAACGCCAGCCAGATGGGGATGCTGCGGTACCACCGCCGGATCCTGCTTACGATTTTACCCATTTATATCCGCTCCCCCAGACCGTCTGAATATAGGGCTTGCAGCCCGCCTGGGCCAGCTTGGCCCGGATGCGGCTGATGTGCTCCATGATCACGTTTTCGTCGGTGTCGCTGTCCAGCTCCCAGATATGCTCAAAAATGCGCTCCTTGCTGAAAAGCTGGCCCGGATAGGCCGACAGCAGCTCCACAATGGCAAATTCCTTGGGCTTCAAGGGGACCGGCTTCCCCTGGAAGCGGACCTCCCGGGCGGTATAGTCGATGGCGAAGCTCCCATCGAACCAGACCCGGTGGGACGTGCCCGCCCGCCGCTCCTCCCGCCGCAGATGGGCCTCCACCCTGGCGCCCAGCTCGTCGATGGAGAAGGGCTTGAGGATATAGTCGTCGCCCCCGGCGGCGAAGCCCGCCAGCTTGTCCGGGTCCTCCACCCGGGCGGTGAGGAATAAAATGGGGCAGGAGACGTACTCCCGGATCCGGCGGCAGACCTCGATCCCGTCCAAATCCGGCATATTCACATCCAGCAGGATCAGATCCGGCTGTTTTCCCGCCTTTTCGATGCCGGACCGACCGTTTTCCGCCAGCATGACGCTGTACCCGTTCAGCTCGAAATAGCGGCGGAGCATCACGCCCATATCATGCTCGTCGTCGATGATCAAAATCGTTTTGCCCATGCGGCATCCCTCCCCATTTTGATTGTAAAGAGCAATTCTAACTTTTTTCTAACATGGCCCTTTCAGAATGGGCGTTTTTTTCAAAAAATAATCCGCCGCCGCCACTTTCGGCGGCTTTTGTCCATTGTATGACATTCTGGAGAGGATTGCAATGGCTTGCGGAAGGATTTTCCCGACGGCGGCAAACGCCCCCGGAAGCGTGCAGCTCCGGGGGCGCGAAGGGTGTGGGGAATTACTTTTTCTTCTTGCGGTAGTAGACGCAGCCGGCGATGACACCGGCGATCACAGCCACCGCGCCCAGGATGCCGGCAATCAGACCGCCGCTCACTCCGGAGCCCTGCTCCTGCTGGGGCTGGGTGGTGGGCGGTACGGTGGGCGTCTGGGTGGGCTCGGACTGGGTGGGTTCGGGGTCGCCACCCTCGCCCTTCACCAGGATCAGGGCGGAGATGGGCTCCACGGACACCTTGCCGCTGACCGTCTCCAGGGTCTGAGTCCCCGCCTTCTCGGCGTTGACGCACACATCCCAGTTGCCGGCGGGCAGCTGGATGTCCACCGTCTCCGGGTTGGCGTTGAAGATCAGGTACAGTCCGTCGGACTCCTCGCCGCCGGCGCCGCCCTGGATCTGGAAGGCCACCACGTTGTCCGGCAGGCCCTCCACAGCGGTGACGTTGGCTTTCACGTCCTCGGAGGTGGTGAGCCGCAGGCCGGCGTGGGCCTTCCGGAAGGCGATCAGGCCCTTGTAATACTCAAAGACGTTGGCGTACTCCGGGTCCTCCAGGGTGGCCCACTTCAGGCTGTTCACCTCATCAGAGGCATTGTAGCTGTTCTCGTTGAAGCTGCCGTCCTCGTTGACCTTGGTGCGGAGCATTTCCTCGCCGGCCTGCAGGAAGGGGATGCCCTGGGCCGTCATGTAGATGGCCGCCGTCAGATTGTTCATCCGGATGTAGTCGGCTCTGCTGGCGTCGGGCCGGGACAGGGCCAGCCGGTCCATCAGGGTGTTGTTGTCATGGCAGGAGGCGTAGTTGACGATCTGGGACGGGTTGGTGCACCAGCTGGTGATGGCCTGGAAGCACTGGCGGATGGTCTCCGTCTGGGTGGTAGCGCCGGAGACAAAGCCGGGTTCATGGCTGAACACGCTGCCCTTCAGGGCGTCCCGGATGGTGTCGGAGAAGAAGGCGAAGCCCGGGGTCTTCTCGGAATTGGTCTGGGTGGCCATGGCAACGCCCTGCTTGGTCACGGTGGTGCTCATGGTCCAGCCCTCGCCGTAGAAGATCACGTCGGGATGGTCCTTGTGGACCTCCTCCACGATCTGGTTGATGGTCTCGGTGTCCAGCAGGCCCACCAGGTCGAACCGGAAGCCGTCGATGTGGTACTCATCGGCCCAGTATTTCACGGATTCCACGATGTACTTGCGGACCATGCTCCGCTCGGAGGCGGTGTCGTTGCCGCAGCCGGAGCCGCTGGAATAGTTGCCGTTGTCGTCGATCCGGGAGAAGTAGCCCGGCACGATCTTGTTGAAGCAGAAGTTGGTGGCGCTCTGCACATGGTTATAGACCACATCCATGATCACGCTGATGCCACTGTCATGGAGAGACTTAACCATCTGCTTCATTTCCTGCACCCGCACCTCGCCGTGGTAGGGGTCGGTGGAGTAAGAGCCCTCGGGGACGTTGTAGTTGACCGGGTCGTAGCCCCAGTTGAACTGCGGCTGATCCAGCTTGGTCTCGTCCACGGAGCCGTAGTCATAGCTGGGCAGCAGGTGGACATGAGTGACGCCCAGCTCCTTGATGTGATCCAGGCCGGTGGCCACGCCGCCGGGGGTCTTGGTGCCGGTCTCCGTCAGGCCCAGGAATTTGCCCACGTTGGTGATGCCGGAATTCTCGTCGGTGGACAGGTCCCGAACGTGGAGCTCATAGATGACGGCGTCGGTATAGCCCTCCCCGGCGTGGGGGTTGGCGTCGGTGTCCCAGCCCTCCGGGTCGGTGGAATCCAGGTCGATGACCATGGCCCGCTGGCCGTTGACGCCGGTGGTCCGGGCATAGGGGTCGCAGGCCTCCACGGTCTCGCCGCCCACCGTCACGGAATAGGTATAGTAGGTGCCGTTCAGGTCGCCCTCCTTCTCCGCCACCCAGGTGCCGGCCTCATCGGCGGTCATGGGGAGGGTCTCGATCAGATCATTCTCTCCGTCCGTACCGCCGGTGTAGAGATTGACGGACACCGCCTGGGCCGTGGGCGCCCACACCCGGAAGGTGGTCTTTTCCTTGGTCCAGACCGCGCCGAGATCGGTGCCTTCATAGGTGTACGCTTCTTCAAAGCCCGTGGTGGAATAGATGTTGGGCATGGTGATCTTGAACTCCGTTCCGTCGTAGATGATTTGGTAGGTCTTTTCGGTGTCCAGGGGCGCTGCCAGCGCCACGATGTAGGAGCCCCGGCCGTTCTGGGCCACGGACTGGATCTCTACGGGACCGTCGGGGCCCTGGATCTGGAACGCGGAAGTCAGGTCCTCGCTCTTGACGTCGGCGGTGGTGGTGACCCGGACGCTGACCTTGTCAATGTCGTACTTGGCCCCAGTCACTTGCACGCCGGTGATCACGTCGGGGCCGTTCTCCTGGGTGTAGCCCTCTACGCCGGACTCCACATAGATGTGAACCGTTCCCGCGACGATCTCCCCCAGCTCGATGAACTGGTCGGCGTCCACGTCCTTGGCGCTCCAGGAGTCGCCGCCCTGGCGGACGATGAAGCCCACCTTGGTGGTCCCGGCAGACACCGGGATGGCGGCGACCATCTCGCCGTCCACCTCCTCAAAGGGGATGGCGGCGCCGTCCTTGCCCTCGGCCCAGGTCCACACGTCCCAGCCCTCGTAGTTGCCGTCGGGCCGGTGGTAGTGGAGCATGATGGTCAGCTCCCCGGCGGCAAAGGCCATGACGGGACATACCGCCAGCACCAGCACCAGGACCATCAGGGCGCACAGCGCCCGCTTCCAGGTTTTTTTCATGATTTTTCCTCCTCTAAATTCTTTTCACCGCGTTTTAGGCGGTAGAATACCATTATTCCCGCTCCTCGATTTGGAAGTGGACCGTAACCGGCTGGGTCTGGGGAGCGGTCAGGGTCAGAATGGCCTCCCCGGCCCGGCCCACAGTGCGGACGTAGGCGCCGGTGCAGCCGCCCTCCAGAACGGCCACGTCCGGCCCAATCAGCTCCGCCGCGCCGGTGATCATCAGCTTCACCGGCAGCTGGGCATAGGGAGCCACGTTGCCAAATTCGTCCAGCACCCGAATTCGCACGGCGGCGGCGTCATAGCCGCTGCCCTCGGTAAGGCGGGTAGCGCAGGCCGTAGCCTCCAAATGGAGCCGGGTAGACGGGCCCCGAGTCACGGAGGCGACCACTTGCCCGTCCCGCACGGCATCGAAGCGCCAAACCGGGGTTTTGCCGCCCCAGTTGCCCACATATTTGCCATAGAGGCCGTAAAGCTGGTCAAAGGTCATGTGATAGCGCTCCAGGGTCCGGTCCATAGCCGCCCGATCCTCCTCGGACATGCCATCAAAGCCATGTTCCCCGGCAGCAAGAAGGACCCGACGAATATCGTTGGCCTTCTCCGGGTCGAAGCCCTCGATGGTCTCCAACTGGGCGCCAACGGTGTCGTCGATGCGGATGGGGCCGTGGGCCAGGGCCTTGTAGCACTTGGGGCGGAAGGTCGCCACAAATTCCCCGTTTTTGTAGAGCCGGACCTCCTGGGCGTTGGTGAAGGCGTAGACCTGGTCCACCCGGCCCTGGGAATAGTCCCCAATGTCCATGCAGGAGCCCACCTCCAGCACCGGCCGCTCCTCCCCCTGGGAGGCGTAGACGGCGGCGGCGGGCTTGGGGTTGCGGAAGGCGTCCAGCACCCCGTGGTAGCAAACCCGGTCCCCGGAGCCAAAGTCCTGATGGGTGGGGTAGTCGAACATGCACCAGGCCAGCAGCCCGGCGTGCTCCCCGTCGGCCATGGCATCGTCCAGGACCCGGGCATGGCGCAGGGCATGGTCCTGCCGCTTCTGCCAGGGGTCGAAGGATTTGGTGGGGAACATATGGCCGTTGCACTCGGTGATGAAGAAGGGCTTCTCCATCTCCTCGGTCACCTCCCGCTTGGGACGGACCCCGGGGTTGTTCCCCACATGGGAAAAATCGTTGTAGGCGTACACATCCTCCAGCAGGTGGCTGTGCAGGATGTAGCGGACGCCGGAGGTCTGGCGGCTGGGGTCCAGGGCATGGGCCAGGTCGTTGGTGCGGCGGTAGAGGGGATCGTTGTCCTGGCTCTCGTTGATCCGCACCCCCCAGAGAATGACGCTGGGGTGGTTGCGGTACTGCGTCACCATTTCCCGGACGTTCTCCACCGCCTGGTCCTGCCAGGCGTCGTCCCCAATGTGCTGCCAGCCGGGGATCTCGGTAAACACCAGCAGCCCCAGGCGGTCGCACTCGTCGATAAAGTGGGGGCTCTGGGGATAGTGGCTGGTGCGAACGACGGTGCAGCACAGCTCTTCCTTCAAAATCCGGGCGTCCTCCCGCTGGAGCCGCTCCGGCGCGGCGTAGCCCATGTAGGGGTAGGCCTGGTGCCGGTTTAATCCCCGGAGGAACACCTTTTCCCCGTTCAGGTAGAACCCGTCGGCCTGGAAGCGGGCGGTGCGGAAGCCGAAGGTGGTCCGCTGCTCGTCTCCTTCTTCCCCGTTTTCCAACAGGACGGCCCGGCAGGTATAGAGATTGGGCGTTTGTAAATTCCAGGGCAGGGCCTCGGGGACCTCCAATTTCAGCGCCCCCGCGCCGGGGGCCGCCGTCCCGGCGGCGGAAAGGCTGCCGTCAGGGGCGTAAAGCTCCACCCGGACGGGAAATTCCGGCCCAGCCGTCCAGGAAACATGGGCGTGGGTCAAATCGGGGGTGTAGACGAACAGATCCGTCAGCATTTCCCGGGGCCGGATATCCAGCCAGGCGTCCCGGTACAGCCCGCCGTAGGTCAGGTAGTCGATGAGAAAGCCGAAGGGGGGAATGGAAGGATTTTCGGTGGAATCCAGCTTCACCGCCACCAGGTTTTCTTCTCCCAGCCGGACCGCCTGGGTGATCTCCACCCGGAAGGCGGTGTAGCCGCACCGATGGGTAGCCAGCTCTTGTCCGTTGACGAACACCGTGGCGATATGGGCCGCGCCGTCGAACTGGAGGAACAGCCGCTTCCCTTCCGCTTCCTTCGGAAGATGGAGGCGGCGGCGGTAACCGCTGACGGTCTCGTAATCCTCCCGGGCGGCATAGTGTTGGGGGGCCAACCGGACGGTGTGGGGCAGGCGGACCGGCTCCCCCGCGCCCCGGCCAAGCTCATAGCCTTCGGTCCAGGTGTAGATGAATTCCCAGTCATTGTTCATTCGGATCATGACGGTCTCCTCAGGTTTTTGAAATTAGGCAAGCCCGATCACCACGCTGGTCTGGCCGTCCAGGGTCAGCGTGGTCTGGTCCAATGTGGCGTCGCCCACGCCGATGACGGCATTGAGCTGGGTGATCTCCAGGCCCGTAATGTCGGCCAGCTCTATGGTGATGGGGTCCGTGGTGGTGTTGTGCAGCACCATGACCATGGTCCCGTCATAGCTGGCAGTGAAGCCGCCCAGTTTGGTGCCCTCCAGCTCCAGCGCCACAAAGTCCCCCCGGCAGATGGCGGGGTTGGCCTTGCGGATCATGATGAGCTTTTTATAGTAGTTGTACAGGCTGTCCCCGTTGCCCAGCTGCTCCGCGGCGGTAAAGTCCACCCGGGCGGAGGAGTAAGTGCTGCCCTCCGGATCGGCGATGGTGTCCCCGTCGCCCCACTCCATTTTCAGGCGGCGGTTGGCGTCGGTATTGGCGCCGCCCCGGGAGCCCCGCAGGCCGATCTCCTCCCCGTAGTACAGGAAGGGAGAGCCAGGCGCCAGAAGGTACAGATTCGCCGCCACCTTCATCTGTCCGCTGGCCTCCGTCAGGAATCCGGCGGCCCGGTCGGTGTCGTGGTTGGCGATAAAGGGCACGATCATGGCGTCCTCATTCAGGGCATGGATGGAATCCAGGTAGGACTGGAGATAGCCCATGTACTTGTTCACATCCCCGGCCTTGGCGGTGGTGGCGATCAGGCCGGAGGACTGGGAGATGGTGAAGTTAAAGCAGTTCAGAGCCGGGAAATACCGCTCCGTGACCCCGTCGCTGTCCCAAACCTCCGCCACGGTGTAGATGTCGGGCTTGATGGAGCGGAGCTCGTCCATGTACCACTTCCAAAATTCGCCGCTCTGGGTATCGTCGCCAAAGTAAATGTACTTAGCCGCGTCGAAGCGGAACCCGTCCACCCCCAGGTCCAGGTAGTATTTCGCCACATCCAGCACCGCCTGGCGGACAGCCTCATTGTCGTAATTCAGCTCCGGCATTTGGCTGGAGAAGTTGCCCTCGTAGGTATCATTGCAGCCGGGGATCTTATAGAAGGTCCGGCCGGCGGGGGCAGGTTCCCCGGCAGGGCAGTAGGTGTAAAAATCGTAGTAGGGGTCCTCCGTGTCGCCGCTGCGGTGGGCGGCGACAAAGGAATTGAACCA
>CANQFY010000043.1 GCA_947600025.1 uncultured Oscillospiraceae bacterium
AAGGTGAAGAGCTTGCTTTCAAAGGTGTGGCCCTGATACCACATGAAAGCCTTCAGACTGTTCTCCGAACCGGAGTGGGCATAGCGCACATGCCGGGCGATGCACTTCAGATTCGGATAACGATCCAGGAAGTGGCCGAAGATCTCATCCTGCTGCTCATAGCTGGGCTGCATGGGGATCCCGTCCTTCCAGTCGCCCTTGCTGTGATCGGCCTCGTCCTTCCAAAGATGGTAAGGCTCGATTCCCAGCAGCACGTCCACATAGGGCAGGCACTCGGTGCAGTAGTCCCGGGCCTGCTCCCAGGTCCACATCCGGCTGCGGAAGTTGCCGTCAAAGCTCACCGTCAAGCCCTTTTCCTTGGCAGCCTTCAGG
Organism: uncultured Oscillospiraceae bacterium; assembly: GCA_947600025.1. Classification (GTDB taxonomy): domain Bacteria; phylum Bacillota; class Clostridia; order Oscillospirales; family Oscillospiraceae; genus Faecousia. Next base: position 373 of record CANQFY010000043.1, read on the forward strand.
CAGCGGAGAATGAAGTCTTGGCACGAAGGACCGATGGCCGGGGTGATGCCGGAAAGGTGGAGCCAGTCGTAGCCCTCGAACAGCTGATCCACATCCACCTTGGTCAGATCGTACTCGGAAATGGCGCTGTGCTTCCGGTCATAGGTGACCTTGCTGGGCCGGATCCCGTAGCCGGTCTCCAGATAGTATGTACCCAGCCGGTGTGTGGGGGTCTCCTCGGGGGTGCTGAGGATCACGGGGGTGCAGTGTACGTCGTTGCTGCGGAGCATCCGGATGGCGCTCTTGCCGATGGAGTTGTTGGGCACGACTGAAAAGAAGGTGCTGTCAATGCCCAGATTCGCCAGTGCCAGGGCAATGTTGGCCTCGCTGCCGCCGTAGCTGGCCTCAAAACTGGTGGCCATGCGGATCTTCTCATAGTTGGGCGGGGTCAGGCGGAGCATGATCTCACCGATGGTAATGAATTTCTGCGGACTGCCGCTTTTCATAAGGGGATTGGAGTGTTCCATGTTGCCGATACCTCCTCAGGATTCTTCTGTTTCATTATACCAAAATATTGGTGGATTTCAATAGGGTTTTTCCAATTATCTCCAAATTTTTGTATAAAATGTCATCTGTTCCCGGAATAGAACCCATTCGACAGTCCTTTCATAGGCTGGCTTCGGGAGGTTATGCCTATGAAACAGTATTTGATCACCTTTCGCTCCATCACCTTCGCGCAGAAGGGGGAGTGGGCCGTGAAGCGGGCGGGGATCCCCTGCGCCCTGGGCCGCACCCCCCGGGATATGGAGGCCCGGGGCTGCGGCTACTGCCTAAAGGTGCGGGCGGAGGCGGCTTCACAGGCGCTGAACGCCCTGAAAACGGCCGGCGCTTCTTACCGGAAGATCTATTTTTCCCGCGAGGACGGTAGTTGGGAGGAGGCGGTCCTGTGATCTATCTTGACAACGGGGCCACTTCTTTTCCCAAGCCGCCGGAGGTAGCCCGGGCCATGGCGGGGGCTTTGAGCCGCTGCGCCAACCCGGGCCGGGGCGGCTACCCCGCGGCCATGGAGGCGGCCCGGGAGGTCTACCGGTGCCGGAGCCTCGCGGGGGAACTGTTCGACTGCCCGCCGGAGGCGGTGGTTTTCACGGGAAGCTGCACCCAGGGCCTGAATATGGCCATCCGCACCCTGGTAAGGCCCGGGGCCCGGGTGGCGGTGTCCGGCTTTGAACACAATGCCGTTACTCGGCCCCTCCATGCCCTGGGGGCGGAGCTGGTGGTGGCGGGCCGGCGGCTTTTTGACTGGGAAGACACCCTTACCCGCTTTCGGGACGCCCTGAGATCCGGCGTAGACGCGGCGGTGTTTACGCATATGTCCAATGTCTTCGGCTATATTTTGCCGGTGGAGGAGATGGCGAACATGTGCCGGGAATTTAAAGTACCCTTTGTGGTGGACGCCGCCCAGTCCGCCGGGACTCTCCCGGTTCGTCTGGGCCGCTGGGGAGCGGACTTCATCGCCATGCCGGGACACAAGGGCCTGCTGGGCCCCCAGGGGACCGGCCTGCTGCTCTGCGGGCGGCTCCCGGAGCCCCTGTTCCAGGGGGGTACGGGCAGCGAATCCAAGCGTCCGGATATGCCGGACTTCCTGCCGGACCGGGGAGAGGCGGGCACGCTGAACGTGCCGGGGATCTGCGGCCTGGCGGAGGGGCTGCGTACCGTGTCCCGGCTGGGGCTGGACACCATCCACCGTCGAGAGGCGGAGCAGGCGGCCCTGTGCGCCCGGGGACTGGAAAAGCTGGGCCTTCATCCGTTCTTCGGCCCCCATCAGGGAGGCACCGTGTCCTTCCTGCCGGATGGGGACTGCGAGGCGGCGGCGGAGACGCTGGCAAAGCACGGCATAGCCGTCCGGGCGGGGCTCCACTGTGCCCCATTGGCCCATGAGAGTGCCGGGACGCTGGAAACCGGCACAGTCCGCGTGAGCTTCGGCTATAAGGCGGCGCCCTGGCAGACTCAGGCCATGCTCCAGGCCGCGGAGGCGCTGAAAGGCGGGAATGTAAATATTTTATGAAAACCTATTGCCATCCCGGTCCCAATCCGCTATAATAGAAAAGATAATAGGGTTGGTATGCGCAGTGGGATCTGCCACTGCGGAAGGGGACAGAGACTATGGACGAGTTTATGACGAATGCCGAGGCCATCCTCCAGCAGATCAGTCAGATGAAGTGGACGGACTATCTGGATATTCTTCTGGTGGCCTTTTTGGTTTACCGAATTTTACCTATTCTCCGCTCCACCGGTACCATGCGGGTGGCAAGAGTGGTGCTGGTGGGCGTGGTTCTGGCCTGGGTGACAGCCCAGCTGAAGCTGTACACCCTGAGCTGGCTGCTGAATCAGATTCTGGCCATCGGCCTGATCGCTGTGGTGGTGCTGTTTCAGCCGGAGCTGCGGCGGATGCTGGATCACCTGGGGGGACTGCGCCTGCAAAACATTTTGGGAGTGGAGCGCCCCGCCCAGGCTATGGACCCGGTGATCGATCAGACGGTGATGGCCTGCGAGGTGATGAGCCGGGAGAAGGTGGGCGCTCTGATCGTCTTTGCCCGGGAGAACCAGCTGGACGAGTATTTCAAAACCGGCACGGTCATCGACGGCCAGGTGTCGGAGCAGCTGCTGCGGAACATCTTTTTCCCTAAGGCGTCGCTGCATGATGGCGCGCTGATCATTCGGGACGGCCGGGTGGCCGCCGCCGGATGCGTGCTGCCCCTTTCGGAGAGCGATCGGCTCAGCGCCGATCTGGGTACCCGGCACCGGGCGGGCGTGGGCATGAGCGAGGTGTCCGACGCGGTGGTGGTGATCGTCTCCGAGGAGACGGGGGCCATTTCCGTGGCGGTGGGCGGGATGCTCAAGCGGCATCTGGCTCCTCAGACGCTGAACCGGCTGCTTCGCAATGAGCTCTGCCCCAACGAGGAGCAGAAGACCGGCCTGGTGGTGCGCCTCCGCCAGAAGCTGATGAAGAAGGATAAGGAGGGGCAGAAGTGAAAAGCAAAATTTGGTCGGCGGTGCTGTCGCTACTGATCGCCTTTGCCGGCTGGCTTTATGTGATAACGGTAGTCAATCCCAATTCCGAAGCGGAATACTATAATATTCCGGTGGTGTTCACCAATGAGAGCGCCCTGTCGGACAGGGGCCTGATGATCACCTCCGGCAAGGACGCCACGGTGGACCTGCGGCTGTCCGGCAATCGGCAGGACCTGAATCTGCTCAACAGCTCCAATATTACCGTCCAGGCCAACCTTTCCGGCATTTATGAGACGGGCCCCGCCCGGCTCACCTATTCCATTTTCTATCCCGGGGACCTGCCCAACACCGCCTTTGAGGTTCTGAGCCAAACGCCGCAGCGGTTGGAGTTGACGGTGGAGCGGCGGCTGACCAAGACCATTCCCGTGGTGGTGGAATATACCGGCAGTCTTCCAGACCCGGGCCATTACCTGTGCGACAAGGAGACGCCGATTTTAAGCGACCAGACGGTGGAGGTGACGGGACCCACCTCCGTGGTGGACCTGCTGGAGCAGGCTGTGATCCAGATCGACACCACTGACCATACCGAGACGTTTACCGACACCTATCCCATTACGCTTTGTGACGCCCAGGGGGAGCCGGTGAGCTCCGAGCTGGTCAGGCCCAGCATCACCGAGGTGGACGCCACGCTGAATATTCGTATGGTCAAGGAGGTGCCCCTCCGCCTGGTGGTGAATCCCGGCGGCGGCGCTACCAGCGAGACCAGCGCCATCACCATTGAACCGGAGCGGATCATGGTGGCGGGCAGCGCCGCGGTCCTGGAGGATTTGAACGAGATCGTCTTGGGAACCATCGATCTGGGCACGCTCAACGGCCAGCCCCGGCTGGAGCTCGCGATTACGCCGCCGGACGGGGTGGAAAACCTCTCCGGGACTGCCATGGCCCAGGTGTCCATCAGCTTCCCCAATTTGCTGACAAAGAATTTCCGGGTGACGGATTTCATTCACCAGAATCTGCCCGAGGGGCTGGAGGCGGAGATCGTTACCAAGGAATTGACCGTCACCGTCCGGGGCCCCAAGGAAGTTATGGAGCGCATGAAGGACACGGATATGACGGCAGTGCTGGATCTGTCCAACGCCCAGCCGGGAACCTATTCGGCCAGGGTGAACTTCGTCTTCGGCAGCGGCTTTGAAGGCGTGGGCGTGGTGAGCAGCTATGGCTATTACAGTGTCGCCGTTACCGTCCGGGAGCTCAATCCTGACGAGACAGGACCGGAGGGCGGCTAAATGGAACAGATCGCCAGAGTACAGGAGTGCCTCCCATCCGGGGAGGCCAGGCTCCGGCTGGACCGGCAGAGCGCCTGCTCCGGGGACTGCCATCAGTGCGCCGGCTGCGGCGCGGCCCGGGAGACGCTGCTGTTCACCGCCCGGAATCCCATCGGGGCCCGCCCCGGGGAGCTGGTGACGGTCAAAAGCAGCTCCGGCCCGGTGCTTTTGGCGGCGGCGGTGCTTTATGGCGTGCCGGTGGCGCTGTTTTTCCTCGGCTATCTTTTGGGATACCTGGCCTGGGACCAGGGGCCGCTGTTGGGAGGCCTGGGATTCATTCTGGGCATCATGCTGGCGGTGGTCTATGACCGGCTGGTGGCCGGTAAGCAAAAGCTGATCTATACCATTACCGGGTACCCTGCGGCTCGGTCGCTTGAAACCTGGGAAAAAGGGGATAATAACGATTGATTAAGAGTATGACAGGCTACGGCCGGGCTGTGGAGACCGTGAACGGCCGGGAATTTACGGTGGAGCTGCGCGCCGTCAACAACCGCTATCTGGACTGCTCCGTGCGGCTGCCCCGGGTTTTGTCCTTCGGGGAGGACGCGGTGCGGCAGGCGGTGAAGGCGGCGGTTTCCCGGGGAAAGGTGGACGTGAACATCACCGTCCGCTCGGAGGAGGCCGAGGAGTCCCAGGTGCGGCTGAACACCGGCCTGGTGAAAGAGTACCTGGCCGCCATGCGCCAGATGGCGGAGGAATTTCAGGTCCAGGATGATATCAGCGTCTCTGTTTTGTCCCGCCTGCCGGAGGTTTTCACCGTGGAAAAACCGGAGGTGGACGAGGAGCGGCTCCTTGCTGATCTGCTTTCCGTGGTGAGCAAGGCCCTGGAGGGCTTCGAGGCCATGCGGCGGCGGGAAGGGGAAGCCCTGGAGCGGGACCTCCGGACCCGGGCCGGGACCATTCTGGCCCTGGTGGCCCAGGTGGAGGAGGGCAGCGCCAAGACGGTGGAGGACTACCGCGCCCGGCTCACCGCCAAGCTCCAGGAGGTGCTTTCCTCCACCACCATCGACGAGAGCCGGATCCTCACCGAGGCCGCGATCTTCGCCGATAAGATCGCTGTGGACGAGGAAACGGTCCGCCTGCGCAGCCATCTGCACCAGATGGAGCAGATGCTCTCCGCCGGTGGCGCGGTGGGCCGGAAGCTGGACTTCCTGCTCCAGGAGATGAACAGGGAGGCCAACACCATCGGCTCCAAGTGTTCCGACCTGGCCCTGGCCCGGCTGGTGGTGGAGATCAAGGCGGAGCTGGAAAAGATTCGGGAACAGACCCAGAACATAGAATAGAGGATGCCATGAAGCTGATCAACATCGGTTACGGCGGCCTGGTGGCCGCCCAGCGGGTGCTGTCCGTGCTGGATCCGGACTCCGCCCCTATCAAGCGGACGATCCAGGAGGCCCGGGACCGGGGAATGCTCATCGACGCCTCCTACGGCCGGAAGACCCAGTCGGTAGTGCTGATGGATACGGACCACGTCATTCTCTCGGCCCTGCCGCCGGAGACCCTGGCGGCCCGGCTGGAGGAGCGGGAGGAACCGGCATGAGCGGGCGGCTGTATGTGATCTCCGGCGCCTCCGGGGTGGGCAAGAGTACGGTTTTGCGCCTGGTGATGGCGCGAAGGCCCGACCTGACCTTCTCCGTCTCCGCCACCACCCGCGCCCCCCGGTCCGGGGAGCGGGAGGGGATCAGCTATTATTTTCTCCCGGAGGAGACCTTCCGCAGCTGGATCGAGGCGGGGGAATTTCTGGAGTACGACGCCCACAACGGCTATTACTACGGAACCCCCCGGGGCCAGCTGGAGGAAAAGCTGGCGAAAGGGGACGTGCTGCTGGACATTGAGCCCAACGGGGCCTTCGCCGTCCGACGGGCCCGGCCGGACGCCACCCTGATTTTCATCATGCCCCCCTCCCGGGAGGAGCTGGAACGCCGGCTCCGGGGCCGGGGGGACACGCCGGAGGCCGAGGTGGCGCTTCGGATGCAGCGGGCCGACTGGGAAATGGCCCAGCGGGTCTTCTACGACTATGTGGTGGAGAACCGTCAGCCGGAGGACTGCGCCGGCGAAATTCTAAAAATACTTTCCAAATAATGGAGGAACGATCAAATGCTTTATCCCCCTGTTGCGGATCTGCTGAAGAAAGTGGACAGCCGTTACCTTCTTGTGAATCTGGTGGCCCATCGTGCCCGCCAGATCGCGGCGGAGGCGGAGGAATTTCAGGAAGAACTGCCGGACAAGCCGGTGACCATGGCCATCCAGGAGGTGGCAGAGGGCAAGCTCAACGCCTGCCTGAAGGACGATTACCTGAAATAAGTCTGAACGGGAGGGGCTTGGATGATTGCCAAAATCGCGGTGGCGGCGGCGACCTTCGCCATTGACAAGCCCTATTCCTACCGGGTGCCGCCGGAGATGGAGCTGTGCCCCGGCCTTCGGGTTACGGTCCCCTTTGGGAAGGGCAACCGGAGGACCGAGGGAGTCGTCCTGTCCATCTCCCCGGGGGAGGACGGGACGCTGAAAGCGGTGGAGCGGAAGCTGGATCAGGAGCCCCTGCTCAGTGAAACCATGCTTCGCCTGGCAGCTTTCCATCGGGAGCGGTATTTCTGCACCTTTTACGACGCCGTGCGGGCCATGCTGCCTGCCGGACTGTGGTTCCGAGTCCAGGACCGGTATCGCCTGACGGAGGATCGGAGCTGGGAGACCAAGCCCCCCAAAAATCCCCACGCCGCGGCCCTGCTGCGGCTCCTGACGGACCTGGGCGGCGAGGGGGACGGAGAGATCCTTCGCAGCGCCCTCCCTTCGGACGAGGACTATGACAAAGCCATGGCGCACCTCCTTCGGAAGAAATGGATCCGAGGGGAGCGGGCGTTTTTCCCCCGATCCGGGGACAAGACGGAATTGGTCGCCACCCTGTCCGCCTCCCGGGAGGAGGTACGTTCGTTTTTGGAGCGCCGTACCCGGAGCGCGGGGCAGCAGCGGGCAGTCCTGGAGCTGCTCTGCGACATGGGCAGCGTCTCCGTCAAGGAGCTGTGCTATTTTACCGGCGCCAAGCCCGCCACGGTGAAGCGCCTGGCGGAGCTGGAATTGGTAAGCCTGACCCAGCGCAATGTGCTGCGCTGCCGTCAGATCCGCCCGGCGAAGGACCCGGGGCCCTTGGAGCTGACGCCTGACCAGCAGGCGGTTTACGAGGCCCTCTCCCGGGAAATGGAACGGGAGACGCCCAAGCCGGCCTTGCTCTACGGGGTCACCGGCTCGGGAAAGACCTCGGTGTATCTCAAGCTCATCGCTCGGTGCCTGGAAACCGGCAAAAACGCCCTGCTCCTGGTGCCGGAGATCGCCTTGACCCCCCAGCTTTTGAGCCTGCTGGCCGCCTATTTTGGAGATCAGGTGGCGGTGCTGCACAGCAGCCTGCCCGCCGGGGAACGGTACGATCAGTGGAAACGGGTCCGGGCGGGCCAGGCGCCGGTGGTGGTGGGCACCCGCTCGGCGGTGTACGCCCCCTGCCCCAGACTGGGGCTGATCGTTATGGACGAGGAGCAGGAACATTCCTACCGCTCGGAAAACGCCCCCCGGTACTCCGCCCGGGAGATCGCCTTGTGGCGGGGGACCAAGGAGGGGGCGCTGGTGCTTTTGGGCTCGGCTACCCCCTCCGTGGAGACCATGTACCGGGCAAAGACCGGGGCCTTGAGCCTTTACACCCTGCCCCAGCGGTACAACGGGCGGGCCCTTCCCCAGGTTCGCATCGTGGACATGGCGGCCGAAATTCGATCGGGGAACGACACCTCCCTCAGCGCCCCCCTGCGGGAGGCTTTGCTTCAGCGGGTGGCGGCGGGGGAGCAGACCATTCTGTTTCTCAACCGCCGGGGCAACAGCCGGGCGCTGGTCTGCGTCAACTGCGGACATGCCCCCGAGTGTCCCCGGTGCAGCGCCCGGCTCACCTATCACAGCGCCAACGGGCGGCTGATGTGCCATTACTGCGGCTTTTCCCGCCCCGCCCCCAGCCGGTGCCCGGACTGCGGCGGTCCGCTGAAGCGGATCGGCACCGGCACCCAGAAGGTGCAGGAGGAGCTGTCGGCCCTGCTTCCGGAGACGGCCATCGACCGGATGGATGCGGACACGGTCAGCGCGGTCAACACCCACGAAAAGATCCTCACCCATTTCAGTCAGGACCGGGTGCCGGTGCTGCTGGGTACCCAGATGGTGGCCAAGGGCCTGAATTTGCCTGGGGTGACCCTGGTGGGGGTCCTGGATGGGGACCTGAGCCTGTACGGCGGTGGGTACCGGGCTGCGGAGACCACCTTCAATATGCTCACCCAGGTGGTAGGCCGGGCCGGACGGGGGGACGCCCCCGGAGAGGCCATTTTGCAGACCATGCAGCCGGAGCATCCGGTGATCGTCCTGGCGGCGAAGCAGGATTACGACGGCTTTTACGAATTGGAGATCCAGCTTCGGCAGAGGCTGGGATATCCCCCCTTTGGAGACCTGGCGGTGATCACCTTCACCGGGCAGGAGGAGGACCGGGTGCTCCGCGGCGCGCAAAAGCTGCGGGACAGTCTGGTGTCCTGCCTGAGCCGGGAGCCCTACCGGGACCTGCACTGTGGGATCTTGGGCCCCGCGCCCTGCCCGGTGCCAAAGATCAACTACCATTTTCGCTACCGGCTGACCCTTCGCTGCCGGATGGATCGGGACCTGCGGGCGCTGCTGGCGTCGATGCTGCGGCAGTTTGGCAGGGACGGGGAGAACCGGGGCGTGACCGCCTTTGTGGACGTCAACGGATTTGATTAGAAAAGAGGAATAAGATGGGACTGCGGAAAATTTTCACGGACAAGGACCCTGCCCTGCACAAGGTTTGCAGGCCCGTGACGAAATTTGACCGGCGGCTGCACAACCTGCTGGACGATATGAAGGAAACCCTGGCCGATGCCGCCGGGGTGGGCCTGGCGGCGCCTCAGGTGGGAATCCTCCGCCGGGTAGTGGTGGTGGACACCGGGGAGGAGATCCTGGAACTGGTGAACCCGGTGATTCTGGAGACCTCCGGGGAGCAGGAGGGCCAAGAGGGCTGCCTCAGCGTGCCGGGGAAGTACGGCATCGTGAAACGTCCTATGAACGTAAAGGTCCGAGCCCAGGACCGGAACGGGAACTGGTTCGAGGCGGAGGGCGAGGAGCTGATCGCCCGGTGCTTCTGCCATGAGCTGGACCACCTGGACGGCATCTTGTACACTGAAAAAATGGAACGCTTTTTGACGGACGAGGAATTGGAGGCCCAGGATTGACAAAACCGCTGCGCCTGGTATTTATGGGCACCCCGGAAATTTCCGCCGTGTGCCTGAAGGAGCTGCTCACCGAAGAATTTGATATCGCGGGGGTCTATACCCAGCCAGACCGGCCCAAAAACCGGGGGATGAAGCTGTTGCCCTCTCCGGTGAAGGCCCTGGCCCTGGAGCATGGCCTTCCCGTGTTCCAGCCGGAGAGCTTCCGGCAGCCGGAGACGGTGGCGGAGCTTCGCGCCCTCCGGCCGGACGTCATCGCCGTGGTGGCCTACGGGCGAATTTTGCCCCAGGCCGTGCTGGACATTCCCCGGCTGGGCTGCGTGAACATCCACACCAGCCTGCTTCCTGAGTACCGGGGCCCGGCCCCCTATCAGTGGGCGGTGCTGGATGGGAAGACGGAAACCGGCGTCACCGCCATGTATCTGTCCCTGGGGATGGACGAGGGGGATGTCATCGACGCCGTCAAGACCCCGATTTACCCGGAGGAGACTGCCGGGCAGCTTTTGGAGCGGCTTTCGGTTCTGGGGGCGGAACTTTTGCGCAAAACCCTGCTCCGTTTGGCCCAGGGCCCGGTGCCGGGGACTCCCCAGAACGGCTCCCTGGCAACCTACGCCCCTATGCTGGACAAATCCATGGCGCCCATCGACTTTTCCAGGCCGGCCAGCCGGGTCTGCGACCAGATCCGAGGCCTGCACCCCTGGCCCGTGGCTACCGCGGTCATCGGGGATACTTCCTTTAAAATACACACCGCCCGGCCGGTGGAGGCGCCCCGGGAGGCGGCTCCGGGTACGGTGCTGGGGCTGACCAAGACCGGCCTGGTCGTCGCCTGCGGCGAAGGAGCGGTGGAAATCCGCACCCTCCAGGCCCAGGGCGGCAAGGTCATGCCCGCGCCGGATTACTTCCGGGGCCACCCCCTTCCCCAGCCGTGACGGCCCGGGAAACGGCCCTCCGGGCCCTGATCCTCTGCCGGCGGCAGGATGCCTGGCCCAACGCCGCCCTGAAATCCGCCCTGGCGGAGAGCCGGGCGGACCGCCGGGACGCCGCCCTGGCGACCCGGCTGTGCTATGGGGTGCTGCAAAACCGGCGAAAAATGGATTTTTACCTGAAGCAGCTCCTATCAGGCCGGATCAAGGATCTGCGCCCCACGGTGCGGGACATTCTGCACCTGGGGCTGTATCAGATCTTGGAAATGGACCGGGTGCCGGACTCCGCCGCTGTCAACGAGTCAGTGGAGCTGGCCAAGCGGTTCTGCCGGGAACAGCGGAACGCTCCCGGCCTGGTCAACGCCGTTCTCAGGAGGGCCACCCGGGAGCGGGCAACCCTGCGTGCCCCGTCCTCCCTGGCGGACCGGTACAGCCACAGCCCCGAACTGATCGCCCTGCTCCGGGAATACGCCGGGGACGACATCGAGACGGTGCTTGCCGCCAACAACGCCGCGCCCCCCACTGTCATTCAAACGAACACCCTGAAAATCACGCCGGAGGCGCTTTTAGCCCGCCTGGAAGAGGAGGGGGCCCGGGCGGTGGATCACCCCTGGCTTCCCGGCTGCCTAAAACTGACCGAGTCCGGCCCGGTGGACGCCCTGCCGTCCTTCCGGGAGGGGCTGTTTTACATCCAGGACGCCGCCGCCCATCTGGCGGCCCTGTGCGCCCTGACGCCGGAGCCCCAGAGCCGGATCCTGGACTGCTGCGCGGCCCCCGGGGGCAAATCCGTGGCCCTGGCCATCGCTGTGGCGGGGCGGGGAACGGTTTACGCCTGTGACATTCACCCCCACAAGCTGCCCTTGATCGAAAGCAACGCCGCCCGCCTGGGGCTGACGAATCTCCGGGTCCTGGAGCGGGACGCTTCTAAAATCGATCCCGGCTTCATGGGGAGCATGGACGCCGTTTTGGCGGATGTGCCCTGCTCGGGCTATGGGATCATCCGAAAAAAGCCGGATCTGCGGGACAAGCTGCCCGGGGCGGACCTTCCGGCCCTCCAGGCCGCGATTCTGGACGCCCAGGCGGAACACGTTCGCCCCGGCGGGGTGCTGGTCTACTCCACCTGCACCCTGGTCCGCCGGGAAAATGAGGCGGCGGTGGAGGCGTTTTTGAAGCGCCGCCCGGACTTTGCACTGGAACCGCTGCCCCTGCCGCCGATCCTTCCGGAAAATGAGGGCATGGTGGCCCTGCTGCCGGGAAAATACGACACCGACGGCTTTTTCATCAGCCGAATGCGGAGGAAGCTATGAGCCAGCATCTTCGTTCCCTGCTCCTGCCGGAGCTGACGGCCCTGATGGGGGAGCTGGGCCAGCCCGCCTTTCGGGCCAGGCAGCTCTATGCCTGGCTCCACAAGCCCGTGCGGACCTATGAGGAGATGACCAATCTGCCCCGCGCCCTTCGGCAGACGCTATCGGACCGGTATCCTCTGACTCCGCCGGAGATCGTTCGAAAGCAGGAATCAAAGCTGGACGGCACTGTCAAATATCTCTGGCGGCTATGCGACGGCAGCTGCGTCGAGACGGTGCTGATGCGCTATTCCTATGGCAATACCGTCTGCGTCTCCTCGGAGGTGGGCTGCCCCATGGGCTGCGTGTTCTGCGCGTCCACATTGGGGGGCCTGGTCCGGCGGCTGGAGCCCCAGGAAATATTGGACCAGGTGCTTTTTACCCAGCTGGACCAGGGAGAGGCGGTTTCCCATGTGGTGCTGATGGGCATTGGGGAACCCCTGGACAATTTCGAAAACGTGCTTCGGTTCCTGGCTCTGGTGAACAGCCCGGAGGGAATGGGCCTGTCCATGCGGCACATCAGCCTTTCCACCTGCGGCCTGGTGCCGAAAATCGACGCCCTGGCGGAGAAGAAGCTCCAGCTGACCCTGTCGGTCTCTCTCCACGCCCCCACCGACGAGATCCGCGGCCGGCTCATGCCGGTGAACCGGGCCTATCCCCTGGAGCAGCTGATGGGGGCCTGTCGGCGGTACTTTTCCGCCACCAACCGGCGGATCTCCTTTGAATACGCCATGATCCGGGGGGTCAACGACAGCCCGGACCAGGCCAGGCAGCTTTTAGCGCTGCTGAAGGGCTTCCCGGCTCATGTCAACCTGATCCCCCTGAACCGGGTGGCGGAGAGTCCCCTGGTTCCCAGCGCCCGTCAAACGGTGGCGGCCTTTCAGGAGCTGTTGGAGGCTGGGGGCGTGCCGGCTACGGTGCGCCGCACCTTGGGCGGGGACATCGACGCTTCCTGCGGCCAACTGCGGCGGAAATATACCCAAGAACATTCCATCTAAACGAAAAGAAAGGAGCGGGTCCTATGCAGAACTGGGCCCTGACCGATCCCGGCTGCGTCCGGCTTCAGAACCAGGATACCTATTTAATTGAACCCCTGGATCGGGGCACCCTGCTGTGCGTCGTGTGCGACGGCATGGGCGGCGCCAAGTCTGGCAATGTGGCCAGCTCCTTGGCGGCGGAAGTCTTTGTCCAGGAGGTCAAGCGCAGCTATACCCCCCTGATGGACCAGGAAAAGGTGGACCGGATGCTCCAGGGGGCGGTGAAGCTGGCAAACTTCACGGTCTACGACCAGTCGGAGCAGTTTGAGGAGTTTACCGGCATGGGGACCACCCTGGTGTCCCTGCTGATCCGGGGCAAGGACGTGACCGTGGTAAACGTGGGAGACAGCCGGGCCTACTGTGTGGACCGGGCCGGTATTCATCTGCTCACCGTGGATCACTCCCTGGTGCAGATGATGGTCGAGCGGGGGGAGCTGACCCCCGAGTGCGCCCGGAGCTATCCGGGGAAAAATTTTATCACCCGCGCCATCGGCACGGAGCCGGTGGTGGAGATCGACCTGTTCCACCGCAGGGTGGAGCGGGGGGACTGCCTGCTGCTGTGCAGCGACGGACTTTCCAACATGATGGACGACCAGGAGATCCTTTTTGAGGTGGCTCACGGCATCAACAAGCAGTACTGCTGCCAGCGTCTGCTTGAGATTGCCAAGAACCGGGGGGCCCCGGACAATGTCACCAGCGTCCTGGTCCAGATCTAGCGAAAGGAGTGTCACCTATGGATATGGATAAATACATCGGCCGGCTGTTGGACAATCGGTATGAGATCCGGGAGGTCATCGGCATGGGCGGAATGGCGGTGGTGTACAAGGCCCGGGATCACCGTCTGAACCGCTTTGTGGCCGTCAAAATACTGAAGGATGAGTATTCCCAAGACGAGGAGTTCCGCCGCCGCTTTCATGCGGAGAGCCAGGCCGTGGCCATGCTCAGTCATCCCAACATCGTGTCGGTCCACGACGTCTCCACCACCAAAGAGGTGGACTACATCGTTATGGAGCTGATCGAGGGGATCACCCTTCGGCAGTACATGGAGAAGAAGGGCGTCCTCAACTGGAAGGAGACCCTCCACTTTGCCATCCAGATCGCGAAAGCCCTGGAACACGCCCACAGCCGGGGCATTGTCCACCGGGATATCAAGCCTCACAACGTGATGATCCTGAAAAACGGCTCGGTGAAGGTGGCTGATTTCGGCATCGCCCGGGTCATGTCCAAGAGCAACACCCTGACCAAGGAGGCCCTGGGCTCGGTGCATTACATCTCCCCGGAGCAGGCCAAGGGGGGCCGGGTGGACAACCGCTCGGATATCTACTCCCTGGGCGTGGTGATGTATGAGATGATCACGGGCCGCCCTCCCTACGATGGGGAATCGCCCGTAGCGGTGGCCATCCAGCATATCAACGGCGGCGCGCCGCTGCCCTCCACGCTGAACCCCAATATCCCCGGCGGCCTGGAGCAGATCATCATGAAGGCCATGTCCCGGGAGCCTGCCGACCGGTACGATACCGCTACCGCCATGCTCTACGACATGGACGAGTTCCGCAAGGACCCCACCATGCTCTTTGAGTACAATCTGCCGCCCATTGACGATGTGACCAGGATCCACCATCCCGTGGCGGAGCAGGAGCAGCCCGCCCCTCGGACTACGGCGGAGCGGGTAGCGGAGAAGCGGGGAGAGCAACCCCGGGTCACCCGGCGGATGGCGCCCGTCGCCGCCCAGTCCCAATCCGCCCAGCAGCCCCGCCGGTCCGCATCCGGCGCTTCCCGGAGTGGCCAAAGCCGCAGAACGGAGGAGCGGAGCGCGCGGGAGCGTGCCCGGAGCGAGGAACAGGAGCGGGAGGATGCCGAGTCCCGCAGTAAGATCGCGGTGACGGCCATTGTCGCCTGCTCTCTGGTGGCGGTGGTTGCCATCGGCGTGTTCCTATGGGCCATTTTAGGCAGCGGCAGCTTCTTCCCCAGTCAGGAGACGGTGACGGTGCCGCCGTTGCTGGGCAAGGATTTTGACAGCCTTCCCGCCTATACCCAGATCCAGGTGGTCCGGGGTGGCAGCCAATACTCTGCGGACTATCCCGAGGGGCAGATCCTCAGCCAAGACCCAGTGGCGGGGGAGAAGGTCGCCCAGGGAAGTCGGGTCTATGTCATCGTCAGCCAGGGTCCGGAACCCACTGACCCGGTCCGAAAGATGGAAAACCTGGTGGAGATGAAGTATGAAAACGCCGAAAGCTACCTCAACGGCCTGGACATGAATCTGCACATCATGGTCAAGGAGGAGTACAGCGACACCATTCAGGAGGGATGCATTACCCGCACGGAGCCCTTCCAGGATCAGCCCATCCAGGAGGGGGACACTATCACCCTCTGGGTGAGCCAGGGCCCCAAGCCCGGGGTGATGCCCAACCTGCTGAACCAAAGGGAAGAGGACGCTACCCGGTATCTGAACAGCCTGGATCTGGCCCTGGTGATCAACCGCCAGGAGGAGGCCAACAGCGCGGTGGAGGAGGGGCGTATTATCCGCACCGATCCTGCCGTGAACCAGCCGCTGACCCGAGGCCAGCAGGTGACTATCGTGGTCAGCAGCGGCCTCAAGAAGGTCAAAATGCCGGACGTGACGGGCCTGAGCTATTCCGATGCCATGCAGATGCTGCGCAGCTGGGAGCTGACCAATGTGAAACGGGAGATGGTGAACAGCGACCGGCCCAAGGACGAGGTGGTGGAGCAGTCCGTGGAGAAGGACACGGAGATCCCCATCAACACGGAGATCGTACTGAAGGTCTCCAACGGCACGCTGCCCCAGCCCAAGACTATGAATGTGTCCTTCGAGATCCCGGAGACCACCAACGACTTTCTCTTCGCCATTACCGACGACACGGGCCAGTATGTCTTTGGGCCGACCACCCTTCAGGCGGGGACCAAATCCGCGCTGGTCACCCTCACGGGCAGGGGAGTCCAAGTCTATACCGTCTATATTAACGGGCAGGCCGTTGGCGACTACACCGTGGATTTTGACGGATGAGCCAAAAGGAAATCGGGCGCATTGTCCGTTCGCTCAGCGGATTTTATGAAGTCTCCTGCCCCGGCGGCGAAGTGACCTGCCGGGCTCGGGGGATCCTGCGCCGGGACAAGCCTCCCCTGACGGGGGACCTGGTGGAGATCTCCCGCCAGGGCCGCCAGGGAACGGTGGAGGCCATCCTCCCCCGAAAAAACGCCTTTCTCCGGCCCGCGGTGGCCAACATCGACGCGCTGGTGATCTTCGCCGCCGGGGTCAACCCGGTGACGGAGCCCTTCCTCATCGACCGGGTGGCGGCTATTGCCCAGAGCCGGGAGGTCCCGGTGCTGCTGTGCGTTAACAAAAGCGACTTAGAGCCCGCCGATTCCCTCCGGGAGATCTACCAGCGGGCGGGATTTCCGGTGTTCTGCACCAGCGCCGTCACCGGCCAAGGGGTGGAGGAGCTTTGGCAGGCCATTCGCGGCAAGTTCACCGCCTTCACCGGCAACTCTGGGGTGGGCAAGAGCAGCATCCTCAACGCCCTGTGCCCCACGCTGGCCCTTCCCACTGGGGAAGTGTCGGAAAAGCTGGGCCGGGGCCGGCACACCACCCGGCATGTGGAGCTGTACCGGCTGGGGGAGGACACCTATGTGGCGGACACCCCGGGCTTCTCCTCCTTTGATACCGAGCGGATGGAGCTGACGGACAAGGAGACGCTGCAATATGCCTTCCCGGACTTTGCCCCCCACCTGGGACACTGCCAGTTCCGGGACTGCACCCACCGGTCCGAACCGGGCTGCGCCCTGCGGGCCGCCCTGGAGCGGGGCCAGGTGGAAAAAACCCGATACGAAAGCTATCTCCGGCTGTATGCCCAGGCGGAACAGATCAAGCCCTGGGAGCTGGAAAAAAGAGAGGAGAAATCACTTTGAACGACCAAAAAATCAA
>CANQFY010000044.1 GCA_947600025.1 uncultured Oscillospiraceae bacterium
GGGTTCGTGTCCGGCGGCGGATTCGTGCCCGGCGGTGGGTTCGTGTCCGGCGGTGGGTTCGTGTCCGGCGGTGGGTTCGTGCCCGGCGGCGTGGACGGATCGATGAGAGGCGGACTGGTTGCCGAAGGTTCCGTGGACTTGGATTCTCCGCCGTGGAATCCGTCGGAGCCTCCGGTTCCCGAGGCGCTCGGGCCGGAGCTTTCGGGAGGTTCCCCGCCGGGATCCTCGGCGGTGGATTTATCGGAGGGATCCCCGCCCGTTTCTGTGGTCCCCGCTATGGCGGAGGGTTGGGTTTCCGGGGGTGCGGTGCTCACCGACTGCGAGGGCGCGGTGGTTTCAACGGAGTCCGCCGTGGCCGCGGAGGTTTCCCCAGCGGCGTAGGAGGAGCGCATTTCCGACTCCGTAGAGGCGGTGGTGCTTTCGGAATCCGGTTGCCGGGGCAGGGAAATATAAGTTTGACGGTAGCACCCGACCAGCGGAATCAGGCATAAAACGGTTAGCAGCCACATCCGTTTCATTCTCTATCTCTCCGTAAAATCAATGTCAGTCGCAGACGTACATTCCGAAAAAGGCCAGCAGTCCCGGCCCACAGTCGTATTCCAGGCCGCACTGGTCCGCCAGCTTTTTCACAAAAACGCAGTAGGCGGACATACAGGAGTACCGGTACTCCGGAAACCGACAGGGCTCCCCCTTGGGCAGCACACAGGGACTGCACAGCGCGCAGCCGCTGGCCCCAACCAAAAAGCCGTCGCAGCCGCTCTCCCGGAGCGCCTTCACCAGCTGAATACTGGCCCGGTTGTGTCCGGCTTTGGCCTGCTTGGTAGCGGCCTTGTCAGAGTAATCGGAGATCTCCCAGATGGTTTGCAGCACCAGGGCCCGGGAATGAGCCAATATTTTTTCCCGCATCTCCTCCGGGGTGCCGCAGTCCGGTGGGCAGCAGTAATTGATGGCGTACTGGCCGCATAGATTTTCGGCGCAGTACTGCCGGAAGGAAAAGTCAAAGGGGATGTCTCCGGTATTTACCACCGCCGCCCCGGCGAAGCCGGCGTCCTCGGCGGCGCGGATCAGTTCTTCATTCGTCATAGCGCTCACACATTGAACAGGAAGTTGACTACGTCCCCGTCCTTCATTTCATACTCCTTGCCCTCGCTGCGTACCTGGCCCTTGGCCTTGGCAGCGGCCAGGGAGCCGGCGGCCTTCAGATCCTCGAAGGCAATGACCTCCGCCCGGATGAAGCCCCGTTCAAAGTCGGTGTGGATCTTGCCGGCAGCTTGGGGAGCCTTGGTGCCCCGGCGGATGGTCCAGGCCCGGCACTCGTCGGTCCCGGCGGTGAGGAAGGAGATTAGCCCCAGCAGGGCGTAACTGCTGCGAATCAGCCGGTCCAGACCGGACTCGGCCACCCCCAGCTCCTCCATGAACATCGCCCGCTCCTCCGGGTCGTCCAGCTCGGCGATATCCGCCTCCAACTTGGCGCAGATGGGGATCACCTGACTGCCCTCGCCGTCGGCCAGGGCCTTGACCTGGCGGTAGTATTCGCTGTTTTCCGGCTGGGCCCACTGATTTTCATCCATATTGGCAACATAGATGGTCTTTTTCAGAGTCAGCAGGTCGGAGGTGGCGATGAGGGCCAGCTCGTCCTCGTTGCCCTCAAAAGTCCGGGCCAGCTTGCCTTCGTTCAGGTGGGCCAGGAGCCGGGAGAACACCTCCGCCTCCCGCAGGAACCGCTTGTCTCCGCCCTTGGCGGCCTTCTGGCACTTGTCCACCCGGCGCTCTACCATTTCAATGTCGGCCATCACCAGTTCCAGATTGATGATGTCGATGTCCCGCAGAGGATCGGTGGTTCCCTCCACATGGGTGACGTTGGAATCGTCAAAGCACCGGACCACATGAACGATGGCGTCGGTGGTGCGGATGTTGCTCAGGAATTTGTTTCCCAGGCCCTCGCCCTTGGAGGCGCCCTTCACCAGCCCCGCGATGTCCACAAATTCTACCACGGCGGGGGTGGTCTTCTTGGGCTTATAGAAGTCTGACAGCCAGGTGAGCCGTCCGTCGGGCACGCTGACGGTGCCCACATTGGGGTCGATGGTGCAGAAGGCGTAGTTGTCCGCCGGAACGCCGGCGCTGGTAATGGCGTTGAACAGGGTGGACTTGCCCACATTGGGCAGGCCCACGATGCCGAGCTTCATAAAAAACAACTCCTCTATAATAAATACTACCACAGCCCAGCAAAGCAAATGCTTCGGCGGCGCCGGCGCTTTTTCAATATGTTTAGGCGCTTACCCGAATTCGGGTGGCACATTTCACCGCCTGTTCCATGGCCCCCATTTTTCGGAGCATGTCCTTCGCCAGAGTGATCTGGCACCGGGTGCGAACCAGGTTGTGCTGGGGATACTTGATCTTGAAATAAGGATCACCCAAAATGTAGTCCGCTAAAAACCGGGTCGCCAGCTCGGCGGTGAGGACAAAGGCGCTGAGGGCCAGGGTGTCCCGCTCCAGCTCTGTCAGGGTTCCGGCGGTCTCCTTCAAAAAGCCCTCCGTGAAGGCCTGGAAAACGGCCATGTCCACCCCCGCCTTCTGAAAATCGGGGGAATCTTCCTCCACATAGTTGGCGGCAAACCGAATGGCGTCCCCAAAGTCGTGGCCCACCAGGCCGGGCATCACCGTGTCCAGGTCCACCACTACCAGTGCCCGCCCGTCCCGCTTGTCAAACAGGACGTTGTTGATCTTGGTGTCGTTGTGGGTCACCCGGAGAGGCAGCTCACCCCGCTCCTGGAGCGCCGTCAGGCTGCATGCCGTCTCCCGGACGGAAAGAAGATACTCTAATTCCCGCTCCACCTCCCGGACCCGGCCCGCTGGATCGGCCTTGACGGCTTCCAGAAGGGCCTCGTAGCGGCGCTTGGTGTTGTGAAAATCGGGAATGGTCTCGTAGAGCAGGTCGCTGTCGAAGTCGGACAGCTGATTTTGGAACGCCCCGAAGGCCTCCCCGGCGTTGCGAACGATTTTCAGGTCCGCCACGGCGTTGTAGGTAGCGCAGGGAATATAATTGGTCATCCGCCAGAAATTGCTGCCATCCTCCACATAGGTCTTTCGGTCGGCGGTGTGATGGAAATGGAGGGTGAGTTGCCCTGGCAGCTTGGCCCGGATGTGCTCTGTGACCTTGTCGATGTTCTCCATGACCTGGACCGGGTTTTTAAACACATAGGTATTTACGTTTTGGACCAGAAAGGACTTCTTTTTCCCATCGGGAAGGCGGAACCGGACCTCATAGGTCTGGTTCACGTTGCCCATCTGGATGGTGTCATATCCTAAAAAGTCGCCCTCGATGCGGAACAGGCGGCAGACTTGAAGCAGCTTCTCATTTAGAGCCATAATCGGTATTCCTTAATTTTTACATTACTTGGAGAATCCCCACTAATTTCCTAGTATACCGCAAAAAAGCACAACTGTCAAGGAATTTTGCACATCGCAGTATAAGCTTGTTGTAGGGTTTACAACGATATATAGCGGAATACAAAAAGCGAGGTATACGAACACCGGGTGTTCGTATACCTCGTAAGTGGTGGACGATAACGGACTCGAACCGCTGACCCTTCGCACGTCAAGCGAATGCTCTACCAGCTGAGCTAATCGTCCAGAAGCAGTTGCTATTATACGGCACGGTTTGCGTTTTGTCAAGGACTTTTTCTTCCGCTAATGGGAAATCACCTGATATTTTCCCCCGGAAAGCGCTACCCCCTGGGTGGCGTAAACCTGCCCATCCGTCAGAATGAACACTGCTTCAAAGTCCTCGCTGGCCCGCCACAGCGCCGTTCCCTTCTCCAGGCCCAGCACAAACAGGGCGGTGGAGAGGGCGTCGGCGGTCATGCCGTCGGCGCAGATCACCGTCACCGACGCCAGACCGGCGTCCGCCGGGTATCCGGTCCAGGGGTCCATGATGTGGTGATACCGCACCCCGTCAAGCTCAAAATACCGCTGATAGTCCCCGGAGGTCACTACCGCCATGGTCCCTTTGACGCTGACCACCAGGTTCTGTCCCTCTCCCCTGGGATCCTGCAGGGCGATCTGCCAGGGCTCGCCCCCCGGCTTTTCTCCATAGGTCTGGACGTTGCCCCCCAGATTCAGCACAGCACGGTCCACCTCCATCTCAGACAGGAGGGCGACCAGCTTTCCCCCGGCGTAGCCCTTGATCACCCCGCCCAGATCGTAGACCGGGTCTACCAGAGCTGCCTGAATTTCTGCCGGGGTGGGCACCCGGTAATCCCCGGAGAAAAAGCCCCAGGCCTCCGTCAACCGGTAGAGCTGAGGGTCAAAGGCGCCGCCGGTACGCTCCTTGAGGGCCTGGGCCCGGGCCAGCACATCCTGAACCTCCTGAGAGACCGGCTCCCCGGCCTGAAAGGCCGCCAGGGCCGAGGCGTCCGAAGAGGCGTTCCAGGTCCGGTCCATCTCCAGCAGGGCATCTTCCATGGCGCCGCAGGCGGCCTGCCCATCCTTCCCCCAGACGTGAAGCTCCATCACCGTATCCATGCAGAACACCGTCTTTTCCGCCGGGACCTGCCGGACGGCGCATCCTGTCAGCAGCAGCGCCGCCAGGACCGCCGCCAAGGCCCTTTTACCCATGAGATCCCCTCCTGATAAGGAAAACCAGGCACGGGACCGCCGTGCCTGGGAATGTCAACGTGTCCAAAGGCCCCTGGGATACTTGCCCTGAGCGGTCAGCTCGGCAAGGGCCTGGATGACCTGGGGCTTATCTGCGGCGTAGGTCACGCCGAACCACCGGTCCTCGGAACGAAGCACTTTGACCCGGGCTTTGCCCTCCTGGAGCAAGGTCTCCACCGCCAGGGGGAGAAAATACTCGGCCTTTACCGGGTCTTCCGCCGACAGCAGAAATTGGGGAAACCGCCGGGCCGCCTCCTCCAAAAAGCTGGGGGTAAAGCCCCACATATTCATGGACACGGTGGTGTCCGCCGGGACATCCGTCCAGTGGATTCCATCCTCGGTGAAGTGGATGCCGCCGGGGTATTTTTCGATCCGGGTGCGCTCCTGCACCTCCGTCAGATAGCCCCGGCTGTCCACCTGGCAGATGCCCCGGGCAACGGAGCCGTACTCTGTCACTGTGTTGCCCAGCAGGTAGCCAACCATGCAGTAGTCGTAGAGCGGGCCGTCCTGCGCGCGTTTCAGCTGCCGGTAAATGACCTCAAAAGCGGACTGGCCATAGTAATCGTCGGCGTTGACCACGACGAAGGGGGCGGAGCCGATCTGCTTCCGGGCGCACAGCACGGCATGAGTCGTGCCCCAGGGTTTCGTCCGCTCCGGAGGGATCCGGAATCCCGCGGGAACCAGGCTGTCAAGCTCCTGATAGGCGTAGCGGATCTCCAGAGGGCACTTTTCCAGTCTGGAGCCCACATAGCGCATGAAATCCGCCTCAATGGCTTTCTTAATGATGATCACGGCGGTCCGGAAACCGGCCCTCCATGCATCGTACAGGGAAAAATCCAGAATCGCCTCGCCCTGGCATCCCACCGCGTCGATCTGCTTCAGGCCGCCGTACCGGCTGCCCATGCCCGCCGCCAGGACCACCAGGACCGGTTCTTGGTTCATGGAATTACCTCCTTCATTGTTGTTCCTTTATTATATGTCAGCCGGTGAAAAAGCGCAAGATGGAAACGGGTAATTTTTCACAAAAGCCGGAGAATATACCCCTTCAGGTAGCTGCTTGTCTCGCTGGACAGAATGGCCGGGTGGTCCCGGCTCTGGGTCAGGCTTTCCAGCAGCATGGCCTCCCGGCCGGCGTCGGCCGCCGCCTCCCGGAGCATTTTCAGAAACAGCGGGGCGGTCATGTACTGGCTGCAGGAGAAGGTCGCCAGCACTCCGCCGGGTTCCAGCAGCTTCATGCACCGCAGATTCAGTTCCTTGTACCCACGGTACGCTCCCTCCAGGGCTCTGCGGTTCTTGGCAAAGGCCGGAGGGTCGCAGACAATCAGGCCGTACCGCTTTCCCTCGCCGCTCTCCCGGCGAACCAGGTCGAAGGCATTGTCCTCCCGGACACTGATCCGCTCCGCCACGGCGTTCCGCCGGGCGTTCTCCATCACCAGGGGCAGCACCTCACCGCTGATATCCACCGCCTTGACGGATTTGGCGCCGTAGATGGCGGCATGGACGGCGAAGCCACCGGTGTGGCAGCACAGATCCAGCACATCCCTTCCGGGGCAGTAGGGCTTGATTCGGCCCCGGTTCTCCTGCTGGTCCAGGAAGTGACCGGTTTTCTGCCCGTGGAGCAGGTCGGCGGCCATCCGGGCATCGTGCTCCCAAAATTCCACCCGCTCCGGCAGGGTCCCATAGACCACGCCGGAGTGCTGAGGCATGCCCTCCAGCTCCCGGATGGCCAGGTCGTTCCGCTCCACAATGCCCTTGGGAGCGAACAGCTCCACCAGGATCACTACAATGGCTTCCTGATAGGCCGCCATGCCCAGGCAGGTGATCTGAAAACTCAAATAATCGCCGAATTTGTCCACCGTCAGCCCCGGAAGACCATCGGCGTCCCCATAGACCACCCGGCAGGCGTTGGAAAAACCCAACTCCTGCCGCAGTCTCCAGGCGGCAGCGATCCGCTGCCGCAAAAAGGCAACATCCACCTCCGGGCGCTCCCGGCTCAGCAGCCGCACCAGGATCTTGGACTTGCTGTTGAAAAAGCCCCGGCCCAGAAAGGCACCGTCGGCCCTGGTTACATCCACCACGCCGCCGTCCGCGCAGTCCTCGTCCGCCCAGGCGGCCTGGTTGTCATAGACCCAACGCCCCCCGGCAGTCAGGCCCCGCTCCTCGCCCCGGCGCAGCCGTACTTCTCCGATCGACATGGTATTCCTCCTATTTAAGCATTGCTGGGTCCAGCGTGACCGCCTCCCGGCGCAGCCGGTCCCAGGTAAATTCTCCCATCAGCTCTTGGGCGGACACCGGCTCCCGCCGGTCTATCAGCCCGGCGGCATGGGCCAGGGTCCCCAGCAGGGCTTCCGCCGACATCCGCCGCCGCAGCGCATCCAAATCCAGATCCCGGTCCCGCTTGCTCAGGCGGCGTCCGTCCGGGGCCAGGAGCATGGGCACATGGCCATACCGGGGCTGGGGAAAGCCGAACAGCTCCCGCAAATACATCTGCCTGGGCGTGGAGGAGAGCAGGTCCGCGCCCCGAACCACCTCGGTAACGCCGGTTTCCCCGTCATCCACCGTCACTGCCAGCTGGTACACATAGACCCCATCGGCCCGGCGAACCACGAAGTCCCCGCAGTCTGTGGCCAGGTTCTGCCGGTACTCCCCCTGGGCCAGGTCTGTCAGCCGGAATACCCGGTCCGGTACCTTCACCCGCCAGGCGGGGGCCCGGCGGTATGCTTCCCGCTGTGCCTCCGTCAGATCCCGGCAGGTGCCTGGGTAGACGTAGGTACCATCGGACAGGTGGGGGGCATTGGGACTGTGAAGCAGGCTCCGGGTACAGTAACAGGGGTAAAGAAGCCCCCGGGCCGAAAGGGCGTCAAAATACCGGTCGTAGACCGGGCCCCGGAGGCTCTGGGGCTGGGTCTCCTCGTCCCAGGTCAGGCCCAGCCAGCGCAAGTCCTCCCGGATGGCCTGGGCATATGCATCGCTGGTACGCAGAGTGTCCAGGTCCTCCATCCGCAGTACAAAGCCGCCCCCCTGGGACCGTGCGGAGAGCCAGGCGATCAGGGCGGCGAACACGTTTCCCAAATGCATCCGCCCGGAGGGCGTGGGAGCGAAGCGTCCCAGAACCATCAAGGCAGGCCCCCCGCTACGATCCACCAGATCAGCAGGCAAATGATCAAAGCCAGCAGAATGACCGCCGCAATCAAAAGAGGACTGGTGGGCTCGGACTGGGGCGCGGGCTCGTCGGGTTCCTCGTAGTCGTCGTAATCGTCGTATTCCTCGTCAAAGTCCTCCGGCGCCTCCGGGTCCTCCTGGGCGAAAAGCTCGTCCAGGTCCAAGGAGTCGTCCCACTCCGGCTCCGGCTGAGGCTCGTCGTCTTCAAAGTCATAAAAGCTCTTTTCCGCTTTTTCCTCTTCCTCCAGCAGCGCCCGGTTCAGCCGGTCAAGCTCCTGATCCCGATCCCGAAACATAAGCGCCCTCCCTCTTTTTTGACCATTATACCAGACAAGGCCCAAAAGGTCAATTCCCAAGTGATATTTCCGCCGGGGGACTCATAGAGTGTCACCACAAAGGCATTGGAGGGATCGGTATGAAACGGGCCGTATGGATGTTGATGATCTGCGGGCTTTTGGCGGGGCTGCTGCCTGCCAGGGCCTATGCGGTGGATTTGAATGTGGCGGGAAAAAGCGCCGTTCTTATGGATATCGCCACCGGGACGGTACTTTATGAGTCCAATTCCCATGAGCCCTTGGCCCCCGCCAGCGTGACCAAGGTGATGACCATGCTGCTGATCATGGAGGCCATCGACTCCGGCAAGATCGGTTGGGACGATGCCGTGATCGCCTCCGAGGCCGCCGCCGCGAAGGGCGGCAGTCAGATCTACCTCAAGGTGGGCGAGAGCATGAAGGTCTCGGAGATGCTCAAGTCCATCGCCGTCTCCTCCGCCAACGACTGCGCCTGCGCCATGGCGGAGCATATCGCCGGCAGCGAATCCGCCTTTGTGGAAATGATGAACGCCCGGGCCAAGGAACTGGGCATGGTGGACACCCATTTCGTCAACTGCACCGGCCTGGACGACGACGATTCGGCGAAGGAGCATCGCACCTCGGCCTACGATATCGCGCTGATGAGCCGGGAGCTGCTGAAAAATCACCCGGACATTACCAAATTTACCACCATCTGGATGGATACCGTGCGCTCCGGGGCATTCGGTTTGGCCAACACCAACAAGCTCATCCGGTTTTACTCCGGGGCAACGGGCTTAAAAACCGGCTTCACCTCCGGGGCTGGGTACTGCCTGTCCGCTTCGGCGGAGCGGGAGGGGCTGGGGCTGATCGCCGTGGTGATGGGCTGTAAAACCAGCCAGGAGCGGTTTGCCGCCTGCAAGTCCATGCTGGACTACGGCTTTGCCAACTACGCCCTGATATCCCCGGCGCTGGAGGAGGCCGACCCGGTGCCGGTAAAGCTGGGGGCCGAAGGATCGGTGAAGGTCCAGCTGGGTCAGGAGGCTGCCCTTCTGATCGACAAGGCCCAGCGCTCCAGCGTAACCACCCAGATCACGCTGGATGAATCGGTCACAGCCCCGGTCAGCCAGGGCCAGCGGCTGGGCACCATGACGGTGCGCTCCGGAGAGCAGATTCTGGCCCAGGTGCCGCTGGTGGCGGAGAAGGCGGTGCCACGCCTGACCTGGACGGAGCTATTCTGCCGGGTGCTGGGCCGGGTGTGCTGCGCCCGGCCGGCCGGGGATTAGAAAAGTGTCCCGTTTTTAGCAAAAAAGCGCCCTTTTTCAGGAAAAAGGGCGCCTTTTTTTGTGTTTTTCAGGCCGACTGGGTGAAAAGGATCAGGGCTGCCAGGGCTTCTGCTCATCCAGCTCCGGGGTGGTGGAGTGCCGCTGGGGCGGCGTCTGATCCGGCTGGCCAGGCGGATTGGCCCAGGGCTGATTCGGCTGGGCAGGCGGATACGTCCAGGGCTGATCCTGTTGAGCCGGAAGGGAGGTCCAGGGTTGGTTTGGCTGGGCCGGCGGATAGGTCCAAGGCTGGTTCGGCTGGGCGTCCTGGGTCGGCTGCCACGCAGGCGCGGGGGCAGGCGCGGGGGCAGGCGCCGGGGCGGGCGCCGGTACGGGAGGCGCATTGCGCAGACGGCGCAGCGGTCCCGCGGCGAACAGAGCGGAGAACAGCTGCCACAGCGCCCAGAAATGGAACACAGCGTCCAAAATCACGCCGCTGGCATCCTCCAGCAGGAACACCGCCACCGCCGCCAGGCCCAGGGTGTCCACTAAAAACAGAATCGCCGCCAGCGCCATCCAAAAGCGGCTCTTTTTGTAAAAAATGGCGCACAGCAGATACACCGCCAGGATGACCCCGGCCATCACCAGCGCCGTATTGGTGTAGGTCCCGATGATCTCCCCGGTGCCGTCCATGGTGCCGTTGTCCATGATTCGGCCCAGCCAAGTCAAGTAATAGGGCACAGCGGCGGAAAAGAGAAAATAGAACGTGGAATTGGCCAGCATGATCCCCAGATTGATGACGGTGAAGATCAGCACGGCGATCAGCGCGATAAAGCCGCCGTCCACCCGCTGCTCCAGCTTGCGGAGCTTTTCCTGTCCTTGCATTTAGATGCCTTCTTTCCTGGTTGATGCGGCTATCATAACACAGCTTTTCGTCTGTTTCAACCACAATCTTTTCTTCGGGCTTACCCCAGCCGGGGACGGGAACGGCCGAACCACCGCCGGACAAACTCCGCCACCGCCGGGGCCAGCTCCTGGATCTGCCAGGAACTGGTGTTCACCGTCAGATGGTAGGCGCTGGCTACGCCCCAGGGGGATCCGGTGAGCAGCTCCCGGGTGTGATAGCGGGCCTTGTCAATGCTCTGGATCTTCCGCTCCAGCTCCCCGTCGGAAAGGTTGTCCCCCTCCGCCGCCCGCTCCTTGCAGCGGCGGAGCTTGGCCTCCATCCCAGCGCAGACGAACAGATTCAGCGGCTCATAGGCTTCCAGCAGAATATCCGCATTCCGGCCCACGATCACAAAGTCCCGGCCCAGGGTAGGCAGCAGCTGAATCACCCGCTTCTGCTCCTGCAGACTGGTCACCCGCACCACGCTCTGCCCCGTGGCGGAACGGCGGACGCCCAGCCCCGGCAAATTCCCCTGGGCCAGGGTCCGGGCCATGTAGTCCTGATCCAGGTCCTTGTTGGCGGCCAGAGCGGAGATGATCTCCTTGTCATAAAAATCGATGTCCAGAATTTCCGCCAGGCGTCTGCCCAGCTCGTGCCCGCCGCTGCCAAATTCCCGGCTGATGGTGATGATCCGCATAGATAGCCCTCCTTATATCGATTCCAGATAGGCCGCCCGGCCCAATTCGTACAGGTTTTGTCCCAAACTGTCAATGACCACATAGAGGGGCATGTCCTCCACCTCCAGACAGCGGAGGGCCTCCGCCCCCAGGTCCTCATAAGCGATCAGGCGGCTACGCTTGACGCGCTTTGCCAGCAGCGCCCCGGCCCCGCCGATGGCGCCGAAATAGACCCCGCCGTAGCGGATCATGGCCTCCACCACCTCATGAGATCGGGCGCCCTTGCCGATCATGCCCCGCACGCCCTGGGAGAGCAACGTGGGAGCGTAGGCGTCCATCCGGCCGCTGGTGGTGGGACCGGCGGCGCCGATCACCTTCCCCGGCGGGGCGGGGGTGGGGCCTACATAGTAGATGGTGGCGTCCTTGGGGTCAAAAGGCAGCTTCTCCCCCCGGGCCAGGGCCTCGCAGAGCCGCTTGTGCCCGGCGTCCCGGGAGGTATACACCGGCCCGGTAAGGTAGACCCGGTCCCCCGCCCGCAGGGAGCGGGCCAGCTCCTCCGCCAGGGGCAGCGTGATGTGCCGTTCCATCAAAGCACCTCCCAGGCATGACGGGTGACGTGGCAGCTGATGTTCACCGCGCAGGGCATCCCGGCGATATGGGTGGGCAGTACCTCGATATTCAGGCCCAGGGCCGTGGTACGGCCGCCGAAGCCCTGGGGGCCGATGCCCAGAGCGTTCACCTTCTTCAAAAGCGCCGCCTCCATTTCCGCATAGTAGGGGTCCTGGTTGGGCTGGTCCAGGGGGCGGAGCAGGGCCACCTTGGCCAGGTACGCTGCCTTGTCAAAGGTGCCGCCCAGACCCACCCCGATGACCATGGGTGGGCAGGGGTTGGGCCCCGCCGCCTCCACCGTCTCCAGAATGAACTCCTCAATCCCCTGCCGCCCCGCCGAGGGCTTGAGCATCCGAATGGCGCTCATATTCTCACTGCCGAAGCCCTTGGGGCAGAGGGTGATTTTCACCCGCTCCCCGGGGACGAGCTCGGTATAGAGCATGGCGGGGGTATTGTCCCCGGTGTTGCCCCGGCGGATAGGGTCCGCCACCACCGAGGCCCGAAGGTAGCCCCCCACATAGCCCCGGCGAACGCCCATATTCACCGCTTCCTCCAGGTCGCCGCCGGTCAGGTGGACGTCCTGGCCGATTTCCAAAAAGACGCAGGCCATGCCGGTATCCTGGCAGATGGGGAAGTTTTCCGCCTTCGCCGTCTGGTAGTTTTCCCGGATATCCGACAAAATCTCCCGGGCCAGGGGCCAGGGCTCCGCCGCCGCGCAGCGGTCCAGCGCCACGCGCACATCCTCCGGCAGCTGGGTATTGGCCCGGACGCACAGCCGCTCCAGGCAGGCGGTGATCTCCGCCACATCCAGTTCTCGCATAACCGCCCTCCTTTTTGCTACATTATAATCAAAAATAACGGGAGAGGCAAGAGGAATTTTGCCAATTTGGATAAAATAACAGCGCCGGGAAACCCGGCGCTAGGGGTCGATGGGGATTCGCCGGACCAGATACCCCGCCAGCAGGCCAATGGCGATTCCCGCCAGGGTGCCGCTGAGAATCAGGTAGGGCAAATAATAAAAAATCACGTTGGTTTCCAGCAGGAGGCAGGCCATGGCGATCTGGCCCAGGTTGTGGAGAACGCCCCCCGTCACGCTGACAGACACCGGGGAAAAGAGGCCGGTTTTTTTCAATGCCGCCATCCCCGCCAGGCTCAGGCAGGCACCCGCCAGGGAATACAGCAGGCTGGCGCCGTTGCCAAAGAGCAGGCCCAGCGTTATCACCCGCACCAGGGACACCGCCCCCGCCTCCCAAAAGCCCAGGGAATACAGGGCGAACACCACGGCAATGTTGGCAAGGCCCAGCTTCACCCCCGGCACCGCCACAAAGGTGGGAAACAGGCTCTCCACATAGGACAGCACCATGGCCAGGCTGGCGCAGAGAGCCAGGACCGTCACCTTTCGGCTTTTTTTCACCTTGGCTCCTCCTACATATAAACATCTACTCCGTCGTCCGGCCCGTAGACCGTGACGGTGAGCCGGTTGGGTAGGCACGTGATCACCTGGCCGGCTTTGGAGATCCATCCCTGGCGGACACACAGCCGGTCGGGGCAGTCCGCCCCCGTGATCCGGGCGGCGCCGTCCTGGATGACCAGAAGATTGGTGCCGCCGTTTAATTCGTAGGACCCGTTCTGGGTCAATGCGTAGCGGGCCACCTCCCGGCCGTCCACCCGCACCACCGCGTAGGCCCCGGGCCTGCCCAGGAGCCACGAGCTTAGAAACAGCGCCGCCGCCAGGAGCAATAGTCCCCCGATCAGCCACAGATCCCGCTTCCCCATCGCCGGGCCCCCTTCCAAAACTGCCCCCATTATATCCCAAAACCGGGAAAAATGCAACCTGCTTCCCAAAAACTCAGGTTGTGAAGATGATTTTTTACAAATGGAATATTTACACCGCCCGGGTTTTTTGCTATACTATTGGATAACGATTCTAACCAATGAGGTGCTGTTATGCTGGCTGCTTTGGCTCTGTTCGCCCTGACCTACATTCTCATGCTGGCCCTGCCGAAATTCCGGCCCTATATCGCCCTGGGCTCCGCCGCCATTTTTATCGTCACCGGGATGCTGCCCCTGGATCAAATCTGTGGAAGCATTGACTTTAATGTGCTGCTGATGATCGCGGGCACCATGGGCCTGGTGGCTCTGTTCATCGAGAGCCGGATGCCGGAGCTGCTGGCGGACCTGATCATGGAGCGGGTGCCCAATGTTCTCTGGGCGGCGGTGGCGCTGTCTCTGTTCGCGGGGTTGATCTCCGCCTTTGTGGACAATGTGGCCACGGTGCTGATGATCGCCCCGGTGGCTCTGGAGATCTGCAAAAAGCTGAAAACCAACCCGGTTCCCTTCATCATTGCCATCGCCGTATCCTCCAATTTACAGGGGGCCGCCACCTTGGTGGGGGACACCACCGCCATCATGCTGGGTTCCTACGCCCAGATGAGCTTTTTGGACTTCTTCTGGTACAAGGGCCGGCCCAGCATCTTCTTTGCCGTGGAGTTGGGCGCGGTAATCTCCGCCGCCATATTAGGCTGGCTCTTCCGCAAGGAGCGGGACCCCATCCCCAAGGGCAGCCGCACCGAGGTAAAAGACTATGTCCCCACCGTGCTGCTGTGTGGCACCGTGGTGCTGCTGATCCTGGCCTCCTTCCTGCCGGAAAAGCCGGAGACCACCAACGGCCTGATCTGCTGCGGACTGCTGGTCATCGGCCTGGTCTACAATTTCTGGAAGAAAAAGGACCTCTCCGCCGTAGTCGAGCCGCTGAAGCAGATCGACTTTGAGACCATCGGACTGCTGGTTGGGCTGTTCCTGATGATCGGCGGCATCACCGCCAAGGGCGTCATCGACGCGGCGGCGGACCTGCTGTCCAAGGCCGGCGGCGGGAACGTGTTTTTAATCTACACCGTCATCGTTTGGGCCAGCGTGGCCATCTCCGCCTTTGTGGACAACATCCCCTATGTGGCCACCATGCTGCCGGTGGTGCAGAGCCTGGCCCTGGGGCTGGGCATCGACCCCACGCCGCTGTACTTTGGCCTGCTGTCCGGGGCCACTCTGGGGGGCAACCTGACCCCCATCGGCGCCTCCGCCAACATCACCGGCATCGGCATCCTCCGGAAGGAGGGGTTGGAGGTGAAAAATTCCGACTTCTTCAAGATCGGTATCCCCTTCACCCTGGCGGCCATCATCCCGGCCTACATCTACATCTGGCTGGTCTACGGAATTTAAGGAAGGGAGACACTCACGCATGTCCCAGCTGACGCTTCCCGGCGGGGCCAAAAAGGCCCTGGACGCCGGTTTTTCCGCCGTCTTCGGCGGCTCCCCTACCCGCTACTTTTCCGCCCCCGGGCGGACGGAGATCGGCGGCAACCACACGGACCATCAACATGGCCGGGTCCTGGCCGCCGCCGTGAACCTGGACACCCTTGCGGCGGTCCGGCCCAACGGAGAAAACCGGATCCGGGTGCTGTCCCAGGGCTACGCCCCGGTGGAGATCGATCCGGCCGATCTTACTCCCCGGCAGGAGGAGTACAACTCCACCGCCGCCCTCATCCGGGGGGTGGCGGCGGGCTTCGCGACCCTGGGCTGCCCGGTAGTGGGCTTTGACGCCTATGTGACATCCACGGTGCTTCCCGGCTCGGGGCTCAGCTCCTCGGCGGCCCTGGAGGTGCTGCTGGGCACCGTGGTCAACGGGCTGTTCTTTGGCGGCAGGGCCACCCCCATTCAGGTGGCTCAGATCGGCCAGCAGGCGGAGAACACCTTCTTCGGCAAGCCCTGCGGGCTGATGGATCAGATGGCCTCCGCCGTGGGCGGGCTGGTGGCCATGGATTTTGAGAATCCGGCCCGGCCCAAAGTGGAGCAGGTGGCCTTTGACTTTGCCTCCGCCCGGCACGCCCTGTGTATTCTGGACTCCCAGGCCAGCCACGCCGATCTGACGGAGGAATACGCCGCCATTCCGGCGGAGATGGGGGCTGTGGCCGCCTATTTCGGCAAAACCGTCCTCCGGGAGGTGCCCCAGGAAGCCTTTGAGGCGGAACTCCCCGCCCTGCGGCGGCGCTGTGGGGACCGGGCGGTACTTCGGGCCATCCACTTCTACCGGGAAAACCGACTGGTGGCCCGGGAGGCCGAGGCGCTCCGCCAAGGCAATTTTGACGCCTTCCTGGCCCTGGTGCGGGAAAGCGGAGAATCCTCCTTCATGTATCTGCAAAACGTAGTTCCCGCCGGCGCCACGATCCACCAGGAAATGGCGCTGAGCCTGGCGCTGTGCCACCGGCTGCTGGAGGACCGGGGGGCCTTCCGGGTCCACGGCGGCGGCTTCGCCGGCACGGTCCAGGCCTTTGTGCCGGAGGACCTGCTGCCCGATTTCCGCCGGGAGGTGGACCGGGTCCTGGGAAGCGGCGCCTGCCATGTACTGTCCATCCGGGAGGCCGGAGGCGTGGAGGTTGCCGCCGAATGAAAAAACTGCTGTATATTGAGATCGTCCTTGTAGTAGTGCTGCTGGGCCTGGCGATTTTTCGGAATCAGGAGCAAATCCAGGGCTGGTTTGACGGCCTGACCGCTCAGGTCTCCCAATTCTCCGTCCCCTCCTTCACCGCTTCCCAGCCCTCGCAGACCTCCACGCCGCCCACCACCGCGCCGCCGGAGGCCACCGCACCGCCTACCACGGCGCCGCCGGAGACCACAGAGCCTACGGAAACCACCGCGCCCGGCCCGGAGTGGATGGTCCTGGCCCCGGACCGGGAGCTGACCGCCCAGTGCTGGTTTGTCTACGACAACGATATGGATGATTTTCTCCTGCTCTCCGGGGATGCGGAGGAAACGATCTACCCCGCCAGTGTCACCAAGCTCTTTACCGCCTATGTGGCTCTGCAATACCTGGAGCCCCAGGAGGTGGTTACCGTGGGGGAAGCGCTGGATCTGGTGGACCCCACTTCCTCCATCGCGGGCCTGGGCTATGGGGACACCCTGACCGTCGGGCAGCTGCTGGAAGGGATGCTTCTGCCCAGCGGCAACGACGCCGCCTATGTGATGGCTGCCGCCGCCGGGCGGGTCATCGATGGAGATCCGGAGGAATACGCCTGGACCGCGGTGATGACCTTTCTGGATGAAATGAACCGCCAGGCCCAGGAGTTGGGCCTCAGCGGCACCCACTTCGTCAACCCCGACGGCATCCAGGACGATTACCACTACACCTGTCCGGCGGATCTGACGGTCATTGCCCAGCTTGCGATGCAAAACGACCTGATCATGCGCTGCGCCGGCATGAGCCGGAAAACCATGTATCTGGATAGTCATGGCGAGGAGGTGGAGTGGAAAAACACCAACCGCCTCATCGATCCGGAATCTGACTACTACTGCCCCTACGCCATTGGCCTGAAAACCGGGCAGACCTACGCCGCCGGAAGCTGCCTGCTCTCCGCCTTCGACTATCACGGGCGGAGCCTGATCATCGGGGTCTTCGGATGTCCCGAGGAGGAGGATCGGTTCGCGGACACG
>CANQFY010000045.1 GCA_947600025.1 uncultured Oscillospiraceae bacterium
AATGGAACAACTTATCATCAATTTGCTGGGACCCATTTTCACCGGTATGGGCGCCAGCATGTCCGATGTGGAGACGTACATCCATAACTGCATCGGATTCATCTATGCCATTCTGATTGGCCTGGTGATCATGGCTGTCGTGATCGTCGTGGCCAGCCTGAAGGCGCGGAAGGGCTGGAAGATGCCCGTAAACGTGACGGCGGTCGTCGCGTGGCTGCTGGCCGTGTTGATCGTAGTCAACATGGTCTGCCTGGGACCGCTGAAGGACAACATCAACCTGATGCTCAGCGACTCCTCCGGCCTGACCGAGGAGACCATCGCCAACAGTAAGGCCGTCATCGAAGAGATCGGCCAGGAAGGTATGGTCCTGGTGGAGAACAACGGGCTGCTGCCGCTGTCCGGCGACGTGACCAAGCTGAACGTGTTCGGCTGGGGCTCCACCAACCCCATCTTCGGCGGCACCGGTTCCGGCTCCTCTGACGGCTCCACCGCCATCGGCATCCTCCAGTCCCTGGCCAACGCCGGCTACACCACCAACGCCGACCTGACCAAGCTGTACACCGACTATCGTGCCGACCGTCCCAGCGTGGCCATGCAGGAGCAGGATTGGACCCTGCCCGAGCCCACTGCCGACGCTTACACCGACGCCGTCATCAGCCAGGCCACCGGCTTCTCTGATGTGGCTGTGGTGGTTCTGTCCCGGTCCGGCGGCGAAGGCGCGGACCTGCCCACCGATATGTACGCGGTGATCCACGGCACCTACAATGTGGCGCCTCAGGTCTCCGTGACCAACTTCGGCTACTTCAACGGCAAGTACACCAACAACGGCAACTACGATGACTTCGACCAGGGCGAGCATTACCTGGAGCCCTCCAACACCGAGGAAGCCATGATCGACATCGTGTGCCAGAACTTCGACAAGGTCATCCTGGTCATCAACGCCAACAACGCCATGGAGCTGGGCTGGGTCAAGGACCATCCCCAGATCGGCGCTGTGATCCTGGCCCCCGGCACCGGCGCTACCGGCTTCAACGCCCTGGGCAAGATCATCAAGGGCGAAGTCAACCCCTCCGGCCGTACCGTGGACACCTATGTGTACGACCTGACCGACACCCCCACCTTCAATAACATCGGCGGTCATTACTACAACAACGTTTCCGACCTGCAGAATCAGCTGAAGGAAATCGACGGCGCTTATGAAGGCGCGCTCTCCTTCGTCAACTATGTGGAAGGCATCTACGTCGGCTACAAGTTCTACGAGACCGCGAATGACGTGGGCATGGAGGGCTTTAACTACGACGAGAAGGTGGTCTACCCCTTCGGCTACGGCCTGAGCTACACCACCTTTACCCAGGAGATCACCAATTTTGACGCCTCCGGCGACACCATCAAGATGTCCGTCAAGGTCACCAACACCGGCTCCGTCGCCGGCAAGGACGTGGTGGAGATTTACTCCACGCCTCCTTACACCGAGGGCGGCATTGAGAAGGCCAGCGTCAACCTAGTGGACTTCGGCAAGACCGAGCTTCTGGAGGCTGGCAAGGATCAGACCATCGACTTCGAGATCCCCAAGGAGGATCTGGCGTCCTATGACTACGCGGGCGTGAAGGTTCCCGGCGGCGGCTACGTCCTGGAGGCCGGCGAGTACACCATCTCCATCCGCTCCGACTCCCACACCGTCCTGGATTCCGAGACCTTTACCGTTGACAGCGACGTGACCGGCCGCGCCAGCGACAAGACCGTTGCTACCAACCTGTTTGGCTTCGCTCAGGGCACCGTCAACTACCTGTCCCGCGCCGGCAAGTTTGCCAACTATGCCGAGGTCACCGCCGCTCCCGCCGACAGCGCTTATGTGATGGACGACGCCACCCTGGAGGCCGTGAAGGGCAACTCCGCCGCTGGCTGGGACCCCACCAAGTATGACAACTCCGGCGACCAGATGCCCACCACCGGCGCCAGCAACGGCCTGAAGCTGGCCGACCTGCGGGGCGTGCCCTATGACGATGAGAAGTGGGGCAAGCTGCTGGATCAGATGTCCGTGGAGGACATGATTACCCTGGTCAACCGGGGCGGCTTCGGCACCCAGGCCATTGAGTCCGTCGGCAAGATCGCTACTACCGACTGCGACGGCCCTGCCGGTGTCAACCTGTTCTTCGGCGGCCTGTCCGGCACCGCGTACCCCTCCGAGGTCCTGATGGCTCAGACCTGGAACAAGGAGCTGGCTACCAAGCTGGGCGACGCCATGGGTCATGAGTACAAGGATCTGAGCATCTTCGGTTGGTATGGCCCCGCCATGAACACCCACCGGAATGCCTTCGCCGGCCGGAACTTCGAGTACTTCTCCGAGGACGGCGTGCTGGCCGGTAAGTTCTGCTCCAACCAGGTCAACGCGGCCTCCAAGCTGGGCGTGTACGCTTACATCAAGCACTTTGCCCTGAACGATCAGGAGACCAACCGTTGCGCCTTCCTGCTGACCTACTCCAACGAGCAGGCCATCCGGGAGATCTACCTGAAGCCCTTCGAGATCGTGGTCAAGAACTTCGACTTCGCCAGCTACAATCCTCTGGCCGTCATGTCCAGCTTCAACTGGATCGGCACCAAGCCGGCCGGCGCCTGCGGCGAGCTGCTCAACAGCGTGCTGCGTGGTGAGTGGGGCTTTGTGGGCATGGTCATCACCGACTTCGACGGCTCCTATGGCTACATGATCACCGAGAACGCTGTCCGCAACGGCAACGACATGAAGCTGGGCTTCGGCTCCAGCGTCACCAGCGTGGTGAACGACACCTCCGCTACCCAGGTCCTGGCCCTGCGGAACGCCTCTAAGAACATCCTCTACACCGTCGCCAACTCCGGCCACTATGCTCCGGACGCGGCCGGCGCCGGTATGGACGCCGCCACCAAGCTGATGCTCCCCATCGACATTGGCGTGGGCATCGTCCTGGCTGCCGTCCTGGTGCTGGTGTGGCTGCCCAAGTTCCTGAAGAAGAAAAAGTAAGCAGCCTGCCGTCATTTTACCGACTTAGCAAGGGGCCTCCCTCCTTCGGGAGGGGGGCCCTTCGCCCTGTTCAAAGGCGAGGACAGCCAGAGATTCTGGCCTTTGGACAGTGCTTCCGAAAATTTTAGTTAAGGAGAGATGAACGTGACCATCCAAGAATACGTCAAGAAGATGACCCTGGAGGAGAAGTGCTATCTCCTCTCCGGCAAGGACTTCTGGCAGACCCGGAGCGTCAAGCGTCTGGGGATCGCCAACATGACCCTGTCCGATGGACCTCACGGCCTGCGCAAGCAGGAGGGCGCGGGCGATCAGCTGGGCCTGAACGGCTCCGTGCCCGCCACCTGTTTCCCCACCGCCGCCACCATGGCCAATTCCTGGGACCCGGAGCTGGGCGAGGAAATGGGCCGGTATCTGGGCGAAGAGGCCGCCAGCCAGGACGTGTGCGTGCTTCTGGGACCGGGCCTGAACATCAAGCGCAGCCCCCTGTGCGGCCGGAACTTTGAGTATTTCTCCGAGGATCCCTACCTGGCGGGCAAAATGGCCGCCGCTTACGTCCGGGGCATCCAGGCCAACGGCGTCTCCGCCTGCCCCAAGCACTTTGCCGCCAACTCCCAGGAGCTGCGCCGGATGGCCTCCGACTCCGTGATGGACGAGCGGACCCTCCGTGAAATTTACCTCACCGGTTTTGAGATCGCGGTGAAGGAAGGCAAGGCCAAGGCCATCATGTCCTCCTACAACCGGGTCAACGGCGTCTACGCCAACGAAAACGAGCACCTGCTCCAGGAGATCCTCCGGGACGAGTGGGGCTTCGATGGCTTCGTCGTCTCCGACTGGGGCGCCTCCAACGACCATGTGGAGGGCGTCCGGGCCGGTTCCCATCTGGAAATGCCCACTACCGGCGGCGACTCCGATCTGGAGCTGGTGGAGGCCGTCAAGTCCGGCCGCATCAGCGAGGAGATCGTTGACAAGCGCGTCGGCGAGCTGCTGGGCGTGATGCTCTCCACCCGGGCGGCGGTGGACCCCCTGAAGGGCAAGCCCTTTGACAAGGACGCCCACCACGCCATGGCCCAGAAGGCCAGCGAGGGCTCCATCGTCCTGCTGAAGAACGAGGGCGGCATCCTGCCCCTGCAAAAGGGCACAAAGGTCGCCGTCATCGGCGAATTCGCCCAGAAGGCCCGGTATCAGGGCGCCGGCTCCTCCGTGGTCAACCCCACCAAGGTGGAGAACGCCATGGACGTGATCGGCTCCTTCGATCTGAACGTCACGGGCTTCGAGGCCGGCTATCCCCGCTGCGGCGCCGGCGATCCCGAAATGCAGAAGAAGGCCGTGGAGCTGGCCAAGACCGCCGACGTGGTCCTGCTCTACATCGGCCTGGACGAGATCTCCGAGTCCGAGGGCCTGGACCGGCCCGCTATGAAGCTGCCCCAGAGCCAGGTGGATCTGCTGGAGGCCGTGGCGGAGGTCAACCCCAACGTGGTTGCCGTGATGGCCGCCGGTTCCGCTGTGGAGATGCCCTGGCTGCCCAAGTGCAAGGCCGTCATCCACGGCTA
The DNA here is from genome assembly GCA_947600025.1 of uncultured Oscillospiraceae bacterium. Classification (GTDB taxonomy): domain Bacteria; phylum Bacillota; class Clostridia; order Oscillospirales; family Oscillospiraceae; genus Faecousia. Next base: position 4,546 of record CANQFY010000045.1, read on the forward strand.
CCTCTGCGGCCAGGCCGGCGCCACCGCCATGCTGCGGGCCATCATGGGCGAGGTCAACCCCTCCGGCAAGCTGGCCGAGAGCTACCCGGTCAAGTACGAGGACGTGTCCTCCGCCCCCTACTTCCCCAGCAAGCAGCGCACCGCCGAGTACCGCGAGGGCCTGTATGTGGGCTACCGGTACTTTGATACCGTGGGCAAGCCCGTCACTTTCCCCTTTGGCTACGGCTTGAGCTACACCACCTTTGAATATTCCAACATCCAGGCCGACGCCAAGCAAGTCACCTTCCAGCTGACCAACACCGGCAAGGTGGACGGCGCGGAAGTGGCCCAGGTCTACATCTCCTGCCGCAACGGCCAGATCTTCCGGCCCAAGAAGGAGCTGAAGGGCTTCAAGAAGGTCTTCCTGAAGGCCGGCGAGACCCAGACCGTCACCATCCCCCTGGACGACAAGGCCTTCCGGTACTTCAACGTGAAGACCAACAAGTGGGAAGTGGAGACCGCCAACTATGACATCTTGGTGGCCGCCAACGTGGAGGACGTGAAGCTCACCGCCACCGTCCGGGTGGTGGGGACCGACGCCCCCAATCCCTACGGGGAAATGCCCAGCTACCAGTCCGGCAAGATCGAGAACGTGCCGGATCAGGAGTTCGAGGCCCTGCTGGGCCGTCCCATCCCCGACGGGAGCTGGAGCGGCACCCTGGAGATGAACGACGCCATCTGCCAGATGTACTACGCCAAGAGCTGGCTGGGCCGGTTCGTCTACAAGATCCTGACCAATATGCTCAACAAGAGCATGGAGAAGGGCACCCCGGATCTGAACATCATGTTCATCTACAACGAGCCCTTCCGGGCCATCGCCAAGATGGTGGGCGGCCTGGTGACCATGGAAATGGCCGAGGGCATCCTTACCGTGGTCAACGGCCACTTCTTCAAGGGCATGGGCAAGATCATCGGCGGATTCTTCCGCTCCTTCGGCAAGCGCAAAGCCGCCAAGGCTATGGAATAATTTAGAAAGGAACGAAAAAATGGAAACTGTTAAGAAAATTTTCGCCCCGGTGATCAAGTGGTGGAACGGCTTTGTGGAGAAGCATCCCAAGCTGGCCGAGTGGGTCCGGGAAGGCGGGCTGTTCCTGGTGTTCAGCTACGTTGTCACCTTCATCAAGCTGCTGCTGTTGATGTTCCTGCCCGCCCTGTTCCATGCCATGGTCGGCGATGTGGAGTGGCTGTGGCCCGGCATCCCTGTGACCATGTTCGGCGTGAACTTTAAGCTGGCCATCATTGGCAACGCCCTGGAGACGGCTTCCACCGGCGGATACCTGGTGGAGAGCGGCCTGGCCTTTACCCTGGCCAACCTGACCGCCATCGTCTTCGGCGAGATCATCAACTTCCCCCTGCAGCGGAACGTCACCTTCCGCAGCCACGGCCCCGTGGTCCCGCAGGCCCTGTGCCACGGCGCCGCCACCATCGTGGTGTTCTTGGTTATGAACCTGTTCACCTGCATCTGGAACCCCGTGACCACCGCCCTCATCACCAATGAGGCCCTGCGGAACACTGTCAGCTCCATTGTCACCACCGTCGTCACCGGCGGCGTGGCCATGGTCATCATCTTCGCGGTGGATAAGATCATCTTCTCCCCCAACTTCGGCAAGAAGAAGGAATAAGACCGTAAAAAATGGGTAGGGCCGCCGCCCTACCCATTTTTTCTTGACCGCTCTACCGAATTCGCCGCCCGTTTAAGACCGCCTCCACCAGCTTTTCGTCCCGGTAGCGGAGCTTTAGCAGGAAGAACGGGGCGTCCCGCCATAGCAGATCCAGGAAAATCTGGTCCCCCTCCCATTTGGGCAGCCGGTCCAAAAATTCCCGGCTGACCCAGGCCAGCTCCCCCTCGTCGCAGTCCGCCAACTGGCCGGTGAAGCCGTCGGCGGTGAACAGGTACATATATTCCCCTTCAAAATTGCCGTTCGTCAGGAAGGTGACGATCCCCCGGCACCGCCAGGAGGTCAATTTCAGCCCCGTCTCCTCCCGCACTTCCCGGAGGAGGCACTCGTCGGGGGACTCGTCCTCCAGAAATTTGCCCCCCACGCCGATCCACTTGTCCTTGTTGACATCGTTCTTTTTCTTGACCCGGTGGAGCATCAGCACCTGGTCCCCCCGGGTGATGTAGCACAGCGTGGTATTCAGCATGGCGGTTCCTCCTTGGGTGTTTTCGGCGGGGAAGGTGGGGCGGAAAGGGGCCGCAGCCGCTTTTCCATCCAGGTGACGCCGCGCCAGACCCCGTCCTTGAAGCCGCAGTCCGGGAATTGGGCCAGAAAGCGGAAGCCCTGGGCGGTGTGGAAGGCCAGGGAGGGGGCGTTGTTCGAGGTGATCAGGGCGTAGAGGACATAGTACCCCTGCCGGATCAGAGCGTCCTCCAGGGCCTGCTCCAGGGCGGCGCCGATGCCCCGGCCCTGGGCCTGGGGGGCGACGTAGAGAGAATTTTCCGCGCACCACCGGTAGGCCGCCCGGGCAAAGGGGGCGCTGCCGTAGGCATAGCCCAGCACCCGGCCGCCTTCCTCCCACACCAGCCAGGGAAACTGCTTGGAACCCTCCTCGAAACGGCGGGTAAATTCCGCCGGGGTGGGAAGCACATATTCAAAGGAGACCGCGGAGCCCTCCACATAGGGCCGGTAGATCTCCAGCATGGCCGGGACATCCCCGGTCGCCGCGGGACGGATCATAAAAAACGCCTCCTGAACGGGAAAACCTCTTTTTTCCAATTATACCCGCAAAAGCGCCAAAGGTCAAGCCGGGCGGGGAAAAGGGGACGACTACAAAATTTTTTTGCAATTTGTCTAAATTAACTCTTTTCTTATGGCATAAAATATGGTATCTTATATATGGAAGGATCGGGACCGCCCCTGCCGGCGGGACCCATAAATCTAATTGAAGGAGCTGTGACCATGTACTTTCAGAAAAAACGCTGCATCGCGATGCTTCTGGCCGGCGGCCAGGGCAGCCGGCTGAAGGTCCTGACGGAGAACACCGCCAAGCCAGCCGTTCCCTTTGGAGGGAAATATCGGATCATCGACTTCCCCCTGTCCAACTGCGTCAACTCCGGCATCGATACCGTGGGCATTCTGACCCAGTATCAGCCGCTGGAGCTCAATGAATATATCGGCAACGGCCAGCCCTGGGGCCTGAACAAGACCCACTGCTGCGCCCAGGTCCTGCCGCCCTACGCCCGGAGCAAGAAGAGCGAGTGGTATAAGGGCACCGCCAACGCCATCTATCAGAACATCCCCTTCATCGAGCGCTTCGATCCGGAGTATGTGCTGATCCTCTCCGGCGACCACATCTACAAGATGGACTACGCCGCCATGATCAACTTCCACGCCGCCTCCGGCGCGGACTGCACCATCGCCGTCCGGGACGTGCCATTGGAGGAGGCCAGCCGCTTCGGTATCATGAACACCAACCCCGACGGCACCATCTACGAATTTGAGGAGAAGCCCAAGCAGCCCAAGTCCACCAACGCCTCCATGGGCATCTATGTGTTCAACTGGAAGGTGCTGCGGGAGTTCCTGATGGCCGACGAGGCCGACCCCAATTCCGAGAACGACTTCGGTAAGAACATCATTCCCAACCTTTTGAACGCCGGCCACAAGCTGGTGGCCTACACCTTCGAGGGCTACTGGAAGGACGTGGGCACCATCGATTCTTTGTGGGAGGCCAATATGGAGCTTCTGGGGAAGGATCCGGCCTTCAACATCCGGGGCGGCCCCAACTCCACCATCTATGCCCGGAACAACGCCATGCCCTCCAGCTATATCGACGAGGAAGCCAAGACGGTCAACTGCTTCGTGGCCGAGGGCTCCGAGGTCTATGGCACTGTCCGGCACTCCATCCTCTCCACCGGCTGCTATGTGGGCAAGAACGCCATCGTGGAGGACAGCGTGGTCATGCCCGGCGCGGTGATCGAGTCCGACGCCATTGTGCGCCACGCCATCCTGGGCGAGAACAGCAAGGTCTGCCGGGGCGCGGTGGTCGGCGGCGCCTTTGGCCCCAACGAAAAGAAGAAGATCAGCGTCACCTCCAAGGGCGCTGTGGTAGAAGCCAACGCCGTGCTTCAGCCCGGCGACATGCTGTAAGGGAGGAATACCGCAATGACTGTACTCGGACTCATCTTCGCCAATTCGGAAAATCCCCTGGGCGAGCTGACCAATAAACGGACCAAGTCCGCCGTGCCCTTCGGCGGCCGGTATCGCCAGATCGACTTTACCCTCTCCAACTTTTCTAACTCCGGCATCCGCCGCATCGGCATCATCTCCCGGAGCAACTACCAGTCCCTGATGGCCCACATCGGCTCCGGCGAGGAGTGGGACCTGGAGCTCCAGGAGGGGGGCCTGGAATTTATCAGCCCCTACTCCATGGGCAACTACGGCGTCAGCGGCAACGTGGAGGCCCTGAATTTCGCCCTGGACTATCTGAAATACGGCGGGAACGAGGACTATATCATCATGGCCGGGGCCAATGTGCTGTGCAACATCAACCTGGCCAAGGTTCTCCAGGCCCACATCGCCAGCGGCAAGGACATCACCATAGTGACCAAGTCCGGCCTGGCCGACGGGGTCAAGAAGCAGGAGCTGGCGGTCAAGCTGGATGAGAACGGCCAGGTGATCGACATGGCCGTGGACTATCCCGCCCCCGCCGACTACGCCATCAGCACCGGCATCTATGTGGTGTCCAAGGACATCCTCCGGCAACGGGTCCAGGAGGCCGCCGCCCGGAGCCTGTACAATTTCCACCGGGATATTGTCCTCCGGCTCTACCAGGCCGGAGAGATGACGGTGAACGCCTACCAGTTCGGCGGCGTGGCCCTGTACAACACCTCGGTGGCGGAGTATTTCCAGAACAGCATGGCCATCCTGGACAAGGATGTGCGCCACGACCTGTTCACCGGGAACCATCCCATCTTCACCAAGGTCCGGGACCGGGTGCCCAGCTACTACGGCGAAAATTGCGAGATCGACAACTGCACCGTGGCCGACGGCTGCTTCCTGGAGGGAAAGGTGCGCCACAGCGTCCTGTTCCGCCAGGTGTCAGTGGCCGAGGGCGCCGAGGTGGAGGACTGCGTCATTATGAACGACACCGTGGTGGGCGAAAACTGCTACTTAAAGAACGTGATCCTGGACAAGAACGTCACCGTCCGGCCGGGGACCAAGCTCATCGGCACGCCCAGCTGCCCCATCGTGATCAAGCGGGGTGACACCGTATGAAGATCGTGATCCTGGCCTCCGAGGGCTCCCCCTACGCCAAGTCCGGCGGCCTGGGAGACGTGATCGAGGCCCTTCCCGCCGCCCTGGCCCGGATCCCCGGGAATCAGGTATCGGTGTTCCTGCCCTACTATCAAAAAATCAAGGAAAACCCCGGCTACACCGTGGAGCGGGTGGCCCAGTTCACCGTGGGCCTGGGCTGGCGGCAGCAGTACTGCGGCGTGCTGCGGCTGACCAACCGGACCGACGGGGTGCAGGTCTACTTTATCGACAATGAGTATTATTTCGGCGCCCGCTCCGGGTCCCTCTACGGGGCTCTGGACGACGGGGAGCGGTTCGCCTTCTTCTCCAAGGCCTGCCTGGACTCCATGGTAACGATGCAGCTGATCCCCGACGTGATCCAGTGCAACGACTGGCAGACCGCCCTGGTGCCGGTGTACCTGAACGCCATGTACCGGTTCTACTTCCCCACCACCCGCTGCATGTACACCATCCACAACATCGAGTACCAGGGCTGGGCCCATGGCAACTTCTTCGACGATGTGCTGGGGTTGCCCTGGGAGTGGCGGGGCCATCTGGACATGAACGGCTCCGTGAACATGATGAAGGGCGCCATCGAGACGGCGGATCTGGTGACCACCGTTTCCGAGACCTACGCCCAGGAGCTGATGTACCCCTACTATGCCCACGGGCTGGACGGGGTGCTGTCCAACGTGTCCTGGAAGCTCACCGGCATCACCAACGGCATCGACGTGAACACCTTCAACCCGGAGACCGACCCGGCCCTCCCCGCCCACTTTAACCGGGACACCTTCCTGGCGGGCAAGGCGGTGTGCAAGGCGGCCCTCCAGGAGGAGGTGGAGCTCCCCAAAGTCCCCGACGTGCCGCTGCTGGTGATGGTCACCCGGCTGGCCGGGCACAAGGGCCTGGACCTGCTGTGCTACATCTCCCGCCGCTTGATGTGGGAGGAAAACTGCCAGATGCTGATCCTGGGCACCGGCGAAAGCCAGTACGAGGACTTCTTCCGGGATCTGGCCAACGAATTCCCGGACCGGGTCAGCGCACAGATCACCTTCAATCTGGGCCTGGCGGCCCGGATCTACGCCGGGGCGGATATCTACCTGATGCCCTCCAAATCCGAGCCCTGCGGCTTGAGCCAGATGAACGCCATGCGCTACGGCACTGTGCCCGTGGTCCACGCCACCGGCGGCCTGAAGGACACCGTGCCCCCCGCCGATGAACACGGCAAGGGCGGCCTGGGCTTCACCTTCCAGAGCTACAATGGCGACGACTTCCTGGCCGCTTTGAAGCGGGCGATCGCGTTGTACCGGGACGATCCCGCCGGCTTCCAGGACCTGCAGAGGCGGGGCATGGAGCAGGATTTCAGCTGGGACCAGCCCGCCGCTCGCTATATGGAGCTGTTCCGGCGGATGACCGCCAACCGTTAACGGCCAAATTCTGTGACCCGGCGCCTGTCGGCGCCGGGTCCTTTTCCTTGAAGGAGAGAGTATGCGAATCCTTTTCAACAGTAAACAAGCTGCCTACAAATCCCCCTTCGGCACCCTGACCCCTGGGCAGAATTGCGAGATCCACATCCACATCCCCTCGGACGTGAACGCCCGGGAGGTCAAATGCCTCCTCCAGTGCGAGGACGGCCGGCCGGTCCAGGAGGTTTCCCTGGAGTACCGGATCAAACGGGGGCCCTACGATATTTTCCGGGGGAGCTTCTCCCTGGCGGAGCGGGGCCTCTACTTCTACTATTTTTCCATCATCGGCCGGGACGGGCCCTTCCGGCTGTTCAAAGATGGGGACGACACCAACATGGAGGCCGGGGACCTGTGGCAGGTCAGCTGCGTGCCGGAGGACTTCACCACCCCCGACTGGGCCAAGGGCGCCATGTTCTACCAGGTCTTCCCAGACCGGTTCGCCCGGTCCGGCTGGTGCGACCTGACGGGGAAGCTGGAGCCCTACACCCTGCACAAGGACTGGAACGAGGAGGTCTGCTGGCAGCCCACCTCCGACGGGCGGGTGCTGAACAACGACTTTTTCGGCGGCAATTTCCGGGGCATCCAGGAAAAGCTGGACTACATCGCCTCCCTGGGGGCCACGATCCTCTATCTCAACCCCATTGGCAAGGCCTTTTCCAGCCACCGCTACGATACCGGGGACTACAAGACCCCGGACCCCATGCTAGGTACCGAGGCGGATTTCGCGGCATTGTGCCAGGCGGCCCACGCCAAGGGCATCCGGATCATTCTGGACGGGGTGTACTCCCACACCGGCTCCAATAGCCTCTATTTTGATAAAGAGGGAACTTTCGGGGGCAAGGGGGCCTATCAAACCAAGGCCTCGCCCTATTTCCGGTGGTATTCCTTCCAGAGCTACCCCCATTCCTACCGCAGCTGGTGGGATTTTGACACCCTGCCCACGGTGAACAAGATGGAGCCCAGCTTTGTAGAGTACGTCATCACGGGGAAGGACAGCGTGGTGGAGCACTGGCTGAAGCTGGGGGCCGACGGCTTCCGGCTGGACGTGGTGGACGAGCTGCCCAACGAATTTGTGGCGCTGCTGAAAAAACGGATTCGGGAGCTGAAGCCCGACGCCCTGCTGGTGGGGGAGGTCTGGGAGGACGCCTCCAACAAGGTGGCCTACGGCATCCGCCGCCGGTACTTTGTTGACGGCACCCTGGACTCGGTGATGAACTACCCTTTCCGCGCGGCCATCATCAATTTCCTCCGGGACCGGGACGACGGAACGGCCCTGCGGGAGACGGTGATGACCATCGCGGAGAACTATCCGCCTCAGGTGCTGCTGTGTAACATGAACCTGCTGGGCACCCACGACACCCCCCGGATTCTCACCGCGCTGGTAGACGACTTTGACGGCTCCCGGGCGGAGAAGGCGGCCCGTTTCCTGTCCCGGAACCAATATGTGCTGGCCCAGGAGCGGCTGCTGATGGCCTCCTTCCTGCAATATACCCTGCCGGGGGCGCCGTCTCTCTACTACGGAGACGAGGCGGGGATGGAGGGGTATAAGGACCCCTTCAACCGCCGCACCTATCCCTGGGGCCGGGAGAATACCGAGCTGCTGGACCATTACCGGCGGCTGGGGCGGCTCCGGGCCGATTGGGAACCTCTCCGGCTGGGGGATATCGCCTTTTTCCAGGCGGGGGATCAGAAGCTGGGCTTCTCCCGGACCTATCAGGGGCGGGAAGTGCGGCTCTACTGCAACCGGAGCGGCGACCCCTGGGACATCCCCTTCGGAAAGCTCCTGCTGGGGCACAATCTGCATACCGTGGCCCCGGAATGGCTGTCCCTGGCCCCCATGGGCTTTTGCGCCGTCCTGGAAGAATAGATTCCGGTTTTTCACGGAAAAGAACGGCTGCGCCGATGGATTTGGGAGGATTCTCCCAAATCCATCGGCTCTTTTTTGCCATTTTGAGGAAAAAGTCGTGCTATGATCGTAGTATTACCGCCAAAGCGGCATGAAATGGCGGATTATTGGGAGGTATTTATGGACATTGGAAAGAAAAACAGCGCCCGCTCCCTCCGGGAGGAAGCGGCGGAATACGCGGGAAAGGAGGCGGGGCATGATCATGGTCTACGGCTATATCCGGGTCAGCACCAGGGAGCAAAATGAGGACCGGCAGCTGATCGCCCTTCAGGAGCTGAACATCCCGGAGCGGAACATCTATATGGACAAGCAGTCCGGCAAGGATTTTGAGCGGCCCCAGTACAAGCGGCTGGTACGGCGGGTGAAAAAAGACGATCTGCTGTACATCAAAAGCATTGACCGCCTGGGCAGGAACTATGGGGAGATCTTGGAGCAGTGGCGTGTTCTGACGAAGGAAAAGGGCGCTGACATCGTGGTGCTGGATATGCCGCTGCTGGATACCCGCCGGGGCAAAGATCTGATGGGGACCTTCCTCAGCGATATTGTGCTGCAGGTCCTCAGCTTTGTGGCGGAGAACGAGCGGGTCAATATCCGGCAGCGGCAGGCGGAGGGGATCGCGGCGGCGAAGGCCCGGGGCGTGCGATTCGGCCGGCCGCCCCGCCCGCTGCCGGAAAACTTCCCCAGCGCCTATCACCGGTGGAAAATCAAGAGGATCACCGGCACGGCCGCGGCCAAGGAGTGCGGGATGCCCCTGACGACCTTCCTCTACCGGGCGGGGATCTACGAGAAGGTCCTGCCGCCCCAATAGATGGGTACATCCTTTCTCTTTTCCCGCGGCGCGGGTCCATGGAGGCGCCCACGCCGGCGGGACGCTAAAAACCTGCCTCTAACGGACGCGCGCGGTACGGAGGATTCTTCCGTACCGTGCGCGTCCCGGTTTTTGGATCGTTTCCCGACGTGGGAAAACAGCGGGAAAAAATCTTGACAAAGGGGCGAAAAGTGGGTATAATATCCCAAAAGCAAAGGCAGAGAAGGGAAGAGTACCCGTTTTCGCGCCGGCAGAGAGTCCCCCACTTTGGTGCGAGGGGGATGGGCCGCGGGCGGGGAACATGGTCCCGGAGCCGGGAGGCCGAAGTCTTTTAGGCCCCCACGGGTGCGCCCGTTACCGCGCCAACGAGGCACGTTTTTTCGTGCGAAGCAAGGTGGTACCGCGATTCATTCGCCCTTGGGAGATCAAGGGCGATTTTTTATTTTCAGGAGGGTTTTTTATGTGCCAACAATGCCGGGGGAACTATTATATCACCACCCCCATCTACTACCCGTCGGCCAAGCTCCACATTGGCCACGCCTACTGCACCGTGGCCACCGACGCCATGGCCCGGTATAAGCGGCTCCAGGGCTACAACGTCATGTTCCTCACCGGCACCGACGAGCATGGCCAGAAGATCGAGGACAAGGCCAAGGAGGCCGGCGTCACCCCCAAGGAGTATGTGGACAACATCGTGGAGGGGGAGAAGGGCGTTCGGGATCTGTGGAAGCTGATGAACATCTCCAACGACCGGTTCATCCGCACCACCGACGATTACCATGTGGCCGCCGTGCAGAAAATCTTCAAGAAAATGTACGACAACGGCGATATCTACAAGGGCACCTACCGGGGCAAATACTGCAAGCCCTGCGAGAGCTTCTGGACCGAGAGCCAGCTGGTGGACGGCAAGTGCCCGGACTGCGGCCGGGAAGTGGTGGACGCGGAGGAGGAGGCCTACTTCTTCCGGCTGAGTAAGTACGCTTCCCGGGTCCGGGACCTGCTGGTGAACACCGACTTCCTGGAGCCCCGGAGCCGGGTCAATGAGATGGTCAACAACTTCATCGATCCGGGGCTGGAGGACCTGTGCGTCTCCCGGACCAGCTTCACCTGGGGCGTGCCGGTGGACTTCGACCCGGGCCATGTGGTCTATGTGTGGGTGGACGCCCTGTTCAACTACATGACCGCCCTAGGCTTCCAGAACGATAAGTATCACGACCTGGAGGCCTTCTGGCCGGCGGACGTCCATTTTGTTGGCAAGGAGATCGTCCGATTCCACTCCATCATCTGGCCCGCCATGCTGATGAGTCTGAATCTGCCCCTGCCCAAGAAGGTCTACGGCCACGGCTGGCTGAACTTCGGCGGGGAGAAGATGTCCAAGAGCCGGGGCAACGTGGTGGACCCCTATATCCTGGCAGAAAAATTTGGGGTGGACGCCCTGCGGTTCTTCATGCTGCGGACCTTCCCCTTCGGCTCCGATGGCAATTTTACCAATGAGTCTTTGATCAACACCATCAACCTGGACCTGGCCAACGACCTGGGCAATCTCCTGTCCCGGACCACCGCCATGGTGGGCAAGTACTTTGGCGGCAAGCTCCCCGCCGGCTCCGGCGTGACGGAGGCGGAGCGCCAAGCCGTGGAGCTGGTCCAGTCCAAGCCCGAAGGCGGCTACATCGTCACCGCCGAGGGCCCGGAGAAGACCGACGCCGAGCTGGTCACTCTGGCCGCTTCCCTCCGGGACCGGTACGAGGAGCAGATGGAGCGCTATCAGTTCCAGAACGCTCTGGAGGCGGTGTTCAAAGTGATCCGCCGGGCCAACAAGTATATTGACGAGAACGCCCCCTGGGTCCTGGCCAAGGACCTGGCGGCCAACGGGGCCCGGCTGGCCCATGTGCTGTATAACCTTCTGGAGACCACCCGAATCTGCGGCGTGCTGCTGACCCCCTTCATGCCCGGCAGCATGGACAAGCTCTTTGCCCAGCTGGGGGTGGGCGATGAGGGCCGGACCTGGGACAGCGCCGCCCAGTGGGGCGTGCTCCCGGAGGAGGCTGCCCCGGTCAAGGGCGAGAACCTGTTCCCCCGGATCGACATGGAGAAGGAGCTGGCTGCCCTGGAGGCCCTGAACAAGCCCGCCGCCCCGGCTATTCCCCTGGCGGAGGCCAAGCCGGAGATTGCCTTTGACGATTTTGAGAAGCTGGATCTGACGGTGGTGAAGGTCCTGGCCTGCGAGAAGGTAAAAAAGAGCGAAAAGCTGCTGAAATTCACCCTGGACGACGGCACCGGCGCCCCCCGGACCATCCTCTCCGGTATTGCCAAATACTACCAGCCGGAGGAGCTCCTGGGCAAGACCCTGGTAGCTGTGACCAATCTTGCCCCTCGGAAGATGATGGGGCAGCTGAGCTGCGGGATGCTGCTCTCCGCCGAGCGGGGGGATCAGCTCCATCTGGTGAAGCTCTCCGATGAGATCCTGCCTGGCAGCAGACTGGTGTGATCCAAGCGTATCTAAAAATTGCCCCCGGCTTTCTAGCCGGGGGCAGTTTTCGGCCCGCCCCGGGAACTGATCCGTCCGGCGGCAGGGGTCAATTTTCCATTTGCTTGCCCAAAAAGCCCGCCACGGTCTGCGCCAGCCGCTGGTCGGACTCCTGGAGGGGGGTGTTGTCGTCGCCCAGCAGGAGCAGGACGCAGCCCATCAGGTCCCCCTGGGACAAAATGGGAGCGGCCACGCCAAGATGATACTTGTCAGACCCCTCCGCGGCCCGGAGGAGGGTCTCTCCGGGCTTGTAGCGGTAGTTTTTCCGCTGCTCCATCAGCTTTTCCAGCTCCTGGGAGTTGGGCTTGTCCATCAGCTCCCGCTTGGGCGCGCCGGACAGGGCAATGATGGAGTCCCGGTCCGCCACCGCCGCGATGCGCCCTGTGTTGTCCCCTATGGACTCACAGATCTGCACCGCAAAATCTTGCAGATCCCCCATGGGCGAATACTTGCGAAAAATGACCCCTCCGTCTTT
>CANQFY010000046.1 GCA_947600025.1 uncultured Oscillospiraceae bacterium
AGTCACAGGCCGCCTCTCCCTCCGGGACGATAAGGAGCCCCAGCTCGTAGTGAACCGGGCCCAGCCCATTTCGGACTATTCCGGCCCCGACCGGCAGCCGCCCGCCCCGCCCCAGGGCAACCGGCTCAGCGGCAGCACGCTGTATCTCCGGCTCCCGTCGGAGCAGGATCCTCGGCTGCGGAAGGTGCGGGCCATGCTGAATATGTTCCCGGGAGATGCCCAGGCGGTGGTGTACTTCGCCGACACCCGGATCCGCCGGGGTACCCGCTGCGGCCTGGACAGGAGACTGGTGGGAGAGCTGGAAAATGTGCTGGGAAATGGGAATGTTGTTGTCAAATAACTTCCCTTTTTGGAAAATCTGTGCTATACTATAAAAAGCGTATGCCTCCGCGGAAGTTTGAGGGGAAAGAGAGGTGCCCCAAGTGGAAAGAATACCGCGTTTTTTGGGGGTCCTCCTTTTGGCCCTGCTGCTTACCGGCTGCGCGCTGGTGACGGTGGATCAGATGTATGCCCCGCCCCGCCGCTCCCAGGAGGACCAGGCCTTGCAGTCTGCCATCGATCAGGCCATGACGGGCCTGGAATACAGCGCCCCCGCCGCCGGGGAACACCAGCAGACGGTCCAGGCGGCGGACCTGGACGGGGACGGGGATGAGGAGTATCTTCTCTTTGCCAAATCACAGGAGGAGAAGCCCCTCCGCATCCTGATTTTTCACCGTCGGGACGGCGGGTTTTACCACACCGAGACCCTGGAGAGCTACGGAGAGCGCTTCGACCGGGTGGAGTACGCCCAGCTGGACGGCAAAGGCGGGGTCGAGATCGTAGTTGGCGTGCGGCTCAGTGACAAGCTGCCCCGCTCTGTCGGCGCCTACACCTGGACAGACGGGGAGGCTGTCCGGCTCCTGTCTGCCACCTATTCCGCCTTCCTTACGCTGCCCATGGACGCCGCGCCCGGCGGGGAGCTGCTGCTTCTCCGCCCCGGGGACGGGGAAAACGACCCCGGGATCGCCGAGCTTTATACCTTTTTGGACGGCTCCACCCAGCGTTCCAACCGTGTGGAAATGTCCGCCCCCGCCGCCCGGCTACGCCGGGTCCTGACCGGCGCTTTGACCGACGGGACCCCGGCGGTGTTTGCCACCTGTTCCGCGGGGGAGGGAAACCTGATCACCGATGTGTTCGCGCTCCTAAATGGGGAGCTGCGGAATGTTTCCTCCGGCGGCTCCCTCCGCGGCGGCGATATTCTGGCGGAGGATATCGACGGCGACGGGATCCTGGAGCTTCCCCAAGTCCTGGCCCGCCAGCCGGATGGGGAGGGAACTCTGATTCGATGGTACGCCCTGGCCCCTGACGGAGCGGAAAAGACCAAGCGCTATACCTTCCACGATTTTGAGGCGGGATGGTATTTGGACCTGGATCCTGACTGGGTGGACCGGGTGACGGTTGCCCTGCGGGAGGATGCCTGGGAATTTTCCCTTATAGATGAGAAAACGCAAGAATCCCGGCTTGTTTTTACGATTTACGCTTTTTCCGGCGCGGATCGGGATGCCCAGGCGGTAAGCAGAAACCGGTTCTTGCTCCTTCACGCGGAGCAGACCACCTTTGCCGCCCGCTTGGAGGCCGATTCTGCCGCCGTTTCCCCGCAGGGACTGATGGACAGCTTTCATTTGATCCTGCGGGATTGGAAAACAGGAGAGATGTAGAGAGGGAAGACTATGAAAAAGGTAATGATTTTGGAGGATGAGGAGAATATTCGTTCCTTTGTGGTGATCAATCTCCGCAGGGCGGGGTATGAAGCCATCGAGGCCGCCACAGGCCAGCAGGCCCTGGACCGCCTCCGGGAGAATCCGGATATCGGCGTCGCCATTCTGGACATCATGCTGCCGGATATGGACGGCTTCGAGGTCTGCCGCCGGATTCGGGTCTCCAATAAGCAGGTGGGCATCATCATGCTCACCGCCCGCACCCAGGAGATGGACAAGATCACGGGCCTGATGACCGGGGCGGACGACTATGTGACCAAGCCTTTCTCTCCAGCGGAGCTTACCGCCCGGATCGACGCTCTGTACCGCCGTCTGGGCGGGGATGCGGCGGGGGAGAGCGAGCTGCTGACCCAGGGACCCTTCGTGATGAACACCCGCAATCACACCCTGGAAAAGAACGGCCTCCGGGTGCGGCTGACCCAGGTGGAGTATGCCATTATGAAGCTGTTCATGCAGAATCCGGGGCGAGCGCTGGCCCGGGAGGATATTCTCTCCGCCGTCTGGGGCAGGGACTACGAGGGAGATCTGAAGATCGTGGACGTGAACATTCGCCGTCTCCGGATCAAGATCGAAGACGATACCGCCAATCCCGCCTACATCACCACCGTCTGGGGCTTTGGCTATAAATGGGGCGCCTGATGTTTGGCAGGAGCCGGGAAAAGCGGCCCAGCACCCTCCTGGGGCGGTACCTGGCGGCAACGCTGATTGTGGTGTGTTCCCTGGGCATTGCCTGCGTCATGGCCGTGACGGCGGCCTTCGCCCTGTCCTACTATGCCGGCATGGAGGCGGACCTCCGCTACCGGGCCAAGATCACCACGGAGTTTTTTTCCGACGCGCTGCGGCTGGACTACGGGGGCTATTACCAGTCCTGCATCTCCTACGCCCAGACTTTTCAGGAGAAGGACCGGCTGGAGCTGCAATTTATCAACGCCAATGGCCAGCTGGTGGCTTCCTCTTACGGGCCCTGGGCCGGGAATAGCCCCACCACGCCGGAGATCCAGGAGGCGGTGCGTACCCGGGGCATCTGCCCCTATTTGGGCCGGGACCCGGAGACCGGGGAGCGGATTATCGCGGTATCCAGCCCCATGATTTACAGCAACGGGGAGGTCATCGGGGTCCTCCGCTATGTCACCTCCACCCGGCGGATGGACGGGCAAATCGCCTTGGTGGCGGCTGTTTCCCTGCTGGCCTTGGCTATTGTGGCGGCCGCTACGGCTGTCAGCGGGAGCCTGTATATCCGGTCCGTACTCTATTCCCTGGACCAGATCACCCAGAAGGCCAACCGGATTGCGGGAGGCAGCTACGGGATCCAAATTCAAACCAAGTACAATGACGAGCTGGGAAAATTGGCGGAGGCCATCAACGATCTCTCTTCCGCCATCAGCCAGAACGAAAAAATACAGGCGGATTTTATTTCCTCCCTGTCCCATGAGCTGCGCACGCCGCTGACGGCCATCACCGGCTGGAGCGAGACGCTGCTGGATGAGGAGTCCCTGGACCCGGAGACGGAGCGGGGGGTGCGAATCATCCAGAAGGAGGCCAAGCGCCTTACCGAAATGGTGGTGGGGCTGCTGGACTTCACCCGGCTGCAAGACGGGCGAATGACGCTGAACATCGAGCAGGCGGATATTCGTGGGGAATTCGAGGACATTGTGTATATGTACCGCAGCCGCCTGACCTCCGAAGGGATTGCCCTGGAGTACGAGGAAAGCGACGATCCGTTACCCACCATTCCCTGCGACCCCAAGCGGATGCGCCAAGTCTTTTTGAACATTCTGGACAACGCCGCCAAGCACGGCGGGGAGGGGAAGCGGATCCAGGCGTCCATCGCCGCCGACCAGGGCGGGGTGGCCATTCGGATCCGGGACTTTGGCCCGGGAATCCCGGAGGACGAGCTTCCGCTGGTGAAAATGAAGTTTTATAAGGGCAGCTCCAAGGCCCGTGGCACCGGCATTGGTCTGGCGGTATGCGAGGAGATCGTGCAGATGCACGGCGGAAGCCTGACCCTGGAAAATGCCCAGGGCGGCGGTACGCTGGTGACGGTGTGGCTGCCCGCCGCCCAATAGAGAGGGGAGAGCTTATGAAAAAAACGGCGGAGGCGCCGGCCTGCCAGGAGAAATTCCGCACCATGATCGGCGGACAGGCCCTGATCGAGGGGATTTTGATGCGGGGACCGGAGAAGGATGCGGTGGTCACCCGGGGGCCGGAGGGCCTGAACGTGGAGGTGACGGCCCGCTCCCTTCCTCCGAAAAAATCCCCGCTGCGCTGGCCGCTGATCCGGGGCGTGGTGAATTTTGTGGACGCCCAGGTCACCGGGGTGAAGGCCCTGATGCGCTCGGCGGACCTTTCCCCGGAGGAAACGGAGGAGTCCGCCTCCAAATTTGACCAATGGCTGGAAAAAAAGCTGGGCAGCGAGGCGTTCCAGAAGGCGGTGGTCGGCGTCGCCGTGGTACTGGGCCTGGCGGTGTCCGTAGGGCTGTTTTTCCTACTGCCCATGGTCATCGGCAGCTTTTTTGACCCCTGGATCTCCAGCCCCATTCTGATCAACCTGATCGAAGGCCTGATCCGCATGCTCATTTTCCTGGCCTACATGATCCTCATCTCCCGAATGGGGGAGATGAAGCGGGTCTTTTCTTACCACGGCGCGGAGCATAAAACCATCCGATGCTACGAGGCGGGCCTGCCCCTGACGGTGGAGAACGTCCGCATTCAGACCCGGAAGCATCCCCGCTGCGGCACCAGCTTTCTGCTGGTGGTGATGATCCTATCCATTTTGGTGTTTTCCGTGGCTTCGGCAGTGTTGCTGAAGCTGGTTCCGGGACTTTCGGCCCTGCGGGGGACCGTCTGGTATCCGCTGATCATGATCGCCTACAAGCTGCTTCTGCTTCCCCTGGTGGTGTCGCTGAGCTATGAGGCGAACCGCCTTGTGGGGCGGTACGACAATTTTCTCACCCGGCTTCTCACGGCGCCCGGCATGTGGTTCCAGAATTTCACCACCAATGAGCCGGACGACGGCATGATCGAGGTGGGCATCGCGGCATTGGAGGCGGTGCTTCCGGAGCGGGAGGGGGCGGACCGTTGGTAGTTACGCTAAAGGAGCTCTACCTGGCGGCGAAAAACGGATTCCTGCCCACCGAAACGCCCCAGGACGCTTCCTTCCTGGCACGAAACCTGCTGAGCCATGTCACGGGGCTTACCCAGGAGGAGCTGCTGGCCCGCCAGGAGGAGGTGGCGCCGTCCTCTGTCTGCCACGCGTTGGAGGACGAGATGGGCAGAATCCTGGCCGGGGAGCCTCTGGCCTATGTGCTGGGGGAGTGGGAATTTTACGGCTTAAAGATTTATGTAAACCATAACGTGTTAATCCCCCGGGACGACACCTGCGCCGTTACCTCCCTGGCCATTAAAAAGGCCCTGTTTCTGGCCCAAAGCCCCCGGATTCTGGACCTGTGTACCGGTTCGGGCTGTATCGGCCTGGCGGTTGCCAGCCGAGTGAAGGACGCCCGGGTGACCCTGGCGGATATTTCCCGGGAGGCCCTGGCGGTGGCGAAGAAAAACATCACCCTTCACCACCTTTCCGGCCGGGTCTCCTGCGTGCAGGCGGATATCCGGAAGCCGGCCCCTCCGTTTCTGGGAAAGTTCGACCTGATCGTTTCCAATCCCCCCTATGTCACAACGGGGGAAATGGAGCGGCTTCCCGCCAGCGTCCGGGACTATGAACCGGCTCTGGCCCTCCACGGTGGGGCGGACGGCCTGGACTGCTATCGGGCGCTGCTGGAGCATTACAGCGCCGCCCTCAAGCCCGGGGGGATCTTGTGCCTGGAATTTGGCATGGGCCAGGAGAACGGAGTCCAGGCCCTGCTGGAAGATTACGGTTATACCGTCCTGGAGATGGTCCGGGACAATCAAGAGATCATGCGGGCGGTTGCCGCCCAATATCAGGGGAAGGAAGGATCCTAATGGCCAATAAGAAGACGAATTACGAAGCGCCCGCTCCCGCGGCGGACAAGAAGAAGGCGCTGCAAACCGCCCTGGCCCAGATCGAGAAGACCTACGGCAAGGGCGCGGTGATGCGCTTGGGTGACCGGCCGGAGATGAATGTGGACGCCATTCCCACAGGCTCCCTGGCCCTGGACGCGGCGCTGGGGATCGGCGGCGTGCCCCGGGGGCGGATCATTGAGATTTACGGTCCCGAGTCCTCCGGCAAGACGACCTTGGCCCTCCACATTCTGGCGGAGGCCCAAAAAATGGGCGGCGAGGTGGCCTTCGTGGACGCCGAGCACGCCCTGGACCCGGTCTATGCCGCCGCTCTGGGGGTGGATACGGACAGTATGCTGGTCTCCCAGCCGGACACCGGCGAGCAGGCCCTGGAAATTACCGACGCTCTGGTCCGCTCCGGCGCGGTGGACGCGGTGGTGGTGGACTCCGTGGCGGCCCTGACCCCCCGGCAGGAGATCGAGGGGGAGATGGGGGACGCCTTTGTGGGCCTCCAGGCCCGGCTCATGTCCCAGGCCCTGCGGAAGCTGGCTGGCAGCATTTCCAAGACCAACTGCGTGGTGATCTTCATCAATCAGCTTCGTATGAAGATCGGCGTCATGTACGGCAACCCCGAGACCACCACCGGCGGCAATGCTTTGAAATTCTACGCCTCCGTCCGCCTGGACGTGCGGAAGGTGGAGACCATCAAGGACGGCACCGCCATCATCGGCAATAAAACCCGGGTCAAGGTGGTCAAGAACAAGGTTGCCCCGCCCTTCCGGGAGGCGTATTTCGACATTTATTACGGTCAGGGCATCAGCAAATGGGGCGAGCTGGTGGATCTGGCGGTGCAGCTGGAGATCATTCAGAAGAGCGGAAGCTGGTTCTCCATGGGGGACGAGCGGATCGGCCAGGGCCGGGACAGTGTCAAGGACTATCTTCAGGCCAACCCCGAGGTGGCCGAGAAGGTGGAGGCCCAGGTCCGGGAGAATATGTGGAAGCTCCAGGGCGTTGGGGCCAAGGCGCCCGCCAAGCCGGCCCAGAAGCCGGTGACGGTGAACGCGGAAGAATTTGACGATGAAGTGTGAGTCCCTCTCCGCCTCGCCGGACCGGGCAGGGCGTTACGCCGCGAAATTTTCCGACGGGACGGTGCTGCGGCTCTATCCCCAGGTGGTGGCGGACTTTGCCCTGACCGCCGGCGGGGAGCTGACGGAGGAGGAATTTGCCCGCCTGCGGAAAGCGGCGGGGGAACTGTCCGCGAAAAACCGGGCGGTGCGGATCGTGGCCGCCGCCGATGTGTCCCGCCGGGATTTGGAGCGTCGGCTGGTGCAAAAAGGGGAGGACCCGGATCAGGCCCGGCGGGCGGTGGCCTGGATGGAGGAGCTGAACCTGGTGGATGACCGGGAGACGGCCCGCAGGATCGTTGCCCGCTGCGCCGCCAAGGGCTACGGCCTGGGCCGGGCCCGGCAGGCCCTCTATGAAAAGCAAATTCCCAAGGTCTATTGGGACGAGGCTCTGGCGGACTATCCCGACCAGATTGAGGCCCTGGAGGACTATCTCCAGGCTCATCTTCCCACGGATGGGGACCCAAAGGAGACCCAGCGGGTCGTGAACGCCCTTTTGCGCCGGGGCCACAGCTACGGCGATATCCGCCGCGCCCTGGACAGCCTCTCTCGGGGCGATTGACCGAACGGCGGAAACACGAAGGAAAGGTAACTTTTTATGGCAAAAATCGGCTTTATTTCCCTTGGCTGCGCCAAAAATCAAGTGGACTGCGAGGGAATGATGTACCGGGTCCGGGAGGCGGGCTACGAGCTGAGCCCCCAGGCGGAGGGCTGCGACGTGGTGGTCATCAATACCTGCGGGTTCATCGATGCCGCCAAATCCGAGGCCATCGACTGCATCCTGGATACGGCCCGGCTGAAGGAACAGGGGCTGGTGGGCAAAATTCTGGTCACCGGCTGCCTGACCCAGCGCTACCGGGAGGAGTTTCTGAAGGAGCTTCCCGAGGTGGACGGCATCCTGGGCACCGGCAGCTACATGGACATCGTGCCCGCCATCCGTCAGGTTCTCTCGGAGGGCCGCCCCGAGTCCTTCCGTAGCATCGACGCCCCGGTGCCGGAGTCCGGACGGGTCCTCACGACCCCCCGGCACTACGCCTACTTAAAAATTGCCGAAGGCTGCGATAACCGCTGCGCCTTCTGCGTCATTCCCAGTCTCCGGGGCAAGTACCGGAGCCGGCCCATGGACGCCATCGTGGCGGAGGCGGAGGGTCTGGCAGCCCAGGGCGCCCGGGAGCTGATCGTGGTGGCCCAGGACACCAGCCGCTACGGAACAGATCTTCCGGGGCACAGGCGGCTCCTGCCGGAGCTGCTGACCCGGCTGTGCCGGATCCCGGAGGTCCACTGGGTCCGGGTCCACTACCTGTACCCGGACCTGATCGACGATAACCTGATCGATGTGTATGCCCGGGAGCCAAAGCTGGTAAACTATATGGACATCCCCATCCAGCACTGCAACGATGCCATCTTAAAGCGGATGTGCCGCCGGGGAACAAAGGAGGAGATTCGGGCGCTTTTTGCCAAGCTGCGGCAGCGGCTGCCCGGCCTGGTGGTGCGCACCAGTCTTATCGCAGGTCTGCCCGGGGAGGGAGAGGCGGAGTTTGAAGAGCTCTGCGAATTTCTGCGGGAGGAAAAGCTGGAACGGGCCGGGGCCTTTGTCTTCTCCCCAGAGGAGGGGACCCCCGCCGCCCTGATGGACTATCCGGACGTGGAGACCGCCCAGGAGCGGGTCCAAGTCCTCTCCGCCATCCAGGAGGAGATCATGGCCGGCTGCAACGCCGCCCGGATCGGGCAGACCCTGGAGGTGTTGGTGGATGGCTACGACGAGGAAGCGGAGCAGTTTTACGGCCGGACCTATGCGGACTCCCCGGACATCGACGGCCGGGTGTGGCTGGCGGCGGCGGAGGCGCTGACGGAGGGGACCTTTGTCCGGGCCCGGATCGACGGGACCGTGGACGGGGATCTGTCCGGATACGTTGTGGAGGTGCTGGAATGACAACAGCAACCAAAATTACCCTGATCCGGGTGGCGATCCTCCCGGTGTATATGGTTTTGATGTACCTCAGCGGCGGGGCTCCCGGCGCTTATATGTGGTGGGCCTTGGCGGTGTTCATTATCGCCAGCCTGACGGATCTCATCGACGGGGAAATCGCCCGGAAATACCATCAGGTTAGCGACTTCGGCAAATTTCTCGATCCCCTGGCGGACAAGCTGCTGGTGGTGGCCGCCATGCTCATGTTCTGTCAATGGGGCAGCTTCCCAGCCTGGGCGCTGATGCTGGTGCTGACCCGGGAGTTTGCCGTGACGGGCCTGCGGCTTATGGCCGTGGGCAAGGGCAAGGTGATTGCCGCCGGTTGGAGCGGCAAGGTCAAGACCGCCTGCACCATGGTGGGCCTGTGCGTGATGATGGCGTTTCCCCAGGTGAGCTGGGTATCCTGGACGGTGGTGTGGGTCATTCTGGTCACCACCCTCTATTCCGGCGTGGAGTACTTTATTCAGAATGGGTCCTGCATCTGGGATCAAGGGGGAGGCGGGAGCAAATGAAATGGAAACCGAGCGTGACCTATCGCCTGCGCTTTGACAGCCCCTGGATGACGGCTTCCGCCTTTTTCGCGGGCCTGGGGATCTTCCTTGGGATCCTTTACTACCTGTGCTTTACTGAAGGATGGTCCTTTGGAAGCCTTTTGCTGCCCCTGGTTCTTCCGGCGCTGCTGCTGGCGGTCCATGGCGTGCTACTCAAGGGATTTCGATTGGATTTTCCGGCGGTCTACGGCGGCCTGGCGGCGGTGTATTTCCTGGTGGCTCTGCCCGGCTCCACAGGGGAGTGGGGGATCTTCCTCTGGATCCTCCTGCTGCTGGGGGCTCTGGCGCTGACTGTAACAGCCTTGGGCTATCTGCCCACCCGCTTTGTGGCCCTGGCGCTGCTGTGGCTGCCGCTTGTGCTGCGGCTGATATCGGTCCTGGGGGGCTATTTTCAGACCTGGGAGGCCATCCCGGCGCTTCTGGAAGCGAAAAAGTATTTTGATGTTTTCCCCGCCATTCTGGATACGGTCCAGCTGGTCCCACTGATGCGGGAGGGCGCTTCCTTGGCGGGGGTCGCGTCTTTTGCCTGCTTCCCTCTGTGTATGGAACGAACGTAAAAATCGTCAAAAATTGGGGGCCCGTCTTTTGGCGGGCCCCCGCGCTATTCCTTTGCCATCAGTTTGTCGCGCAGCGTCCTGGCGGCCTCTCCACCGGACCTGCCTTTCGCGATCCGTCGATGGCCTTTTGGAGCCGGGCAATTCGTTATTCGACGCCCTGGATGATCTCCACCAGCAGCTCCGCCGCCCGTTCCACGCCGATTTTGGCGGTGTTCAGGCAGATATCGTAGTTCTGCGACATGCCCCAGGTCTGGCCGGTGTAGTGCTGGTAGTTGATCCGGCGGCGCTTATCCTTCTCCAGGAGACGGGCCTGAGGGCTTTTTTCCGTTTCTCCGTAGAGCCGGACGATCCGTTCCGCCCGGAAATCGTTGTCCGCGTGGATAAAGACGTGGAACACGTCCTGCCGGTCCTTGAGGATGTAGTCGGCGTTCCGCCCTACGATGACGCAGGGCCCCTTCTCCGCCAGCTGGAGGATTACGCCGCATTGGATGTGCCATAGAAAATCGGCGGTGGACATGCCGTTCATCACGCCGGGCACACCCTGGGGGGCAAAGGCGTAGGAAAACAGGCTTTTTCCGGGGGAGTGCTCTCCATGCTCCTCCACAAATTTTGGAGCAAAGCCGGTCTCCAGCGCCACCTGCTCTACCAGCTCCTTGTCATAAAAGGGGATCCCCAGCTTTTCCGCCACCAGGCGGCCCACGGTCCGGCCCCCACTGCCGAATTCTCGGCTGATGGTAATGATTTTCATTTCAAATCCCTCCTTATTTTTTCTGCTTTGGGCGATTAGACCCCTGCTTCCGGCAGAGCTTCCTCCGCCAGCCGGTCAAAATTCTCCAGCAGAACCTGCAGCGTCCGGTAAAAAACCGCTAAATCCTCCGGGGAAATGGAGGCGCTGACCCGCTGCTGGATCCCGTAGCTGATATCGCTGATCCGCTCCGCCGCCTGTAATCCTGTCTGGGTCAGTACCAGCTTCTGCCCGTGCCGGCGGCGCACCAGGGGCTGACTGATGGTCACATATCCCAGATCCATCAGCTCTTTTAGCTCTCGAGAGATGAGCGACCGATTGGTCTGGCTGTATCGGGACAGCTCGGAAGCGGAAAGCCCCTCCGGGTGATTGCGCAGCAGATACACCCAGAAGATATGTACCGATTTCATCCCCAAAGGCTCGGTCCATTTGGCCTTGAGCTTTTGAATATCCCGATAGATGCCGGATATCAGCCCGGAAAATTCCTCAAACCGTTCCTCTTTCATGAAACCTCCTTTCCAAGCGTGCCTTGCTTCCCCACTATTGTATCACACTGCCGGGGTGTTGTCAAAAGGAAATGGCCCCGGAAATCTCCGGGGCCAAGGGGTTTCACTGGATATTCTCCTCCGCGCAGTTGTCCAGCACCCGAACTCCCATTTCCCCTGGCTTCGCCACGGGAAAGAGGGCGATGCTCATCTCGTCGAACTTGGGGCAGAGCCGCTTATCGGGTTCCAGCCGCAGGTCCACGGTTTTGACTCGCTTCATTTCGATCCCCCCGAACCTAGCTTGCCCGACCGGCCCGGAGAAATTCCCGAAAAAAACTGGAAAACCGCGGGCAAAAATGCCCGCGGTCAAATCTCAGCTTACGATCATCATATTGATGGAGGCGCCACGGGTGCCAAGAACCACCTTGTCCTCCCAGACGACGGGGGTGGCCTCGATGGTGGAGCCCAGATTGACGTGATCCAGTTTTTCGCCGGTGGCCCCGTTGATCAGATACACCGTTCCGTCAGAGCAGGCTTGGATCAGATACACCTTCCCGCTCTCGTCATACACTGCCGAGGTAGAGCTCCAGCCGTAGTAAGGAAGGTCACATTCCCAGGCAACGGAGCCGTCGGAGGTGTTGAAAGCCACCAGCTTGCCGTCGTACAGATCCGGTGCCCGGGAAATGGAGTAGATAATCAGCCCCTCGATGTCGGTGCCCTTCCGGCCCAGTAGCGGGGAGGACTGAACGCCGCCGGAGACATCCTCCACCGTGCCGCAATCCCAAGGATGCTCCCAGATGATTTCGCCGGTCTGAGCGTCCAGCTTGTAGATGGAGATCTCGCCCCAGCTGCCCTCCGCGGTCCAGTGGAGGGAGGGAGCGGTGTAGATATAGCCGTTGTTGTCGTCTCCCCACTCAAACACGGGGGTGGAGTTGGAGTCGTCCAGGGTATCCTGGACCCAGACCAGCGCCATGGTATTCAGATCCACGCAGAAGAACAGGCCGCCGTTTTCGGAAACGTAGAGGTACGACCCCACCACTACGCAGCTGGCCTCCATACCCACCCAGTAGGAGTAGGAGCCGAACCGGTTCGGGCTGTAACTGGCCTTGGCCTCCACCTCCGGGTCCACGGAGATGGTGCCCGCCCCCTTGTCGTAGCGGGTGTTCAGGGCAATGGTGTAGAGCTGGCCGTTTTCTCCGGGCCAGATCAGGGTGTCGGTATTCCCACAGACCAGCGGGGAGGAATCGTAGGCATTCCAGCTGCGGGGGACGTGGGATTCATTGTAGCCCATTTCCGCCAGCACGGTGCAGTCGATCAGGCTGATGATATACATTCTGGGGGAGGTATAGTCCACATAGTCGCCGGAGCCCACGTACAGCAGGGGATAGCCTCTGGGATCGATGGCGCCCGCGCCTTTGAAGTTCATGCCGATATACATCCGGTCTCGGGTGTAGCTGCCGTCGTCCAGGTCCAGAAAGTAAATATACCCGTCCAGAGTGGCGTAAATGACCTCCACCAGGTTTTCCTTGTTCTTTTTCTCCTGGTACAGGTTCATGATCTGCTTGGTTTCGTTGTCCCACTGGACCAGCAGGGGCTGGCCTGTCCAGCCGCAGCCGGACCAGCCGTTGCAGGAGCCCACGGGAACGTTCCAATCCCAGGAGATGGTCTTGCTGCTCACCGTGGCGGTGCCGTAGGTGGAGCCGGTGCGGAAGTTGTCGCCCCGAAAGGTGGAGATACAGGGCAGCGCGGCGGCATATTCCTCGCTTTTCCCAAAGACGATGGGATTTTCACGCTGATAGGAATCCACGATCTCGTCGTCTATGATGACCTCCCAGTTGATGTCGAAGTTGTCCGGATCCGTATTTTCCGTGTGATGAGGCTGGAAGGTCAGCAGCGGGTCCGGCGGCTCGGTGGGGGTGGTGGTGGGCTCGGCAGTGGTCGGGGGAGAAGTAGGAGCCGCTGTTGGCGGCTCCGTAGCTTCGGTTGTGGGGACCTCCGTACTGATGGAGGTAGATGGGCGAGGATCAAAGTAGGCCGCGTTTTCCAGTCGTTGGAACCGCAAGACGCAGAGAATTGTCACTAGTGCAACCAAAGCGGTGACGGCGTACAGGGCGATGGAAACGATCCGCTGGGTGCTGCTGGGCCGGTGGCGGCTCATGATGTTGAACACCAGCATGATGATGGAGGCCACCGCCAGTACGCAGGAGATCGCGGCCAGGGCAATCAGCGCCATCAGCATACTCTGATAGGTGGGATTTTCCTGCCTCTGATTGCCAGACTGAGGCGCGCCGGATGGGGGAGTAGTGGACTTTGACGTGCTATCCGGAGTGGTAGTCTGAGGACGGGACACCTGGGGGCTGGCAGAATCTCCCACGGTGTAGTTGAAGCCCTCCTCCATCAGATCCTGAGCCAGGGTCCAGCGCTCATTCTGGCCGTTGGACTTGTCGCCCAGAATGACGCAGGTCAGCCGGGTACCGCCCTGCTGGGCGGTGGCAATGAGGCAGCCGGCGCCGTCGGCGTCGGTCCAGGCCAGCAGACCGGTGGCGTAGGAATAGTGGTAGTTGCTGCCGCTCCCTTCCCGGTGCATCAGCAGGTTGGGATTTTCCACGGAATAGGCGTGGTTGCTGTCCCCCTCGGGGATCTCATAATTAACCCGGGAGAGCATGGCCTGGAAGAGGTCCATGCTGGCAACCGCCGAACCCAGCAGCGCCAGATCCTTGGCGGTGGTGTGCTGATCTTCGTCCGCCTCGCCGTGGGGATTGACGAAAGCGCTGCCCGTCATTTGCAGGGACGCGGCCTTGGCGTTCATCAGCGCTACAAAGCTGTCGAGATCGTCGGACGCGTAATTTGCCAGAGCCACCGCCGGATCGCTGGCGTCGGACAGAAGCATCAGCGTCATCAGCTGATCGGCGGTCAGCACGTCGTCTTCTTCCAGCAGGGCGTCGCCCTCGTAGTCCCCATCCAGCGTTTCGCTGTCCAGCGTGACGGTCACGCTCAGATCGGGAATTTGGTCAACAGCGGTAAGGGCGGCCAGCAGTTTGGTGGCGGCCATGGGATCGACGGGATCGTCCCCGCCCTTCTCAAACAGGATCTCGCCGGAATCCGAATTCATCAAAACCACTTGCTCCGCGTTGACGGCGCCGCTGTATTCCAGGGCAAAGGCCGGGGCGCATATGCCAAACAGCAGAACCAAAGCGGTGAGCAGACAGATCGCTTTTCTCATTGCGTACCTCCAAAACTGCGAAAGCAGAATTCTAAGTTACAGTATAACACTTTTTCCCATTTTACGCAATAGGGAACATCAAAAATGTGGGCTGAAATTTCACTGGATATATCGCCCGGAATCTTGGACTGCCGCCGGGACGGACTTGGCGGAACCTACAAATATCCGCTGATTTTTTTGTCAACTGTTGACAAGACAGCCCAACCTATATAAAATAAATCCGCAGTCAATGGGCGTTCCGGCCCCAGCCGGGGCGCCGGATGTGTTTTTTGCGCGTTTTGCGGGAGGAACGGTTTTGAGCGGTTTACATGAGGAGTGCGGCGTTTTTGGCCTATTCAGTCCGAAGCGCCAGGAGGTGGGCCCCATGGCCTACTATGGCCTTTACGCCCTTCAGCACCGGGGGCAGGAGAGCTGTGGCATCGTGGTGTGCGACGACGGGGTGTTCCACTCTCGGAAGGACCTGGGCTTGGTCAGCGAGGTGTTCTCCGGGGAGAGCTTGGACCGCCTGCCCGCCGGGCGGATGGCGATCGGTCATGTGCGCTACGGCACCACCGGCGGAAGCAGCCGGGCCAACTGCCAGCCCATCCAGGTCAATCATCACAAGGGCAAGCTGGCCCTGGCCCACAACGGCAACTTGAGCAACGCCTTCCGGCTCCGTCTGGAGCTGGAGGAGAAGGGCGCCATTTTCCACACCACCAGCGACACTGAGACCATCGCCTATATCATCACCCGGGAGCGGTTGACCGCCGGCTCCATTGAGGAGGCGGTCAGCCGGGCCATGGACACCCTGGAGGGGGCCTATTCTGTGGTGCTGATGTCCGCTACCAAGCTTATCGCCGTCCGGGATCCCCACGGATTCCGCCCATTGTGCTACGGCAAAATGGAGGACGGGACCTATGTGGTGGCCTCGGAGAGCTGCGCCCTCCAATCCGTGGGCGCTGCCATGGAGCGGGACGTCGAGCCGGGGGAGATCCTGGTTTTCAGCGACCGGGGGGTGGAATCCCACCGGGAACACTGCGGAAAGGCCGCTGCCGCGCCCTGCGTATTTGAGCATATCTATTTTGCCCGGTCCGACTCCGTGATCGACGGGGTCAGCGTCCAGGCGTCCCGGATGCGGGCGGGGGAGATTTTGGCAAGGACCTATCCCGTGGACGCGGACGTGGTGGTGGGCGTGCCGGACTCCGGCCTGGACGCGGCCCTGGGCTATTCCCGGGCCTCGGGGATCCCCTATGGCATCGGCTTTCTGAAAAACAAGTATATCGGCCGTACCTTCATCTCTCCGGGCCAGGATGTCCGGGTGAACCAGGTGCGGATCAAACTCAGCCCCATTCGCCAGACGGTGGAGGGCCGGCGGGTGATCCTCATCGACGATTCCATCGTCCGGGGCAACACCAGCGCCAGAACTGTCAGCCTGCTGCGGGAGGCGGGGGCCAAGGAGGTCCACATGCGGGTCTCCGCGCCGCCTTTTCTGTTCCCCTGTTACTACGGCACCGACGTGGACTCTCAGGATTTTCTGATCGCCTGCCACCATACCGTGGCGGAGATCGGGGAGATGATCGGCGTGGATTCCCTGGGCTACCTGCCGCTGGAGGCTCTGGGGGAGATGTGCGGCTGCGGCAGCTTCTGCGCCGCCTGCTTTGACGGAAAATATCCCACCGCCATCCCGGAGGACACCCGAAAAGACCGGTTTGAGGCTCCGCTGTCCCAGCGGCCTCCCAAAAATAAAGAATAAAAATTGGAGGATCATTATGGAAAAAGCAGCACAGCTCTATGAAGGCAAGGCCAAGAAGGTCTTTGCCACCGCCGACCCCAATTATGTCATTGTCTCCTACAAGGACGACGCCACCGCCCTGGACGGCCTGAAGAAGGG
>CANQFY010000047.1 GCA_947600025.1 uncultured Oscillospiraceae bacterium
TTTTGCCGTCTTGCGATCCACCTTCCCATCTTCTCTTTTTTTATTTTCCCTCTTGACATCTAATAGTTAGTCTTTCTTCTCTCTCTGAAAAACGGCATCTCCCGATCGGGGAAGTCCGGCGGGCACTAAAATCCTGCCCGCTCCGCCGGGACGGCCCGGCTTCCAGCCATCGCCCGCCGTGCCCGCCGGCTCCCCCGGTTCGGGTGCCCCCAGTGTGGACGGGCCGAGCCCAGAACAGCAGCCAGAATAGGCCGCACAGCCCGAACAGCGCCGCCGCCAGGCAGGCATACAGCAGAATCCCGGTCTGGTACAAGTTCAGCTTGACCCCAAAGAAGCTCCAGAGAAACAAACTCCCGCACAGATTCATGGAATTGAGCAGCCGCTCGGGCAGTAGCTGCGCCCAGCTGCTTCCGGGCTCGACAAGCACCGGAAGGAACATCGCCGCCGTCGTGGTGGCCAGGGCCGCCA
Source organism: uncultured Oscillospiraceae bacterium (assembly GCA_947600025.1). Classification (GTDB taxonomy): domain Bacteria; phylum Bacillota; class Clostridia; order Oscillospirales; family Oscillospiraceae; genus Faecousia. Next base: position 469 of record CANQFY010000047.1, read on the forward strand.
CACCGCTGCCGGTCAGGGCGGAGATCGCCGCCGCCAGCAGCCCGGTGAGCAGGGCATAGACCGTGACGATCAGCATTTCGATCCCCACCAGCTGGCCCATGGTGAGGGCCAGGCTGCTGGTCCAAGAGCCCAGATCCAGCTGGATCGCCCCGGTCCAGCCCCCGGTCCCATAGAGAGCCAGCTCTTCTGCCGTCAGCGCTCCGAGGAGCAGCAGCACCCCGCCAGCCGCCGTTGCCATGCCGGCCAGGGCCTTGGCCCAGAACAATCGCCCCTTCCCCCGTTTCGTACTGAACAGCAGCGCCTCCATGCGGTTCCGCCGCTCCTGGGCAAAGAGGTCGCACAACGCCGCCCCGCCCAGAACGGGAACGTAAGTTCCCAGCGACTCCACTTCGAACTCCAGCGCCTCCAGGCCGGTGGTGGGCTGATAGACGAAGGGCTTTTCCACCTCCGCCTCCCGGGCCTCCCAGTAAGCCCGGGAATCCTTGTCCAGGCCGCTGAGCAAGCCCTGGATCTGATCGCTGCGCGTTTTGTAAAACTCTGCCGCCGTATTATGCTTCAGATACATCGGAAATTCCCGATAAAACCCGTAGTAGCTGGCGTCGTTCTCCAAAAAATACCGGTCGATATAGTAGGGCTCCTTGTCCAGGGGGATGGTCTCCTGGGCACGGCGGAAGAAGGCGTCGTCGATCTTCGTCCCGGCCAGGGCCCGGCCTCCCTCCATTTGCCGCCGGTCGCTCCCGCTGGTGTCCAGCTCCACCTCCTTCCTCTGACCGTTTTCGTCCACAATGACATAGGGTGTCGTGCCCGTGTAGCCTACATAGTTCCTGTACATGCCCCGGAGATGCAAAAACAGCAGGCTCCCCAGCACCACCCACAGCAGCGGCCGCATCCAGAGCTTCTTCAGCTCATAGGAAAACAGCGAACCAAATCCGATCATTCCTCCATCCCTCCAAATTCCTCCAAAAACAGGTGTTCCAGATCCGTTCGTGTCTTGTCCCAGGGCTCGTCCATGATGAACCGGCCGCTGGACATCATCAGCATCCGGCCTGCGATGTGCTCCACATCGGAGACGATGTGGGTGGAGAGCAGTACGATGGTGTCCTGCCCCAGCTGGGCCAGGAGCTTGCGGAACCGGACCCGCTCCTTGGGGTCTAAGCCCGCCGTGGGCTCGTCCACGATCAAGAGCCTCGGGTCGTTCAGCAGGGCCTGGGCGATGCCCAGCCGCTGCTTCATGCCGCCGGAGTAGGTCTTGATCCGCTTTTTTGCCATATCCGCCAGGCCCACCATCTCCAGCAGCTCCGCCGCCCGCCGCTTGGCGTGGCCTTTGGACAGGCCCTTCAGGGACGCCAGGTACAGCAAAAAGTCCATCCCGGTAAATTCCGGGTAGTACCCAAAATTCTGGGGCAGATACCCCAGGGCCGCCCGATAGTCCTCACTGGCCACGTCCACCCCGTCCAGGCTGACGGAACCGGCGGTGGGCCGCAAGACCCCGCAGAGCATCTGCATCAAGGTGGTCTTCCCCGCCCCGTTGGCCCCCAGCAGGCCATTGATCCCGGGATAGAGCCGGAAGGACAGATTATTCACCACCGGCCGGTTCTGATAGCGCTTGGTCAGTCCCCGCACAATCAACTCCATTGTAAGATCTCCCTTCTCTCCACCGTCTTGTAGGTCTCAAAAACCACCGCCGCCAGGGTCAGGACCAGCGCCCCCCACCAGAGGGGCAGGGCCTCCGCCCGGTAGAGCCGGTCCCCCGGGATCCAGATCCCCAGGGCGTACACCGCCCCGGCAGCGGCGGCGCTGTACATCAGGCCCACCGTGCCCCGGAAACGGCGGCTCAGCTCCATGTCCAGGGCCGCGGTGAGCAGATAGGGCGTCAGCAGGTACACCCCCGCCTCCAATGTCCGCCGCCCGGCCCAGCTCCCCAGAACCGGCGCCGCCGCCCCAAGCAGGACCAGGTCGAACAGCCCCAGAGCCGTCATCCGGGCCAGCACCGCCGCCCCCACCGGCATCCGGCAGGCCAGCTCCAGCTCGTCCATGCCGTGGCGCCGGGAACGGCTTCCCTCGGACACCGCCAGCAGCGCCAGCAGGGGCGTCAGGCTGGTGACCGTCCAAAAATCTCTCGGCTCGGCAGCCCTGCCCAGGATCAGCATCAGCAGGAAGACCCCCACGGAGCCCAGCCAGATGTACCACCGGATGTAGCCCACCTGGGTCAGCAGCCACCGGAGGTTGCCCATTTCCCGGCGGCGGTGGGTCCGGAGAAAGGCGTCCTTTTTCACCGGCTTTGGGGCCTCAAAGGCGGAAAACAGCTCTTTTTTCAGTTTTTGATCCACATCTATCCCTCCAATCCCTGTTTCAGTCGTTTTAATATTCCCTGCAGCCGCCGGTATAGGGCGAACCGACTCACCCCATATAGTTTACATAATGCTCTAACCGGCACCTCATTGACATACCGCAGCAGCACCAGCTCCCGATCCTCCGGGCTGAGTTTTTCCAGCTCGCCCCGCAGAGCCAGGGCGGCAATGGGCTCCTCTTCCTTTGACGGAAGGTCCTCCGGCAGGGGCTGGCTGGGTTGCCGTTGGTTTTCGTCGATGCACAGGTTCCGGGCGATGGTGTACAGATATTGCAGGGTCTGCCCGGTGTCCTGATAGGTGTCGCTGGCAAAGTACCGCAAAAATGTCTCCTGGGTCACGTCCTCTGCCTCCTCCCGGCTGCGGAGGCGGTAATAGCAGTAGCGGTAGATCCGGTCGTACTGAGTATCGATATCCAACTTCAACGCCTCCACCTCCTACATGGATTAACGAAATTCGGCACGAAATGTGCGGGGGAACATAAAAAATTTCCCCGCCAAAAGGCAGGGAAATTTTTACATTACGCAAAATGGGAGATCAATAGAACCGTCTCTTGTTCTTCCGGGCGGCCTCAGACTTCTGCTTCCGCTTCAGACTGGGGCTGACGTAGTGTTCGCGCTTCTTCACTTCGGCGATAACGCCCTCCTTGGCGCAGCTCCGCTTGAACCGGCGCAGCGCGCTTTCCAGAGATTCGTTTTCCTTGACGCGAATTTCAGACATTGTTCTTCCCTCCCTCCGACGCATCCGGCTCCATCCAGGATGCTTTCAGGACCACATTGGCTTTTACATTATAAGCTAGGTTTTGCGAAATGTCAAGCGGGATTTCCGGATTTTGACCTCTTTCCGAAAAAGCAGTCCTTATTTTACGATCAGATTCACCAGTTTGTTCTTCACCACAATACTCTTGCGCAGGCTTCCCCCCTGCTTGGCCAGGAACCGGGCCACCTTCTCATCCGCCAGAGCGGCCGCCACCGCGTCAGAGTCAGCGCAGTCTGCTTCCGCCTGGATGGTGCCCCGGAGCTTGCCGTTGACCTGCACCGCCATGGTGACTGTCTGATCCCGGCACTTGTCCTCGCTGTAAGCAGGCCACTGGGACACGGAGCAGATGCCCTCAAAGCCCTTCCGCTCCCACAGCTCGTCGCAGATATGGGGGGCAAAGGGACTCAGCAGCTGGAGGAAGGTCTTCAGCTCCGCCCGGTTGCAGTGGTCCCCGATCTCGTTGAGCAGGGTCATCAGGGCGGCGATGGCGGTGTTGGGCTTCAGAGCGTCGATGTCCTCCGTCACCTTTTTCACCGTCTTGTGCATCCGGCTCATGTTTTCGGCGCTGTATTCCGCGGCGTCGCCGGTCACGGACTCGGCCATGGCCCACACCCGGTCCAGGAACCGCTTGCAGCCCTTCACCGCGTTGGGCGACCAGGTGGCGGCCTTCTCAAAGTCGCCGATGAACATGACGTACAGCCGCATGGTGTCCGCGCCGTACTCCCGGATCACATCGTCGGGATTGACCACGTTGCCCAGGCTCTTGGACATCTTCACGGCGGGCCGGAGAGCGTCGGAGCCGTACTTGCGGAGCATTTCGTCCTTCTGCTCCTGGGTGTCGAAATTGCCCACATAGTGAGGGTTGGCGCCCAGGATCATGCCGTGGCTGGTGCGCTTGGCGTAGGGCTCCGGCGTGGGCACCACGCCGATATCATAGAGGAATTTGTGCCAGAACCGGGAGTAGAGCAGGTGCAGTGTGGTGTGCTCCATCCCTCCATTATACCAGTCCACCGGGCTCCAATATTCCAGGGCCTCTTTTGACGCCAGTGCCTCATCGTTGTGGGGGTCCATGTAGCGCAGATAGTACCAGGAGGAACCGGCCCACTGGGGCATGGTGTCCGTCTCCCGCTTGGCAGGGCCGCCGCACTTGGGACAGGTGGTGTTGACCCAGTCGGTGATGGCGGACAGGGGGCTCTCCCCGTCGTCGGTGGGCTCGTAGCTCTCAACATCCGGCAGCAGCAGTGGCAGCTGCTCCTCCGGCAGGGCCACCTGGCCGCACACCGGGCAGTGGACAATGGGAATGGGCTCGCCCCAGTACCGCTGCCGGGCAAAGACCCAGTCCCGGAGCTTATAGTTGGTCTTGGCCCGGCCGATGCCCTGCTCCTCCAGCCACTTGGTGATGGCGGGGATGGCCTGGCGCACCGTCATGCCGTTTAGGAAGCCGGAGTTGACCATGATCCCGGTGTCGTCCTTCAATGTGAAGGCCGCCTCCTCCACGTTGCCGCCGGCCACCACTTCGATAATGGGCAGGCCGAATGCCTTGGCAAATGCCCAGTCCCGGTCGTCGTGGGCGGGCACCGCCATAATAGCCCCGGTGCCGTAGGTGGAGAGGACATAGTCGGAGATGAAGATGGGGATCTCCTTCCCGTTGACAGGGTTGATGCCCATTACGCCCCCCAGCTTCACGCCGGTCTTTTCTTTATTCAGCTCGGTGCGCTCCAAATCGGACTTGGCGGCGGCGGCGGCCTGGTAGGCCCGGACCTCCTCCGGATTTTCCAGCTTCTCCATCCACTTGCCGATCAGCTCGTGCTCCGGAGACAGCACCATATAGGTGGCGCCGAAAAGCGTGTCGGGCCGGGTGGTGTAGACCAAGATCTCGTCGCCCAGGGTGGAGCGGAAGGTGACCTCCGCCCCGTGGCTCCGGCCGATCCAGTTGGTCTGCTGGAGCTTCACCCGCTCGATGTAGTCCAAATTCTCCAGATCGTCCACCAGCCGGTCGGCGTACTTGGTGATCCGCAGCATCCACTGGCTCTTCTCCTTCCGGATCACCGGGGAGCCGCAGCGCTCGCACACGCCCTCGGTGACCTCCTCGTTGGCCAGGACGCACTTGCAGCTGGTGCACCAGTTCACCGGCATCTTGGTCTTGTAGGCCAGGCCGTTTTTGAACATCTGCAGAAAGATCCACTGGGTCCACTTGAAATACTTGGGGTCGGTGGTGTTGATCTCCCGGTCCCAGTCGAAGCTGTAACCCAGGGATTTGAGCTGCCGCCGGAAATTGGCGATATTTTTCTCCGTCACCGCCCGGGGATGGATGTGGTGCTTGATGGCGTAGTTCTCCGTGGGCAGGCCGAAGGCGTCATAGCCCATGGGGAACAGCACGTTTTTCCCCTCCATCCGCTTTTTCCGGGCGATAATGTCCATGGCCGTGTAGGGCCGGGGGTGGCCCACATGGAGCCCCTCGCCGGAAGGATAGGGAAATTCTACCAGTGCGTAGAATTTTTCCTTGTCGCCGCCGTTTTGGCAGGCGTAGAGCTTTTTCTCCTCCCAAATCTTCTGCCACTTGGCCTCGATGGCCTCAAATTCATAATTCATCCTGTCCGCCTCCTGTTCCTTCCCGCAGCACCGTTTTCAAATCCACCTGCTCCGCGTCGGCCCACAGCCGCTCCAGATCGTAGTACTGCCGGGCCTCCTCGGTAAAGACGTGGATCACCACCGCGCCGAAGTCCAGCAGCACCCAGCTGTTCCCCCGGTGGCCCTCCCGGCCCAGCAGGGGCTCCCCCGCCTGGGTCAGCGCCACCTCCGCATAGTCGCAAAGGGTGCGGACATGGGTATTGGAGGTGCCGGTACAAATAATGAAATAATCCGCCAGGCTGGACACCCGGTCGATCTTCAACAGCCGGATCCCCACGCCCTTTTTGCTGTCCAGGGCGTTCACGGCGATGGCGGCGGCTTCCTTTGTCGTCAGCATTTTTCTTCCTTCTTTCTAAAAGATTGATGATACCCCTTGGGACTGCAGGAATCGCAGCGCCTCCTGGGACTCGGGTGAGATCTCCCGCCCCTGCTCCCGCAGCACCTCCAGCGTCATTTCCAGTCCCAGCCTCAAGGCTCCGTCCAGATCGGACCAGGCCAGCTCCCGGAGTCGCTCCACCCCGGGGAAATCCCGGTTGGGTTCCATGTAATCCGCCACATAGAGGATCTTTTCCAGTGTGTTCATGTTCGGTTTGCCGGTGGTGTGGCTGCGGATGGCGGACACCACCGCCGGATTCTCCCCGAAGATCCGCTCCGCCACCAGGCTGCCCGTAAGGGCGTGGAGGGTCTTGGGATTCTGTGTCGAAAAATCGTCCAGGTCCACGCCGTAGGCCCGGCAGAGGGTCAGCTGCAGGGGACCGTCCAGGGCCTTGGTCACATCGTGGAGGAGCCCCGCCCGGGCGGCGTCGATTTCATTCGCGCCCCAGCGCCGGGCCAGCCCCGCCGCCGTGTCCCGGCAGCCCAGAACGTGCCGGACCCGGTTGGGATTCAGCAGCCCCAGGGCCACCGGCTCCAGCTCCTCCATGGGAAGGCCCCGGTAGGACTGGCCCGTACCGTAAAGCCCCCGTCTTTCGATCTCCGCCTCCACGCTCTGGGGAAGAAATTCCCCGGCACAGCGGAACACCAACATTCGCCGCAGATCGGTGGAGGAAATGGCGGTCACGGGGGCGTCGATCATCTCAACGCGCCCGCCCAGGGCTTCCAGGACTTCCTTTTCCCGGGAAATGGCCTCGTCCTCCCCCTTCTGCCCCCGGCGGACCACCGCCAGGGCGGCCTCTTTCAGGATCCGCTCCGGCGCACGCCAGGTCCGGAAGGACAGGAGCATATCCGTCCCCATGAGAAAAAACAACCCGTCCCCAGGATGCTCCTTCCGGAGGGCCTCCACTGTTTCATAGGAATAGCTGGGGCCCTCTCGGCGCAGCTCCATGTCGGAAACCTCCAGCCCGGGTCTGCCGGCCGCCGCCAGGCGCAATAGGAAAAGCCGGTCCTCCGCCGCCGGCGAGCCGGCCGGCAGGGGCTTGTGGGGGGATTCCCCCGTGGGCACTAGAATCACCCGGTCCAGCGCCAGGGCCGCCCTTGCCGCCTCGGCGGCCCGGAGATGGCCCAAATGGGGGGGATTGAAGGCCCCGCCGTAAATTCCGATCCGCGCCAATGTCCTCGCCTCCCGATTTTATTCCTCTGATTTCGGTCCTTTTCGCTTTTCTATGGCGGCCTCCACCGCCTTCTGACGGAAAAAGGCGTTTCGCTCCTCCCGCTGCCGCTTGGCGGCCTGGCGCCGGGCCCGGACGCCCTTGCGCACCGGGTCGGACTTGGAAACCGGCGTCTCCTTCCGCTTGGCCCGGCCCACCTGGTTGCGCTGGGCCTGGCATTTCTCGCTGAACCGGTAGATCACAAACCGGCTGCCCAGGGCGGCCACGCCGTCGGCGCCGGTGGCCTGGCAGATCTGGTCGCTGGCCTCCCGGGCAGTCAGCAGGGACCCTTCCAGGACCCGGCCCTTTATCAGCTCCCGGGCGGTGAGCTGGCCCTCCGCCTCGGCGATCACCTGCTCCGTCACCCCGCCCTTGCCCACCGTCAGGGTGGTCTCCAGGGTGTTGGCCTGGGCGCGGAGCGCCGCCCGCTCTTTACTTGTCAGCATTGCCATCCTCCTTGAGCCGTTGATACAGGGCCTGCAAGGCCCGGGCCCGATGGGAGACTTGGTTTTTTTCCTCGGGCCTGAGCTGGGCAAAGGTCTTGCCCAGAGGGGGATAGTAGAAAATGGGGTCGTAGCCGAAGCCCCCCTCCCCGGCAGGCTTCCGGGTCAGCAGACCATGGGCCTCCCCCCGGACCTGGATGGTCCTTCCGTCAGGGTAGGCCAGGGTGATGACGCAGACGAACTGGGCCTGGCGCTGATCATCCGGAACATTTTCCGTATTTTTAAGCAGGAGCAGCAGCCGCCCCCAGTCGTCCAGGCTGTCGTCAAAGCCGTACCGCGCCGAATATACCCCGGGCGCGCCGTTTAAGGCGTCCACGGCAATGCCGGAATCGTCCGCCAGGGCGGGCAGGCCCGTGGCCTCCATGACAGTCTTCGCTTTTAACAGGGAATTTTCCTCAAAGGTAGTCTCTGTCTCTTCCACCTCGATATCCATCCCCAGCTGGGATTCCAGCGTCAGCTCGATGCCCAGGGGGGCCAGAATTTTCTCGATCTCCACCAGCTTGTGGGGATTTTTGCTCGCCAAAACCACCTTCACAGCCTTCACCTCACAGCAGGGCGTCCACAAATTCCCGGGGGTTAAAGGGCATCAGATCCTCCGCCTGCTCCCCCACGCCCACGAATTTCACGGGGATCTGCAAATTGTCCGCCACGGCGATGACCATGCCGCCCTTGGCGGTGCCGTCCAGCTTCGTCAGGGCGATAGCGGTAACCCCGGCGATCTCCTTGAACTGCTTGGCCTGGGCCAGGCCGTTCTGGCCGGTGGTGCCGTCCAGCACCAGCAGCACCTCCCGGTCCGCGTCGGGTAGCTCCCGGCTCACCACCCGTGTAATCTTGTTCAGCTCGTTCATCAGATTCTGCTTATTGTGGAGCCGGCCGGCGGTGTCGATGAGCACCACGTCCGTTCCCCGGGCCTTGGCGGCCTGGAGGCCGTCGAACACCACGGCGGCCGGGTCCGCGCCCTCCCGCTGCCGCACGATCTCCGCGCCGGCCCGACCGGCCCAGATCTCCAGCTGGTCGGCGGCGGCGGCCCGAAAGGTATCTCCTGCCACCAGCAGCACCTTTTTCCCCTGGGACACCATCTGGGCGGCTAATTTCCCGATGGTGGTGGTCTTGCCCACCCCGTTGACGCCGATCACCAGCACCACCGCGGGTTTGGTATGCAGATTCAGCTCCGGGCTCCCCACGTCCACCATTTCGGTCAGAATGTCCTTCAGGGCATCCTTGGCCTCCTGAGGCGTCTTGAGGTGCCGCTCCCGGATCTGCCCGCGCAGCCGCTCCACCGCCCGGACGGAGGTTTCCACGCCGATGTCCGCCAGGATCAGGCTCTCCTCCAGCTCGTCGAAAAAGTCGTCGTCCAGCTGGCTGAACCCTGAGAACACGCTGCCCAGGGTGGCGGCCATGGCGTCCCGGGTCTTGGCCAGGCCCTGCTTGATCTTTTCAAAAAATCCCATACTTTACTCCTTATAGAATACCCAAATACTGCTCCATTTGATTCAAATCCAGCCGCAGCAGCTTGGAAACTCCCTGCTCCTGCATGGTCACGCCGTAGAGTACGTCGGAGGCCTCCATGGTGCCCCGGCGGTGGGTGATCACGATGAACTGGGTGTTCTGGCTCAGATTGTGCAAATACGAAGCGAACCGCTCCACGTTCCGGTCGTCCAGGGCCGCGTCGATCTCGTCAAGCATACAAAACGGCGTGGGCCGCACCTTTAAAATGGCGAAATACAGGGCGATGGCCACGAACGCCTTCTCACCACCGGAGAGCAGCGTAATGGTCTTGACCTGCTTACCGGGGGGCTGGACCCGGATCTCGATGCCGCAGGAGAGAGGCTCGCCGGGGTCCTCCAAAAGAAGCTGCCCCCTGCCCCCGCCAAACATTTCGGCAAAGGTTTTGCCGAAATACTCGTTGATTTTCTGAAATTCCCGGAGGAAAATGCCGGTCATCTCCTGGGTGATGTCCCTTAGGATGCTCTCCAGCTCCCGCTTGGAGGTCTCCACATCGTCCCGCTGGGTGGAAAGGTAGTCGTAGCGCTCCTTCACCCGGGCATATTCCTCCACCGCCCCCAAATTGGGGGTTCCCAGGGCGGTGATCTTCCGCTTGAGCTCGGCGATCTGCCGGTTCCCCGCGGCGGCGGACTCCACCGTTCCCCGCACCGCCCCGGCGGTGCCGGGGGTGAGGCCGTAGCTGTCCCACAGCCTGTCCACGATCTGCCGCTCCTCCATATCGGAGGCCAACTTTTTCTGCTCCAAAAGGGCGCAGGCCCGTTCCATGGTGAGAATATCTTTATTCTTGTCCTGGGCTTCCCGCTCGGAGCGGGTCTTCTCCGCCTCGGTCTGGGCCCGGTCCGCCAAAAGCCCGGCAAGCTCCTGCCGCGCCATTTCTGTCCGCCGCTCGGTCTGGTCTCGGTCGCCGGACTTTTCCGCGATCCGGTCCTCCAGACTGCCGCACTCGGCTTCCAGGGAGGCGATCAGCGCCAGCTTTTGGTCCCGGTCCCCCGCCATGGCGTTCCGCAGATCTTCCAGATCCCGGATATGCCCCTGGGCGGTGGTCCGTTCCGCCTCCAGGGCGGCCTGCTCCGCCCGGATGCCGGTCATTTTTTCATGGATCGCCTCCACCGCCTGGGCCGTCTGGCTCTGGCTGCCCTCCAGCTCCGTCAGTGCCTGGCGGGTCTGGGCCAGCTGCTCCTGCAAAACCTGGATCTTGCCGGTCTGGGCGGCGTACTGCTCCCGGTCGGTCCGCTCCCGGGCGTCTAAGGCGTCCTTTTCCCGCTGGGCGGCGGCCTGGGCGTCCCGGATGGCCTGCAACAGGACCTCGTACTGCTTTTCCTGGCCCTGGAGCCGGAGCGCCTGATCCTCCGCCTCCCGCTGCCGGTCCTTTTCCCCGGTGAGCTGGAACGCCGCCTCCTCCCGGAGCCGCAGGGCCTCCTGGAGCGCCTGCTGCCCGGCGGAAAGCTCCGCCTGGGCCTTCTCCGCCTGGGCCTGGAGCCTTTCCACCTCGTTGGCCCGAGACAAAAGCCCCGATTCCTTGCTGACCGAGCCACCGGTCATGGACCCGCCGGGGTTCATCAGCTGGCCGTCCAGGGTGACGATCCGGAAGCGGCTGGAATAGTGCTTCGCCATAGCAATGGCCCGGTCCAGATCCTCCGCCACCACGGTGCGGCCCAGTAAATTCTCAATGATCTGCCGGTATTCCTCCCGGCAGCGCACCAGGGAGGAGGCAACGCCTACAAAGCCCGGGCAGGCGGAAAGGCCCTGCTCCTCCAGGGTCCGCCCCTTCACGGCGGAGATGGGCAAAAACGTGGCCCGCCCGCCGCCGGTGCGCTTTAAGTAGCCGATGGCGGCCTTGGCGTCCGCCTCGGTATCCACCACGATCTGCTGCAGCGCCCCACCCAGGGCAATCTCGATGGCGGTGGTATAGGCGTCCTCCGTCCGGATCAGCCGGGACACGGGGCCGTGGACGTGCTTCAAGGCGCCCCGCTGGGCCTCCCGCATCACCAGCTTGACGGATTTTTGATAGTTCTCATAGTCGCGCTCCATGGCCTGGAAGACCCGCAGCTTGGCCTGAATCCCCTCCAGCGCCCCAGCCTGGGCCCGGGCGGCCCGATCCAGCTCCTCCCAGCGGGCCTGACGCTTGGAAAGCCGCAGCTCGTAGCCCGCCACCGCATTGGCGGCGGCAGCCGCCTCTTCCCGGGCGCCGGACAGCGCCCAGCGGCAGTCGTCCAGATCCCCCTGGGCGTTCTGCTCCCGCAGAGCGCCACTGGAAAGGTCAGAAATCAGGGTGTCCCGCCGATGGCGGCTTTCCTCCATCCCCGCAAACAGCGCCCGCAGGTCCGCCTCCCGGCCCGCCAGCTGGGCGGTCAGGCCGGTCTCCTGCTCCCGCAGTTCCAAAAACCGGCGGGTCAGCCCTTGGGCGTTGGCGGTCATGGCCGCCAGGTCCCGGTCCAGTGCCCCCAGCGCATTTTTCTTTTCCTCCAACAGTCCGGCAATGTCGGCCACCCGTGCATGGGCCTGGGAAAGCTGCCCTTCGACGCCGCCGCTGCGGTCTTGCTGACTGCGCAGCTCCTCCTGGATCCGGCGGATGTTGTCCCGGTTGTTTTCCAGGCTGCCCTGGAGCACCGTCATCTGCCCGGTAAGCTGCTGGCCCCCGGATTCCAGGGCCGCCACTTGGGCCCGGGCGGACTCCAACTGCTCGTCCTTCTGCCGGAGCAGGGAACTCATCTCTTCTGCCTGGGCATAGAGCCGGTCTAGATCCTCATGGGCCTGCTTCAAAACAAAGGACGCGGAGGCGTAGTCCTCCTCCGCCTTTTTGGCGGCGGCGGAAAGCCGGTCCAGGCTGTCCATCCACACCGCCACCTCCACGGAGCGGAGGCTGTCCTTCAAGGCCAGATAGCTCTTGGCCTTCTCCGACTGTTCCCGCAGGGGCTCCAGCTGGAGCTCCAGCTCGGAGACCTTGTCCCCGATCCGGAGGAGATTGTCCTCCGTGGCGGCCAGCCGCCGCTCGGTCTCCTCCTTGCGGTGGCGATATTTGGAAATTCCCGCCGCCTCCTCAAAGATCTCCCGCCGGTCGGCGCTTTTCAGGGATAATATTTCGTCGATCCGGCCCTGGCCGATATTGGAGTAGCCCTCCCGGCCCAGGCCGGTATCCATAAACAGCTCGTTGATATCCCGCAGACGGGCGGACTGTCGGTTTACATAATATTCGCTCTCACCGGAGCGGTAGTACCGCCGGGTGATCATCACCTCGTCGGCGTCGTACAGCAGCGCCCGGTCGGAATTGTCCAGCGTCAAGGTCGCCTCGGCAAAGCCCAGTGCGGCGCGCTTCTGGGTGCCGCCGAAGATCACATCCTCCATCCGGCCGCCCCGGAGGGTCTTGCTGCTCTGCTCCCCCAGGACCCAAAGGATCGCGTCGGAAATATTGGATTTTCCCGACCCGTTGGGGCCGACAATGGCGGTGATGTCCCCGCCGAAGCGCAGGAGGGTCTTGTCCGGAAAGGATTTGAAGCCCTGAACCTCTAAAGATTTCAGATGCACGGCACGACCTCGTTTTTCATAGAAATGATCGATTTATTATACCGGTAAATGGGGAAAAATGCAAGGTGTTCTTTTCCATTTTTCCAAGCCCCGCCCCAGTTTTTTTAAACCGGTCGGCACCGGCGGCGCTTTTCCGGCAGATTCGCCAAATAGCGAGCCCATCCCTTATCAGTTTTCTCCAAAAAAACGCCGGGTTTTCAGGGGCCGATTGACATTCCCCCGCCGGCCTGTTAAAATGACTTGTAACATTTTACGGAACAAAATCCGTCAGGAAAGGATCGATGCATATGCAGCGCAGCAGCGGCGTGCTTCTGCCCATCAGCGCCCTGCCCTCCCCCTACGGGATCGGCACCCTGGGCAAAAGCGCCTATGAATTTGTGGACTTTCTTTCCCAGGCCGGGCAGAAATACTGGCAGATCCTGCCTCTGGGCCCCACCAGCTATGGCGACAGCCCTTATTCCAGCTTCTCTACCTTTGCCGGAAACCCATATTTCATTGACCTGGACCTGTTGATCCAAGATGGGTTCCTCACCCGGGAAGAGGTGGAGGCGGAATCCTGGGGGGAAAACCCGGCGCAAGTGGACTACGGCCTGCTCTACCGGACACGGTTCCGCCTGCTGCGCAGGGCCTTTGACCGGTGCGGAGACGCCCTGTGGGAGGAGCTGGACGCCTTCCGGTGGGAAAATCGGGAGTGGCTGGAAAAATACGCCCTGTTCATGGCAGTCAAGGATCACTTCGGCAGCATCAGCTGGACCCAGTGGCCCGACGAAAACATCCGGCTGGGCCGGCCCGAGGCACTGGCGGCCTACGCCGAAGCTCTAAAATCCCAGGTGGATTTTTACGTCTTTTTGCAGTATCTGTTCTTCCGGCAGTGGGACGCTCTCCGGGCATACGCCCATGAGCGGGGCATCTCCTTCATCGGCGACCTGCCCATCTATGTGGCCATGGACTCCGCCGACGTATGGGAAAGTCCCCAGTTTTTCCAGCTGGATGAAAACCGGATGCCCACGGAGGTGGCCGGCGTTCCCCCGGACGCCTTCACCGCCGACGGTCAGCTCTGGGGAAACCCTTTGTACAACTGGGAGGCCCTGGCAAACGACGGCTACGGCTGGTGGATCCGGCGGGTGGAGGGCGCGAAAAAGCTCTACGACGTGATCCGCATCGACCATTTCCGGGGCTTTGAGAGCTATTGGGCCGTGCCCTACGGCCACACCACCGCCAAGCTGGGCCGCTGGCGCCCCGGCCCGGGGATGGATCTGGTGTCCGTTTTCTCGGCCCGATTTCCCGATTTGAACTTCATTGCCGAGGATCTGGGCTATATCACGCCCCAGGTCCGGGCTCTGCTGGACGGCTCCGGCTTCCCCGGCATGAAGATCCTCCAATTCGGCTTCGACGTGGACGGGGATTCCGACTATATGCCCCACCACTGCGGAGAAAAAAGCGTCTGCTATATCGGCACCCACGACAATCCAACCGTCTTAGGCTGGGTGGACAGCCTGACCCCCAAGGAGCGGGCCTTTGCCCAGGCGTATATGCACATCACGCCCGAAGAAGGCTGGTGCTGGGGCATGATCCGGGCGGGCATGGGCGCCGGCTCGGAGCTGTTCGTCAGCCAGATGCAGGATCTTCTGGAACTTCCCGCCGCCGCCCGTACCAATATTCCCGGCACCCTGGGGGGCAACTGGGTATGGCGGATGCTGCCGGGTCAGGCCTCGCCTGCACTGGCGAAAAAGCTGCGGCAGTACACCGCCACCTTCCGTCGGCTTCCCAAGGCTCCTGAAATGTAAAAGCTTCCCCGGCCTCCGGGCTGTGGAAACCTGCCATTTTGGGGAGATCGCCTCTTTCCCCGGCCGAAGGCCGGGGAAAGAGGCTCATGATTCAGGAGGCCGCTATGGATATTCTCTATCAGGATACCCAGCTGTTGGTCTGCGTCAAGCCCCGGGGCGTGCTGTCCACCGACGAGCCTGGAGGACTGCCGGAGCTGCTTCGAGCCGCCCTGGGGGACCCCAAAGCCCAGGTGCGCACCGTCCACCGCCTGGACCGGGTGGTGGGCGGCCTGATGGTATTGGCCCGCTCCCGGGAAACCGCCCGGGCCCTGTCCGCCCAGGTGGAGGACCGGACTTTTGAGAAGGAATATCTGGCGGTGGTGAACGGAAATCTCCCGCCCGCCGGGGAAATGCGGGACCTGCTCTATCGGGACCGGTACACCCACACCACTCAGGTGGTCCAGGAGCTGGGAAAGGATGTGAAGGAGGCGGTGCTGACCTACCGCCGGATCGACACGGCGGCGGGGCTGACCAAGGTCGCCATCCGTCTGGAAACCGGGCGTACCCATCAGATTCGGGTGCAGTTTGCCAGCCGGGGGCTGCCCCTGGTGGGCGACCAGCGATATGGCCGAGGCGAACCGGTACCCATCGCACTGTGGTCCTACGCCCTGGCGTTCCGCCATCCCGGAACGGGCGCGCCCATGGCCTTCCGCCTGCCGCCCCCCGAGGAACCGCCCTGGGACCGGTTTTCCCGATGATTGCGGCTGGTTTCCCCACAAATTTCGATTGCTTTTTTCATCAGATTTACATAAAATGATTGGGCGGTTTGCCCGAAAAAAGTCATCCACCCAGATCCTCCGGTGCGGAAACTTCCCCGCGCCGGATTCTTTTGGAAAAGCCTTGATTTTTTCCCGGGAAACTGCTATAATATCCAACACGCTGGGTGCTTTCCCTCGCCCCACACGGAGGTGTATCGAAGTGGTCATAACGGGCCTGACTCGAAAACGAAGCACCACTTTGGACAGCTCCCTCCGAAAAGTCTTGATTTTACAAGGATTTTCGGCTATCCTTGAAAAGTAAATATGTTGTAGTTCTCTCCATCAGTTCTCTCGCTTTTCCAAGACACTTTTGAG
>CANQFY010000048.1 GCA_947600025.1 uncultured Oscillospiraceae bacterium
CTGCTGGCGCTGGTTCGGGACAAGGACTATTTTGTCATCACCACCAATGTGGATCACTGCTTTCAGAAAGCGGGGTTTGATAAAAAGCGGCTGTTCTATACCCAGGGCGACTACGGGCTGTTCCAATGCTCCACGCCGTGCTGCAAGGAAACCTTTGATAACGAGAACCTGATCCGGCAGATGATGGAACGGCAAGAGGATATGCGGATTCCGTCCGAACTCCTGCCCGTCTGCCCCCATTGCGGAAAGCCATTGACCATGAATCTGCGCTCCGACGACAAATTTGTGGAGGACGAGGGTTGGCACGAGGCGGCAGAGCGGTACGAAAACTTCCTGCGTACACGAAAAAACGGACGGATTCTGTTTCTGGAACTCGGCGTCGGCTACAACACCCCGGTTATTATCAAGTACCCCTTCTGGCGCATGACCGCCCAAAATAAAGCGGCCACCTATGCCTGCGTCAATTATGGCGAGGCGCTCTGCCCGGCGGAGATTGAGAAGCAGTCCATCTGTATCGATGAGGATATTGGGCGGGTTTTGAGGGACTTGCGGTGAAGCATCCCTCCACCCTTCCTCTAATGCGCGTTATGAAATTTCGCGCAAAAAAGGCAGCACGGAAAGCGTTTCCGCTTCCCGGCTGCCTTTTGCTATATTCGTGAAAAGGGTCAGTCTGTGTAGACGGTTTTCCCGTTTACGAAGGTTTGCCAGGCGTGGCCGCCGATGGTGGTCAGCGGGTTGGCGGTCCAGACCACGATATCGGCGTCCTTTCCCACTTCCAGGCTGCCCAGCCGATCGGCCACGCCTAGGGCCCGGGCAGGCCGGATGGTGATGGCCTCCCAGGCGGCCTTTTCCCCCAGACCCGCTTCCGCCGCCAGCCCGGCGCAGAGAGGCAGGTATTGCAGGGGGATCACGGGGGCGTCTGTAATGATGCTGACGTCCACTCCGGCCTTATCCAGGATCCCGGCGGTGGCAAAGCTCTTGTTTTTTAGCTCCACCTTGCTCTTGGTGCCCAGGCTGGGGCCGACAAAGGCGGGATACCCCTCCGCCCCCAGGGCCTCGGCGATTTCCGCGCCATCGGTGCAGTGATCCAGGGTCAGCTTCAGTCCAAACTCCTTGGCAATGCGGATGGCGGTAAAAATGTCGTCGGCCCGGTGGGCGTGGGCTTTGAGGGGAATCTGGCCCCGCATTACCGGCAGCATGGCCTCCAGCTTGGCATCAAAGGCGGGGGCTTTCCCCTCGTCGGTGTCCTGCTGATACTTCCGGGCCTTGGTCAGAAAGTCCCGCAGCAGGGCGGCCACGCCCATCCGGGTGGCGGGGGAGCGCTTGGCGCCCTGGCCGTAGACTCGGCGGGGATTCTCGCCGAAGGCGCACTTCATGGCGGCGGGGAATTTCACCACCATGTCGTCCACCCGGCTCCCCGCCAGCTTGATCACGGCAAAGGTGCCGCCGATGACGTTGGCGCTGCCCGGGCCGGTGCAGGCGGTGGTGACGCCGCCCCGGAGGGCGTTGCCGAAGGCCTCGTCCTGGGGGTAGATGGAGTCAATGGCCCGCATCTGGGGAGTGATGGGGTCGGTGACCTCGTTATAATCCTTGCCCTCCCAGCCCACGGCCTCGTTGTCCAGACCAATGTGGCAGTGGGCCTCCACGCAGCCGGGGGTGACCAGACGGCCCTCCGCGTCCAGAATTTCCGCGCCCTCCGGCGGGGTCAGACCGAAACCCAGGGCGGCGATTTTCCCATCGTCGTCGATGAGCAGGCAACCAGCGGGAATGTCCGGGGAGGTGATGGGCTTGAGATGGGCGTTTTGAATGAACAGCATGGGACAAAACTCCTTTTTTCTTTCTATTTTACAAACTTTTTTTCTGAAAAGGAAGGGGCAATTTGCACAGTCCGGTTGACTTTTTTCGGAAAGAGTGTATACTAATTGCATAAAGGAAATCCCGGCGGCCTCCTCTGCGCCGCCGGTTTTCTGAAAAAGATAAAGGATGTGTCAAAATGTACGGAAAGCTATTGGACGCCATCGGATTTGTGGCCTATTCGGATCCTGAGCTGTCCGCCATGATGAGCCGGGAGCTGGACCGGCAGCTGAATGGGCTGGAGCTGATCGCCTCGGAAAACTTCGCCTCTCCGGCGGTGATCGCCGCAATGGGGTCGGTCCTCACCAATAAATACGCCGAAGGGCTCCCCGGCAAACGGTACTACGGCGGATGCCAGTATGTGGACGAAGTGGAGAGCCTGTGCATCCAGCGGGCCAAGGACCTGTTCGGGGCGGAATTTGCCAATGTCCAGCCCCATTCCGGGGCCCAGGCCAACGCCGCGGTGCAGCTGGCCCTGCTCCAGCCCGGGGACACCCTGATGGGCATGAGCTTGGCCAACGGCGGCCACCTGTCCCACGGCAGCCCCGCCAACATCTCCGGCAAATATTACCGGGTGGTTTCCTATGACGTGAACCACGAGACCGGCCTCATTGACTACGACCAGGTCCGGGACCTGGCCCGGAAGAACAGCCCCAAGCTGATCATTGCCGGAGCCTCGGCTTATCCCCGGGCCATCGACTTCTCCATTTTTGCGGATATCGCCCACGAGGTGGGGGCCGTGCTGATGGTGGACATGGCCCACATTGCCGGCCTGGTGGCCGGCGGGGCCCATCAGAGCCCGGTGCCCTACGCGGACATCGTCACCACCACCACTCACAAGACCCTCCGGGGCCCCCGGGGCGGCCTGATCCTGGGCAAGGAGGAGTTCGCCAAGAAAATCAATTCCGCTGTTTTCCCCGGCACCCAGGGCGGCCCCCTGGAGCACATCATTGCCGCCAAGGCGGTGTGCCTGCGGGAAGCCATGGAGCCCGCCTTCAAGGACTACGCCCGGAATGTGGTCGCCAACGCCAAGGTCCTGGCCCAGGCGCTGCTGGACGAAGGCTTTGACCTGGTCACCGGCGGCACGGACAATCACCTGATGCTGGCGGATCTGCGGCCCATGGGCATTACCGGCAAGGAGCTTCAGAACCGGCTGGACGCCAATCACATTACCCTGAACAAGAACGCCATCCCCGGGGACCCGGAGAAGCCCGCCATCACCAGCGGCGTGCGGATTGGTACGGCCGCCGTCACCACCCGGGGCCTGGGGGCGGAGGAAATGCGAATCATCGCCAAGTGCATCGCCATGACCGCCCGAGACTTTGAGGGGACAGCACGGGAGGTGCGGGACACCGTGGCGGAGATCTGCCGGAAGTACCCCCTCTATCAGGTATGACATCCCAGGCGCTGGGGTTCTGGTTTTACGCCTCCATTTCTGATTTTCTCCGGGACCGGAAGATCCCCCTGCCCGAAGGGGTGGCCCAAAAGCGGGATTTATCCTATGGCCCTCATGGGCGGGCCAACCATCTAGATGTGTACTTTCCCGAAGGGACGGCGGGGAGGCTGCCCACCATCGTCAGCGTCCACGGCGGCGGGTATGTCTACGGCAACAAGGAGATCTACCGCCGCTATTGCATGGACCTGGCCCGGCGGGGCTTTGCCGTGGTGAATTTTAACTACCGCCTGGCGCCTAGGTGGAGGTTCCCCACGCCTTTGGAGGATTTGAACCGGGTCCTGACCTGGCTGACGGAGGCGGACGCGGATTTGCACCTGGACCCGGAGCGGGTGATACTGGTGGGGGATTCGGCGGGCGCCCAGCTGGCCAGCCAGTATGCCGCCATCTGGGAAAATCCGGAATAC
Source organism: uncultured Oscillospiraceae bacterium (assembly GCA_947600025.1). GTDB lineage: Bacteria > Bacillota > Clostridia > Oscillospirales > Oscillospiraceae > Faecousia. The sequence goes on from CANQFY010000048.1 coordinate 3,715, forward strand.
GCCGCCCTCTTTTCCTTCCGGGCGCCTCGGGTCACCCTGCGGGCCCTGGGGCTCAACTGCGGAATGTACGATCTGGCCCAGCGTGCCAAGGAGCCTCGGGAGGGGATCCAGCTGGACTATTTTGGGGACCTGGACGAAAGCGACCCCCGCCTCCGGGAGCTGGACGCCATCGGCGGCGGCTACCCCCCGGCGTATTTGGCTACCGCCTGCAATGACTTTCTCCGGGAAGCTGCGGAGCCCATGTACCGCCTTCTCCGGGAAAAGGGCGTGGATGCCGCCTGGAAGTGCTACGGCAGGGAGGAGGACAAGCAGGTGGCCCATGTATTTCATGTGAACCTGCCGCTGCCGGAGGCAAAGGCGTGCAACGACGACGAGTGCGCCTTCTTCCGAAAATACCTGTAAATCAGCGGCTTCCCAGCAGGGGAGCATCCAAAAGCGAGGCAGGGAGTATCCCAAAATCCGCTGCCTGTACACAGCAAAAAATGACCGCCCTCCGAGCTGCGGAGAGCGGTCGTTTTGTTTGTGGGATAGTTCTACGCTCTTATTGCGTTCCTAAACATCAATAAGGGATTCTCATTTTTTTCAAAAAGCCTTCTATGCTGGTGGCTTTACTTTCAGATTCCTCGGTCAGGAGCCCATTGTCCGTTAAAAGCGGCGTATCAAGGACCGATTTGACTGAAACAGCGACGCTGGCGCAGGAGGCGATGACCTGCTTGGAGGCGGGAGAATAGCACCTGTAATCGTCCCCCTCGGCCTTGACAATGTCCTCCATTTTGTAGATCAGCGGCAGGAAGTAGGTGTCCAGCCGGGCGAGCAGATTGTAAAATAGATAGGTCCGTCGACGGATCGTCTCGCACTGCAAGGATGCCGTATTCAGCTGGGAGGCGATCTGGATAGCCTCCGCTTTGTTGGTGTAGGCTTTTTCCAGATTTTTCTTGGCGGCGCTGCCAGCTACAAAGCCCATGACCATCAGGGCCGGACCTGCAACCAGCCCGCCCAGGATCATGGTGCCTCCGGCCATACCGAGCCCGCCTGCCGCCAGGGAGCCGCCGCCGAAGAAGGCCAGGGTCGCGTTGGTGGCTGCCGCGCCGTGGAGGGCGGCGATGGCAGTGCCGGTGGAGGCGCAGGCAAGGGCCTGGGCCGCGCCATAGGCGCCAAAGGCGGCCAGCGCTCCGCCGGCAGTCCCGGCCACAGCCCCGCCGGCCAGGGACCCGGCGAAGCTCACCATGGTTTTCATCTCGGTAAATTCCTTTTCATCCACATGGAGCCGGCGCAGTTCATCCAGGCCTTCGGTCTCCCGAAAATCCACATTTTTGATTTGTGTGAATGTATCAATAAACTGTGTCATGCTGAAATTCAGCACAAACAGCTTTTCACTGCCCAGATGGGACAGAGAATTGCCGCAGGCCAGTCGCTGCGCGTTCAGCAGCTTTGTAGCGTCCTCTACGATCTCATTGGCGTTTTTATTGATATTGCTGGCGTTAACGGTGTCGATCCCCGCCTTTACGGTCTTCCCAACGCCCAGCGCCCCCGTTGCCGCGACGACGCCGATAAATAACAGCGGTAATGGCATTTTTATTCCTCCCGTCTTAAAGCGCGATCAGATCCTTCACGCTCTCAAAGATCACGTTCTTCCGATCCGCGATTTCATTGACCATGGTTTCGATTGTCATATAGGGCCGGTCCGTGGTTTTGATCCAGGCCAGCTCCTTTTCCAGGTCCATCAGGGTCAAGATGCTGCTCTCCATCTCCAGGAAAACCGCCTTGTCGATGCCCAGCTTGCGGGTGATGTACTTCAGGAGCCGCCGCTCCGTGTCGTCGTAGTGCTCGTCGCTGTATGCCACGGTCAGCAGATCCCAGACCAGCAGCTTTGGGGTGATAAAGGTGTCCTCCGTCTGGACCGAGGAGGAAAGAGCCTGCTCCACCCCATCCTGGAGCACATCATAGTAGTCCTCCGGATCGATGATCTTCTCCATTTGTGCCCGGCAGTCCTGAATGATTTGCTCCCGGTGCTCTGAGAAGCCGGGATCCAGCTCCTCGCCGATGGCGTCAAATTTTTCCTCCTCGCTGTGGAAGATCTCACCGTCAGCCGCCATCAGATAGTAGATGACCTTGATGGCGTTCTGGGTAGAGATTGCCTTGAGCTCCAAAGGCTTGACGGAATCCTCCGGCTCGGTCATGCGGGGCTTTTTCTTGAACAGGTCCTTGACCTGATCGGGGACCTTGATCTCCGGCGCTTTGATCTCCGGCAGCTTCACATTTTGCACCGTCGCTTTGACGGAATCCATCGCGCCGTGGAGCGTGTTCAGAATACCGCCGCCTTTTTCCTTGCCGTTTTCATTTTTTGCCATTGCGTTGCCTCCTATCACAGCGTCAACGGAATGTCCGATTCCATCAGCGCGTCAAATTCTTCCTGATTTGTAAACTGAGGCTCCCGGCCCAGGACCTTTTGAATGATGACGTTCCCGTGAATGACCAGATCGGAATTGCCGCTGACCAGGCCCTGGCGCATGTAGTCAAAGCCCGACATGAACTCTGTAATATCCTCCGCCAGATAATTGGACACCCGTTCCTCCAGCCGGGCCTTGAATTCCTGGAGTTGCCCCAAAAACAACGAGGCCTTTTGATCGGACAGGAGCATCTTTTCGTGGAGCAGCTGGGTCTCCTTCTTCTCGTCGGAGATCTCCTTTACGATGGCCAGCGCTGCCCGGCCCGCCCCTACATAGTTGAACCGCGCGACGAACTTCCCAGAGAACAGCACCCAATTTCCCCCGGTCTCAATAGCCGCGTGAATGGCCGCGTCGGCGGTATCGGCAACGTTGAAGGTCATGGAGGAGATCGTGAGCATTCGGTCCACGGTTCTATTCTGGAAGGGAAGAATCCGGTTCCAATTCAGTGTGGCGAGATCTTGGATGCTGTCCAGCTTGGTGCTGCCAAGCTCCATGGTAAGCCGCCGGAGAAAATAGAACGATCGAACGATGCACTCGTTGAGCAGGACCGGAATTGCCTGTCGGCCAGCATAGCGAGCGACGCCCAGCTCCGTCCGCAGGTCGAACTTGTAAGGGATCAGCTTGTTATTCTCGCCTCTGAACAGCTGGGAAATGAAAACAGAAAACTCCTTATTTCCGTCTTTGCTGAGCTTCCGGAACAGTGGCGTGGAGGACAGCTCCTTCAAAATGGAGACCAAAGGACCAGGAATCCCTGTTCCCAGACTGTTATTTCTCACAGAGCCGGAGGAACCGGCCATATCGCTTGCAAGGTGGAATGCCCAGTTGACAACGCCAAACATGATTTTTTCGGGGAAAGTCCTTCCAATAAGGAGGAGCCCATCCCCGCTGAGCTGAACGGACTGAAACACACCGGCTTTATTTGTCCCGTAAACCTTTCCCGTGAACTGCGTCAGGATCGAACATATCAGGCCCACGGGCGTCGGGTGGTGAGAAAAGTCGCGAAGGTGGTGCTGAAGGCCGCTGCCGAATTCGTTGGTCACCTTATCTGCTGCGATGGGGAACAGATCTTCCAGGTGTTCTATTGCTCCTGTAAGCTCGTCACCCCGATAGCCCTGGATTTTAGCGACGGTCAACACAAAGTCATTTACCCTTTCATTGCCCCACTGGTCTGCTTCCTCCAAATTGAATGCCCCCACAAAGACACTGTCCAGAAGCCCTGCCAGGATGCCGCTTCCCACGGCAATGGCATAATCGGTTCGGTCGGCACTGTTGGTGAAGCGCTCCAACTCAGAATTGACCGCTTGGAGATTCCGGTTGACCTCATCCAAATCGGACAGGACTTGAGAATTGTCGGAATAGAGACGCACCTCGGCGGAGATGACCTCCTCCTGGGAATAGTGTTCCTCCTCGGCCTTCTTTTTCTGAAGCTTGCTGGAATTGACGGTCATACAGGGGCCTCCTTTACACAGTTTGTCTGACGATTTTGCTTATGATCTGAGTATAGCAAAGCGTTCGCCAAGATGCAAGGATTATTTGAGATTTGCAAGACGCGATTATTCATGCTCCTGCTCTCTTTCTCGGCCTTTTGGCGGAGCGGGGGGTTCGTAACAAAATCCTTGACAAAAAATCCAACTAAAAATAAAATAATATAAGAAGGATGATTTGGCCGATTTGGGGAATGGGAGGATGCTATGATTCGGATCGCTCTGGTGGAAGACGACCCCCTGTATACCAAGCAGCTGCGGGAATATCTGACCCGGTTCGAGGGGGAAAACCATACCCGTTTTTCTGTCCGGGAGTTCCGGGATGGGGACGAGATCGCCCTGGACTACCGGGCGGAGTACGACATCATTCTGATGGATATTCAGATGAATTATATGGACGGCATGACCGCCGCCCGGGAGATCCGGAAGCGGGACGGGGAGGTTGCCATCATCTTCATCACCAATATGTCCGCCTACGCCATCCGGGGCTACTCTGTGGATGCGCTGGACTATATCCTCAAGCCCTTTTCCTACTTCACCTTCTCCACCAGCCTGGAAAAAGCCATCAGCCGGCTGCAAAAACACACCAAACGCTATCTGTACCTGGCCAACCGCGGCGGCTCTCAAAAGGTGGAGGCCGGGCGGATCTACTTCGTGGAGGTGGACGGCCACAGCCTGGCCTATCACACCGCCGACGGGCTGATCACTGCCACCGGTACCATGAAAGAGGTGGAGGAGAGTCTGGCGGGCATGAGCTTCTTCCGGTGCAACAAGTGCTACCTGGTGAATCTGGAGCATGTGGACGGCATCCGGGGGGACGACGCCCTGGTTCACGGCACCCCGGTGCAGATCAGCCGGGCCAAGAAAAAGGCGTTCCTGGACGCCCTGAACAGCTACATGAACGAGGTGGGCTGATGAGCGGCGAGTTGCAAAACATTCCCGGGTACTGGACGGCCCTGACCCACAGCTTTTCCTGCCTGCTGTACATGAGCATGCTGCCCAAGCGGCTGAAGGGTTGGAAATTCTGGGCGGCGGCCCTGGCCCTTTTCCTGCCCATGATTCCCTATATGGACTATGTGGCGGCGCTAAGCGGGTTTCCTTTCAATGTTGGTATGTCCGTTTTTGCCATCTGGACCGCCGCGCCCTTCCTGCTCCTGTGCCGGGAGGACGGCTACCGGGGGGTCTATTACTGCGCCCGGGCCTTTATTCTGGGGGGCTTTGCCATCTCCCTGGCCTGGCAGCTGTATATGTTCTACGCCCGGAGGGTGGCGCTTTTTGAGCGGCTCTGGGTCCAGGCGGTGTTTATCCTGGTCGTCGAGGGGGCGGTATTTCTTCTGATGTACGCTCTGGAGCGAATCCATCTGAAGGAGAGCGCCGAAATGCCCGTGACCCGGGCGGCCTGCGCCAGCACCGTGGCCATCGCTCTGGTGATCTACATTCTGTCCAGCCTGAGCTACGCGGCGGTGGAGTCGCCCTTTACCACCCAGCGGCCGGCGGAGGCCTTCAACATCCGTACCATTGTCTACCTGGGAGGGGTGGCGATCCTTTACGCTCACCATTTGCAGCTGTGCGACGCCTACGCCCTGCGGGAGGTCACGGCCCTGCAAAATGTGGTGAACATGCAGTACGCCAACTATCAGCTCAGCCGGGAGTCCATGGAGATGGTCAACCGGAAATATCACGATTTGAAGCACCAGATCGCCGTCCTCCGCTCGGAGATCGACTCCAAGGACAAGACGGCGGTACTGGACCAGCTGGAACGGGAGATCCGGGCCTTCGACATTCAGTGCCACACCGGCAACCGGGTCATGGACGCCATCCTCACCCGAAAGAGCGCCTACTGCCAGGACCACGGCATTCAGTTTACCTGCGTGGCGGACGGCCACGCCCTGGATTTCATGGGGGTGGTGGAACTGAGTACCCTGCTGGGCAACGCCCTGGACAACGCCATCGAGGGCGTGAGCAAGGTGGCGGAACCGGAGCAGCGAGTGATCCATCTGTCGGTAAGCCAGCAGCGGGGCTTTCTCCGAATGAGCCTGGAAAACCGCTGCGCCGAGGCGGTCACCACCGGGGAGGAGCTGCCCCAGACCACCAAGGCCGACCGCTCCCAACACGGCTACGGGCTGAAAAGTATCCGCTCCACGGTGGAGCAGTACGGCGGCTCCCTGACCCTGAAGGCGGAGAACGGATGGTTCACCCTGGGGGTGCTGATCCCCACAGAGCAGGAGAAGAACTAGAACCCATGTCCGGATTTTTGGCATTATGCTGAAAATTCGGGCGTTTTGATTAGATAATTTAGCCAATATCCAAAACAGTTTGTGCAAAGAAAGCAACGGATTACGCATTTGCCCCCACAGGGGGCATTTTTTGTGCTATTGTATGCTTGACAAAAAGGAAACCCCCAAGGGGGTCGGAAATATTTCGATTGAAGGAGGATACTATGCTGAACATCACGCGTTTCGCGGTGGAGAATCTGACAAAGGATTGCGTCACCGATGTGAGCAGGCCCCGATTTTCCTTCGCCCTGGAAAGCGACCGCCCCGGTGCCGCTCTCAAGCAGGCGGTGATCAAGGTCGGTCCGTGGCAGACCGTCACCGAGTCGCAAATCGCCGTTTGCTACGACGGTCCGGCTCTGACGCCCTTCACTCACTACACCGCCACGGTGGAGGCCAAGGACGATGCCGGGGAGACCGCCTGTGCCCAGGTGGACTTTGAGACCGGACGGATGGATCTTCCCTGGGAGGGCAAGTGGATCTCCGACGGCGCCTACAAATTCACGGAGGCCAAGGTCTCGCCCATCCCCATGACCTTCCGCAAGACCTGGAAGCCGGAGAAAAAGGTGGCTGGCGCCAAGATCTACGCCACCGCCATGGGCGTCTACGAGCTGTCCGTCAACGGCCAAAAGGCCGGAGATCAGTATTTCGCCCCCGGCTTTACCTCCTATAAAACCAATTTGCAGTACCAGACCTACGATGTGACCGCCCTTCTGGGGGCGGAGAACACCATCCAGGCGGTGGTGGCCGGCGGCTGGGCCGTGGGCTCCTTCGTCTTCACCCGGGGCAACCGGGTGTCCGCCGACCGGCAGGCCCTGCTGCTGGAGCTGCGGGTGACCTACGAGGACGGGACCCAGGAAGTGGTGGGCACCGACGAGAGCTGGTCCGTCACCGAGGACGGCCCCTACAAAATGGCGGATCTCTACGACGGCGAGACCTACGACGCCACCGTTCGCCCCGAGGGCATCACCTGGCGCGGCGCAACCCTGGAGACCCTCCGGGTAGACCCCAAGATCATGGCGGACTACGGCGCACCCGTGAAGGCCCATGAGCGCATGGAGCCCATTTCCTGCACGAAGCTCCCCTCCGGGGCCCTGATCTACGACTTCGGCCAGAATTTTGCCGGCGTGGTGGACCTGACGATCCAGGGCAAGAAGGGTCAGACCGTCACCGTCAAGCACGCGGAAATTCTAAACCCCGACGGGACCCTGAACACCCAGTTCCTCCGCACCGCCAAGGCCACCGCCACCTACATCTGTCAGGATGGCGCGCAGCGTTACAGCCCCCGGCTGACCTACATGGGCTTCCGCTATATCAGCGTGGAGGGGATCGAAGAGCAGAATATCCGGGTCTCCGCCCGGGCGCTGTACTCCGATTTGGAACGGATCGGCGAATTTACCTGCTCCAACGACATGATCAATCAGCTCCAGAGCAACATCATCTGGGGCGCCAAGTCCAACCTGGTGGACATTCCCACAGACTGCCCCCAGCGGGATGAGCGGATGGGCTGGACCGGCGACATCGCGGTGTTCTCTCCCACGGCCTGCTACCTGTTCGACATGAGCCGGTTCCTGGGCAAGTGGATGCTGGATGTAAAGGCCGAGCAGTTCCCCGGCGGCGGCCTGCCCAACACCGTGCCCCGCCACAGCTACGGCTTCCCAGCCACCATGCCGGATATGGCGGTGGACTGGTGGGACGACGCCTGTATTCTGGTGCCCTGGGCGGAGTACCGGGCCAGGGGAGATGTGGAAATTCTCCGGAAATTCTATCCCGGCATGAAGAGATATGTGAAAGCCTGCACCTTCTGGGCCGGCCTATTTAGCTTCGGCAAGCACCGCTACATCTGGCACACCCCCGGCGTGTTCCACTTCGGCGACTGGGTGGCCCCCGACGTGCCCAAGATGAGCCAGTGGCAGGCCCGAAGCAAGTGGACCGCCACCGCCAGCCTGAAAAACACCAGCGGCCTGGTGGCCAAGATTGCCGACATTCTGGGAGAGAAGGGGGACGCGGAGTACTACCGGGACCTGAGCGCAAAGGTGGCCGACGCCTACTGCTCCATCCTCACCGACGGCCACGGCAAGCTTCTGGAGGAGTTCCAGACCGCCTACGTCCTGCCCCTCTACCTGGATATGTTCCCCAATGAGACCGTGAAGGCCCAGGCGGCGGACAATCTGGTGAAGCTGGTGGAGAAAAACGACTACTGCATTGGCACCGGCTTCCCCGGCACGCCCTTCATCCTGTTCGTTCTGGCGGACAACGGCCATGCCGACACCGCCTTTAGGATGCTCCTGAACACCAAGTGCCCCTCCTGGCTGTATGAAGTGAAGATGGGCGCCACCACCATTTGGGAGCGTTGGGACGGCCTGGACGAGAACGGCGTGTGCCCCATCAGCAACGACGGCACCGATATGATGATCTCCTACAATCACTACGCCAGCGGCGCCGTGGGCGACTTTCTGTACCGCCGGGTGGCGGGCCTGGAGGCCGTGGAGCCGGGCTACAAGGTGTTCAACGTCAAGCCCCTGGTGGGCGGCGGCATCACCTGGGCCAAGGGCAGCGTGATCACGCCCTACGGCAAGGCCGCGTCCGAATGGAAGGTGGAAAACGGTACCTTCACCGTCACCATCCAGGTCCCCGTGGGCACCACTTGCCAGCTGACCCTCCCCGACGGCACGGAGAAGAGCTTCCCCAGCGGCCGCTACACCGCGTCCTGTCCCATGTAAGATCCCTCGGAACGAGGTTTATAAACATTTTAGGAAAGGATGAATCCCTATGAGCAAGAAAAATGATGGCTTCTGGAGCTCCCCGCTGACCAGCTCCGCCATCAAGACCAACGACGTGAAGCTGCCGGAAATGGTCATCGGCTATTTCCTGGGACCCTTCGGCGCCCTGTTGAGCTCCGGTATCTTCACCAGCATGCTCCAGAAGTACCTTAACGAGGTACTGGGCCTGGACAACAGCTTCCTGACGGTGCTGCCTCTGGTGAGTACGATCTTCATCGTCATCGCCAACCTGGTGGTGGGCCAGCTCATCGAGCGGACCAAGGTCCTGGCGGGCAAGGCCCGGCCCTGGATCCTGCTCTCCGCCCTGACCCTCTCCATCGCCAGCGTCCTGATGTTCATCGTTCCCTTTGAGAGCGAGACCGCGAAGATGGTCTGGATCGCCATTGCCTACAACCTGTATTACTCCGTGGCGTACCCCATCTACAACACCGCCAACTCCACCATGATCCCCGTCTCCACCCGGGACTCGGAGAAGCGGGGCGCCCTGGCCTCCTTCACCAACATCGCCGGCCTGGCCGTCATGGGCACCGGCTCCATGGTGTTCCCCATCCTGGCCTCCAACGTTCTGGGCAATGACCAGAACCGGTGGTTCATCGTGATGCTGGCTGTGGCCGTCTTCACCGCCATGACCGCGTACCTCCAGTTCAAGTTCACCCGGGAGCGGGTGACGGAGGAGGACCTGGTCTCCGGCAAGTCCGAGAAGCAGGAGACCAAGAACGTCTCCATCAGCGCCCAGCTCAAAGCCGTCACCAGCGAGAAGTGGTGGTGGATCGTCATCATCTTCTACCTGCTGTTCCAGTGGTCCGGCGCCATCAAGAACGGCTCCATGACCCAGTTCTGCGAGTGGGTGGTTGACAGCTCCATGCTGGGCGGAGACTGGGGCATTGCCCAGACCGTCCTGAGCATCCTGGGCGCCGTGCCTATGGCCGTGGCCGCCGTGGTGGTGGTGCCCCTGGCCAATAAGTTCGGCAAGGCCAAGATCACCGGCATTGGCATGATCGTGGGCGCTGTGGGCGGCGTCATCGCCGGCCTGTTCCCCACCAACATCATCATGGTCGCCATCGGCGTGGCCCTGAAGTGCCTGGGCTCCTCTCCCGCCTGCTATCTGATCCTGGCCATGCTGGCCGACGTCATCGACCACATCGAGTACAAGAGCGGCATCCGCACCGATGGCCTGACCATGTCCATTTACAGCTCTCTGATGGTGGCCGCCTCTCCTATCGGCACCTCCATCCTCAATGCCCTGCTGAAAATGGCCAACTTTGACCAGAACATGGTCTTCGGCCAGGGCGTCCAGGGCGCCGCTGCCCAGAATGCGCTGTCCATCAGCTACATTTGGATCGAGACCGTGTGCTACGCCGTCTGCGGCGCGCTGATCTTCCTGTTCACCGTGGAAAAGAACCTGAAGGAAGAGCAGGCCGCCATCGCCGCCCGGAAAAAGGGCGAATGATCTGTGAGCTGGGCCGGGGCTGTCCCCCCGGCCTGCCATAAAACGTGATGAGATAAGGAGGAAAATCATGAGCAAAAACACCAAGGGCGGCCGTGCCGCAATGCGCCTGTGGCGCGGCCTGACCACCGTGACCGCCGTTCTGCTGGCGGTAGCGCTGGTGGGCCAGGTGCTGGTGGAGGGCTTCCGTACCGACATCGACAAATTCCTGGGCACCCACAGCAGCGAGATCGTCACCGATGAGAGCGGTGACAAAACCGACCTGTACACCTACAAGTCCGACTATTCCAGCACCAAGGAGCTGCTGGACGCCATCGAGGACCTGGGCGAGCGGATGAACGAGGAGGGCACCGTCCTTCTCAAGAACAACGGCGCCCTGCCTCTCACCGCCGACGAGACCCAGAAGGTCTCCCTGCTGGGCTTCTCCAGCTACTACCCCGTGATGGGCGGCGACATGGGCTCCAGCCTAAACGAGAATCACGGCACCGACGCGGACACTGTGGACTTTGTCCAGGCCCTGACCGCCAAGGGCTACAAGATCAACACCACGCTGCAGGACCTCTACAAGTCTCTGGAGTCCGTGTTCACCACCGAGATCGAGAGCTGGGGCGGCACCATCACCTACACCCGGATCACCGCTCCCTCTATCGGCGGCGTGTTTAGCAGCAAGGAGCCCTCTCAGGATGCCATGACCTCCGCCAACGCCGGCTGGAAGGACACCCTGAACGACTACCCCGTGATAATCGTCACCCTGGCCCGGGCCGCCGGTGAGAACCGGAGCTATATGCCCGGCGCCGCCGGTGTGGATCCGGAGCAGAACCTGAACCAGACCGATCCTCTCGGCCTGTCCGACGACGAGCGGGATCTGATCCAGGCCGCCATCGATGCCAAGGGCACCAACGGCAAGGTCATCGTCCTGCTGAACAACTCCAGCGCCATGGAGATTGACGAGCTGAAGCACAACGACGGCGTGGATGCCATCCTGGAGATCGGCCTACCCGGCGGCTACGGCTTCTACGGCGTGGCGGACGTTCTGTCCGGCGCTGCCAACCCCTCCGGCCATCTGGCCGACACCTACGCGGTGGTGAACGCCAATTCCCCCGCCGCCCAGAACTACGGCAACTACGCCTGGACCAACGGCAACCCCGAGGTCTCCATGAACTCCGCTCTGGTGGAGGCCGAGAACATCTACATCGGCTACAAGTACTATGAGACCCGTTACATGGACGCCGTCCTGGGCCAGGGCAACGCCAACAACGCTGTCGGCAGCGCCGACGGCGTGGCCTGGAGCTACGACAACGAAGTTTCCTATCCCTTCGGCTTCGGCTTGAGCTACACCACCTTTACTCAGACCCTGGACAGCCTGACCGTGGATCTGGCGGCCAAGACCGTCACCGCCCAGGTCACCGTGACCAATACCGGCGACGTGGCGGGCAAGGACGTAGTCGAGCTCTACGTCTCCACCCCCTATACCGACTATGACAAGCAGCACGGCGTGGAAAAGGCCGGCGTGCAGCTGCTGGACTACGCCAAGACCGGCGAGCTGGCCCCCGGCGCTTCCGAGCAGGTGACCATCGTGGCCGATGTGCAGAACATGGCCAGCTGGGACAGCACCGCCGACAACGCCATCGGCACCAAGGGCAACTACATCCTGGATGCCGGTGACTACTACTTCACCATTGGCAACGGCGCCCATGAGGCTGCCAACAACGTCCTGGCCGCCCAGGGCAAGACCGCTTCCGACGGCATGACCGCCGAGGGCGTGGCCGCCAACGTGAAGAC
>CANQFY010000049.1 GCA_947600025.1 uncultured Oscillospiraceae bacterium
AATCTCCACCATACAAGATTCCATATATTCTCCCGTCATAATTGCCTCCGATTTCTCTTGGTTTATTTACAACATTTTACTTAGATATTTATCTAAGTGAAATGTAACACATCCCATTGCTTTTGTCAACTGAATTTTAAAGTCTTTTCATCCGGAAGGTCGCAGAACGATAATGTTAACCAACGCACACGAGTATTCAAATTTGAAAGTCTCAGATAAAAAAACAACAAGTTTGCTTTTCCAAATATTTGCAGGAGAATCCCTGTTTTCACTTCTTGAAAACAGGGATTCTTTGACGGACTGTAATGGCTCCCTTTCGCAGGAAAGGGAGCCATTACTGTCAGAAAAACAGCCGGGAGATCATTTCTTGAATGGCCTGGTCCCCGGCCAGAAGGTCAAAAACGGCGTCCTGGGACAGTACGCCCCGCTTGAGATCCGGGGGGAGGAGCCCCGCCTCATCCATAGCGGCATCCTCCTTCCAGTCGGATCGGTAGTATTCCCGCAGGGCCTCCACCAGGGGCTTTGCTTCGGCGTAGTCACGGAGGGCGGCCAGCAGCTTTTCTACCGCCGGTTCCGCCCGGTCTAGCAGCGCTTCATAATGCCGAATCCTCTCCAAATCGGGCATTTACAGCTCCAGCTCGTCGATCACGGCGGCACACCGGGGGCACAGGCCCCGGCTGTCCGGGGTGGTGGTAAAGTTCCAGCAGCGGGGGCACTTTTCCCCCTTGGCCTCGGTGACGCCAATGGTCAGGCCGGGATAGACGGCGCTTTTGCCGGTCACAGCACCCTCGGAAGGCGCCTCAAAGGCGCAGGAGGAGACGATGAACAACTGGGCAAGGTCTAGGCCCTCCAGCTCCTCCGGCCGGTCAGACAGGCTCACATGGGCCTCCAGGGCCTTGCCGATCCGCTTATCCCCACGGGCCCGCTCCAGCACGCCGTTGACCTCCTGGCGCAGGGCGATGACCTTGTCCCACCGGGCCATTTCTTCGGTACCCAGGGGATAGGCCCCCAGGTCCTCAGGCATCTGGTTCAGGAGGATGTTCCGGGTGTCGTCCCCGGGGCGGTGGGGCATGGACTGCCAGATCTCGTCGCAGGTAAAGGGCAGGATGGGAGCGAATACCTTGGCCAGGCTGTCCAGGATATAGTACAGGGCGGTCTGGGCGGAGCGGCGGCGGAGGCTGTCCCGGCCGTCGCAGTAGAGCCGGTCCTTCAAAATGTCCAGGTAGAAGCTGGACAGCTCCACCACACAGAAATCATTCACCGCGTGAGACACGGTGTGGAATTCATAGTCCAGGTAGGCCTTCCGGCACTGCTTCACCAGGCTGTCCAGCCGGGTCAGGGCCCAGCGGTCCAGGCTGTCCATTTTCTCCGGGGGCACCAGGCAGTCGGCGGTAAAGTCGGAAAGGTTGCCCAGGCAGTACCGGGCGGTGTTCCGGAATTTCAGATAGTTCTGGCTCAGCTGCTTGAAGATCTCCCCAGAGCAGCGGACGTCGGCGTGGTAGTCGGAGGAGCCGGCCCAGAGCCGGACGATGTCCGCGCCGTACTGCTTGATCTGGTCGTTGGGGTCCATGCCGTTGCCCAGGGACTTGTGCATGGCCCGACCCTGGCCGTCCACGGTCCAGCCGTGGGTCAGCACCTGCTTAAAGGGCGCGCCCTGGCCCAGAGCGCCCACGCTGGTCAGCAGACTGGACTGGAACCAGCCCCGGTACTGATCCGCTCCCTCCAGGTACACGTCCGCCGGCCACATTTCGGGCATCCGGCGCCGCAGGGCGGCATAGTGGGTGGAGCCGGAGTCGAACCAGCCGTCCAGGGTGTCGGTCTCCTTGTCAAAGGTTTCGCCGCCGCAGTGGGGGCACTTGAGACCCTGGGGGATCAGCTCCATGGCGTCCTTCTCGAACCAGATGTTGGAGCCATGCTCCCCAAAGAGGGCGCTGATGTGGTCGATGGTCTCGTCGGTGCAGACGGGCTTTCCGCAGTCCTTGCAGTAGAACACGGGGATGGGCAGGCCCCACCGGCGCTGCCGAGAGATGCACCAGTCCGCCCGCTCCCGGATCATGCTGATCATTCGGTCCTGGCCCCAGGCCGGGGTCCAGGACACGTCCTGGCAGGCCGCCACAGCCTGATCCTTGAAGGCGTCAACGGAGCAGAACCACTGGGGGGTGGCCCGGAAGATGATGGGGTTCTTGCACCGCCAGCAGTGGGGATAGGAGTGGGTGATCTGCTGGGAGGCGAAGAGGGCGCCGCTCTGCTTCATGTCCTCCAGGATGATGGGGTTGGACTCCTCGGTGGTCAGTCCGGCGTACTTGCCGGCGTACTCCGTGTGGCGGCCCTGGTCGTTGACGGGCACCACCAGGTCCATGCCGTAGCGCATGCAGGTTTGGTAGTCGTCGGCGCCGAAGCCCGGGGCGGTGTGGACGCAGCCGGTGCCGGAGTCCATGGTGACGTACTCCGCGTTCACCAGCCGGGAGGTCTTGGGCAAGAAGGGATGGTTTGCGGTCATATTTTCAAAGAAGCTACCGGGGAAGGAGGCCAGGACCTGATAGTGGTCAAAGCCGCCGATGGCCATCACCTTGTCCGCCAGGGCCTGGGCCAGGATATAGGTCTCCCCGTTGTCCGCCTTGGCCAGGACGTACTCCTCCCGGGGGTGGAGGCACACGGCCATATTGCCGGGGAGGGTCCAGATGGTGGTGGTCCAGATCAAGAAGAAGATCTGCTCTCCGGCGAATTCCGTCAGCTTCCCCAGGTCGTCGGCGAGGGGGAATTTGACGAAAACGGAGGTGCAGGGATCGTCCTGGTACTCGATCTCCGCCTCGGCCAGGGCCGTCTCGTCCTTGGGGCACCAGTAGACGGGCTTCAGGCCCTTATAGATATAGCCCTTCCGGTACATGGCCCCGAAGACCTTGACCTCCTCCGCCTCGAAGGCTTTGTCCATGGTCCGGTAGGGATGCTTCCAGTCTCCCACCGCCCCCAGGCGCTTGAACTCGGCCATCTGCCGCTGGACATAGCTCTCGGCAAAGGCCTCGCAGGCGGAGCGGAACTCGGGGACGGGCATGGCCTTCCGGTTCAGCTTGTTCTTTTTGATGATGGCGGACTCGATGGGCATGCCGTGGTTGTCCCACCCGGGGATAAAGGGGGTGAAATAGCCCATCATGGCCCGGGAGCGGATGATGAAGTCCTTCAGCGTCTTATTCATGGCGGTGCCCATGTGGATATCGCCGTTGGAAAAGGGCGGGCCGTCGTGGAGGACGAAGGGGGGCTTGTCCTGATTCTTTTCCAGCATCAGGTTGTACAGGTCCATGTCCTCCCACTTTTGCAGCATTCCCGGTTCCCGGTTGGGAAGGTTCGCCTTCATGGGAAAGTCGGTTTTCGGCGTGATGATGGTGGATTTGTAATCCATTGGGGTTGACCTCCTGAAATTCTAATAAAATAAGCGCCTTTGTCTCTTTATTAAGAGACAAAGGCGCGAAACCTCTGCGGTACCACTCTCGTTCCGGGGATCTCCCCGGCGCTTGTCGCGCTGTATCGGGCGCGCCCGGCGTGGCCTACTGGTTTTCGGCACGCTGCTCAGAGGGGATACGGTCCGGCCTCCGCCGCTGCCTCGCACCAGCCGGCAGCTCTCTGAAGGGGGTGGGACAGACCGCCTGTCCTCGTCATGGCATTGCGGTTATTTCTTGTTGTGGGTGGGGTCGTAATTCCGCCCGAACCGGAGATTGGTAAACTTGCTGGTGGTGTCCGACGTGGGATGCTGGGGGGCCGCTTTGGGCGCGGAATCCTCCGTAGTGCCCACCAGAGACTCCAGGGTATGGGCGATCTCGTCCGCCACGGCGTCCGCCGGATCCGGCTGCTTGGGAGCCGGGGCGGGGCGGGCCGTCTTCTCATAGTCAAATGCCTGTTGAGCGGGGGCGGCGGGCGCTGCCGGCGCGGCAGTGGTAGCCGGGGCGGGAGTCAGGGGCTTGTTGGCCTCCTTGATCCGGTCCAGGGCCTGGATGCAGGCCCGGAGCTGCTCCTCGATCTCGTCGATCTTGGCGCTGGCGGCCCGGCGGGCGTCGTCCACCCGGGCGTTCTCCGCGGCGATCAGGCCGTCGGCGTTCCGAGCGTTCTCCGCCGCGGCGGCGTTGGCGTCGCTGAGCATCTTGGCGCACTTGGCCTCCGCGTCCTTCACCATCCGGTCGCAGGTCTTCTGGGCGTTGACAATGGCGTCCTTCATGCTGGCCTCGTTCTTCCGATACTCCTCCAGCTTGCTCACCAGGACCCGCATTTTGCTCTTGAGCAGGGCGTTCTCCTTGTAAAGGGTGATATAATCCTCGGTCAGCGGCTCCAGAAACTCGTCCACCGACTGCATGTCGTAGCCGCCGAAGGTGGCGCGACTGAAGGAGACCTGATCGATTTGCTGCGGTGTAATCATAAGCGCGATCCTTCCTTGATAAATCAGATGTAACTCTCAACCTCGCCCTGGAAGGCCTCCAGGTCGCCGACGATATCCATGCTATGGGGGCAGAAGAGGTAGGTGGACTGGGCGATCTTCTTCACCTTCCCGTCCACGGCGTAGACACAGCCGGACAGGAAATCCACCACCCGGCGGGTCAGGGCCTTGTCCACATTCTCCATGTTGAGAATGATGGCCTTCCGGCTGCGCAGATCGTCCGCCGCCCGAGCGGCGTCGTCAAAGGCCTTGGCATGGAACAGAACGACCTCCTGCTTGCTGCCGGAGGAGCCCATGCTCAGGACCTGGCCGGAAAAGCCGCTGCTGCCCAGGCTGGAGCTGCCGGAAACGGAAGCGGCGCTGGAAGTCGAGGAAACCGTGGGGGGCGCCGAAAAATCGGGAGTAGAATCCTGCTGGGCGGCGGGCTGGGAAAAGGCCGGCGCCCGGCGGCTCTGCCGAGGAGCGGGTTCTTCCTGTTCCTCTTCGTAGTCTTCCTGATCCTCGTCGTCGTAATCATCGTACTCGTCGTCGGCGTAGGGCTGGGTGAATTTCTTTACATTGTCCCAAAAGCTCATAATTGATATATCCTCCTAGTATGTTCCATCATTCTATGGCTGGGGCGCGGCGTAGCGCCGGGGACCGAAAATCGCAGTCCCTACACGCACCATGGTGCTACCGCAGGCGATGGCGTCGGCAAAATCCCCGGACATCCCCATGGACAGAATATCTACACATACATTATCGTATTTTTTTGCCCCAATGTCAACAGAAAGGTCTAAAATTTCTTGAAAAAATTTGCGATTCTCTCCCGAATTTTGGCAGATCGGGGGGACGGTCATGAGTCCGCGCACCCGTAAAGCGGAAAAACGGCCGAAATTTTCCACCAGAGGCAGGATTTCCTCCGGGGCAAAGCCGCCCTTGCTCGCCTCCCCCGCCACGTTGACCTCCAGCAGAATGTCCTGGACGATGCCCTGCCGGAGGGCCTCGGCCTGGAGGGCCTCCAGCAGATGGAGCCGGTCGGCGCTCTGGATCAGATCGACCTTGCCCACCACCTGGCGGACCTTGTTGGTCTGCAACCGGCCGATGAAGTGGACCGGCGCACCAAGGTAGGCGTTCTCCCGGCTTTTTTGTAACAGCTCCTGGACCCGATTCTCTCCGCAGCAGTCCACCCCGGCGGCGATGGCCTCCCGGACGGCGGCGGCGTCGTTCATCTTGGTGGCGGCGCAGAGCTTGATCTCCTCCGGCTTTCTTCCGGCGGCCAGCGCCGCCTGGGCGATCTGGGCCCGGACCCGGGCCACATTTTCCGTGATTGACATGGGACCCCTTCTTTCTCTTTCTTCCAAAAATGAACAGGGCGGCAGGAGCCCCGCCGCCCTGAGATTCACGCCCCCGGCGCCGCCGACTTCAGCGGGCGGAAGGGAGCAAGGGTGGAGATGGCATGCTTATAGATCATTTGCTGCTTGCCATCCGACAGAAGCACCACCACATAGCTGTCAAAGCCAACGATGACACCCCGAAGCTGGAACCCGTTCATCAGGAACAGCGTCACTGGGACCTTATCCCGGCGGACCTCCCGGAGGATCGCGTCCTGCAAATTTACGGCTTCCTTGACTGCCTCAGACATATGGATACCTTCTTTCTTTTGGGATACCCATATGGTAGCAGATTTCACTTGTCGGATTCTTGAAGAATCCGTCGGGCGCACGCAACAATTTTTGCGGGAGGGTCGTCCTCCTCCCAGGAAATCCACCGGATCGCCGGATTCCGGCGAAACCAGGTGAGCTGGCGCTTGGCGTAGCGGCGGCTGGAGCGCTGAACCGTCTCCACCGCCTGGGAAAGGGACTCCGTTCCGTCCAGCACCGCCAGAAATTCCTTGTAGCCGATGGCCTGCATGGCGGTGGCCTCCCGGCGCACCCCGGAAGCCAGCAGGCCCCGGATCTCCTCCAGCAGGCCCCGGGCCACCATTTGCTCCACCCGGGCGTCGATCCGGCGGTACAGCGCCTGCCGGTCCGCGGCGGTCAGGCCCAGCCAGATTGGATCGTACCTGGGCGGGACGGTCTGGGTCCGGCGGTTGTGGGCTGTGATGGTGCTGCCGGTCTGCAAATATACCTCCAGGGCCCGAAGGATTCGCTTTTTGTCGGAGAGGGAGAGCCGTGCGGCGGTCTCCGGGTCCACGTCCCAGAGGCGGGCATACATGGCCTTCATTCCCTCCCGCTCCGCCTGGGCCTCCAGCTCCGCCCGGAGGCCGGGGACCGGCGCGGGGGCGAAATCCCCGCCCCGGATCAGCGCGTCCATATAAAGCCCCGTGCCCCCCGCCAGGATGGCGGTCCGACCCCGGGCCAGGATGTCCTCCAAAATGGGCTCCGCCAGGGCGCAAAACCTGCTGACGGAAAAATCCTCCTCCGGGTCCGCCACATCCAGCATATGGTGGGGGACCCCATCCATTTCGTCAATGGTGGGCTTGGCGGTGCCGATGTCCATGCCCCGGTAGACCTGCATGGAGTCGCAGGAGAGGACCTCCCCATTTAACTCCTTGGCCAGGGAGACCGCCAGGGCAGTCTTGCCGGAGGCGGTGGGACCGGCGATACAGATGATTTTTCCTCCCATCTCACGCCCCCACCAGCACGCCCACATTCCCCCAGAGGGCAAGACGGATCAGCCCGCAGAGGAACAGGTGGGCAGGATAATAAAAGTAGAAAAATTTGGGCAGCCAACGGCAGCGCCCCCGTTCCCCGTTGTACCGGGCAAGCAGGGGGATGGTCAGCGCCACGCCCAGCTGCAAAAGCCCATAGACCCGGTCGATAAACAGGAAGTACACCAGAGCGTACACCCCGGCCCAGAGCAGCATCCCCGCCATCTGCCTTTTGAAATTGCCCCGGTTGGAACCCATGGAGACGATGGCCATCACGGCGGGGCTGCTCCAGTTGGCGGGGAAGGCCAGAACGCAGCAGCCCATGACCCCCATGGCCCGCTGCCACTGGGCCTGGAGCCAAGAGAGCTTCCCGTCGGAGATCGCCAGGGCCAGCAGGCCCAGGGCCAGGGCCCACAGGACGCTGGTCTGGTTGAAGGCCGACGCCCGGAAGGGCACGAAGGAAATGCCGAAGGCAAAATTGTAGGCAAAGTGGGAAAGGAGGGCAAAGCCCAAGAGCCGCCCGAAATATTTTTTCCAATCCCGGGTGTAGTGATACCCCTCCGCCACGAAAAACCACATAATGGGGGCCGTCAGCCGGCCCAGAAGGTGGATCGCCAAAAAATACCACTCCGTGGGGTAGCCGGGAAACAGAACGTCGGTAAAGTGGTCCAAGGTCATGGCGGCGATGGCCACAACCTTGAGCTGGTTTGCGTTCAAACCCTTTTGTCTCATGGCCTAGGTCCTCTTGAACTGCTTTTCCAGCTGCTTTTTGCTGAGGGTGACGCAGATGGGCCGGCCATGGGGGCAGTGCTTCAGGTCCTCCCGGGCCATGACCTGCTCCGCCAGGGCCAGCAGCTCCCGCTCATCAGTCTGCCAACCGGCCTTGATGGCGGCCTTGCAGGCCACGGTGTGGAGCAGCTCGTCCCGGACGTTCTCCGCCTTGGCCCGGCGGCCGTTGAGCAGATCGGCAGCCAGCGCCTGGAGCGCCTCCTCCCCGTCGGCTTCGGACAGGTCCATGGGAATCTGCCGGAGCAGCACCGTATTTTCCCCAAACTCGTCGATCTCAAATCCCAATTCTGCCAGCAGAGCCCGGTTTTCCAGCAGCTCCCCCGCCTCCCCGGGGGATAGTCGGCAGCTGATGGGCGTCAAAAGGGCCTGGGAGGCGATGGGCTCCTGGTTGGCCCGGAGCCTATCAAAGAGGATCCGCTCATGAGCGGCGTGCTTGTCGATCAGGTAGGCGTTCTCCCCCTGCTCCACGATCAAATAAGTACGGTACAGCTCCCCCACCAGACGCCAAGGGGCTTCCTCCGGCATGGGCAGGGCCGTCTGCTCCGGCTCGGGGACCGGCTGCGGGACGGTCTGGGGGTCTGGTTTCGGATCGGCAGCGGGTGCGGAGGCCGCTCCCAGGATATGTCTCTGGGGGCCGGGATTCTCCGGCTTGGGAATCGCGGTCTGCTGCCGCAGGGGCAGCTTGGAGGCCGTGGCGGCGGCGGATGCCGGGTCCGGCGCGGGGGCGGCGCGAAGGGTCTGGGAAAAGGCCCGGAACTCCGCCGGAGTCACAGTCTTGAAAAAGTCCTTCCGGGGCTCCTGCTGGACCGGCTGGGTCTTTTGGGCGTGCTGGGCCGAAAACTGGACCTGGGGCCGGTCCGGGGCCTTGTTCAGGGCGCCCAGGACCCCGTACTGCACGCAGTCGAAAACCGCCTTTTCGTTTAGAAATTTGACCTCTGTTTTGGCGGGGTGGACGTTGACGTCCACCACCCCGGGGGGCAGGCGCAGATGCAGCAGGCAGGTGGGGAACTTGCCCACCATCAACTGGTTGCGGTACGCCTCCTCCAGCGCCGTGGTCAGGAGCCGGTCCTTCACCGGCCGGTCGTTGACAAAAAAGGTCTGCTGATTCCGGCTGGGCCGGGCGTCGCTGGGCTTGCAGACGAAGCCTGATAAGCTGTATCCCTCCCAGCGGCTCTCCACCGGCACCATGGAAGCCCAGCTCTTGCCGTAGACGCTGTAAGCGGCGTCCATCAGGTTGCCGGTGCCGGGGGTGGAGAGGACCTCTTTCCCATCCTTGAGGAACCGAAAGGCGACAGACGGGTGAGCCAGGGCCTGAAGCTGGACGGCGGCGGCGCACCGGCTGCCCTCCACCGTGTCGGATTTCATGAATTTCATCCGAGCGGGGGTGTTGAAAAACAGATCCCGGATCAGAATGGTGGTGCCCTCCGGGCAGCCCGCCTCGCTCTCCTCGGTGACGGTCCCCGCCTCCAGGTGGAGGCTCACCCCCGCCAGGCTCCCGGCGGTCTTGGTCAGCAGGTCCACCCGGCTCACGGAGGCAATGGCGGCCAGGGCCTCCCCCCGGAAGCCCATGGTGGTGATGGCGGCCAGATCCTCCGCCTGCCGCAGCTTGGAGGTGGCGTGGCGGAGGAAGGCGGTGCGGGCGTCCTCGGGGGTCATGCCGCAGCCGTTATCCGTCACCCGAAGGAAGGTCATGCCCCCGTCCCGCAGCTCCACGGTGATCTGGGAGGCCCCGGCGTCCACCGCGTTTTCCAGCAGCTCCTTGACCACGGAGGCGGGCCGCTCCACCACCTCGCCGGCGGCGATCAGGTTGGCGATCTGGGGGGAAAGTTGAATGATTTTCGGCATACTTCCTCCTTTCAGGGGGCCGTCAGGACGGAGATCATGCCCCAGGCGTTTACCCCCATGTGGATGAGGATGGGGCAGGCAATGGAGCCGCTCTTTTCATAGGCCCAGGCCAGGATCAGTCCCGCGGGCAAATATTGCAGGAAATTCAGCGCCAGCAGGGCGGGCTCGTACCGCCCCACATAGCTCAGCACATGGACGGCGCAGAAGACCACGGCGGAGATGGCGTAGGCCCAGGGCCGGCTCCACCGCCACAGGCCCCGGAACACCACCCCCCGGTACAGGCTCTCCTCCGCCACGGGCACCAGGAAGACGGTCCCCAAGGCCATGGGCAGATATTCCAGCTGGACGCTTTGGTACACGGAGGCGTCGTTGACGTTCCCGAAGCCGGGGTAGAGCCGTGTCAAGACCCAGTCCAGCGCCAGGGCGGTCAGATAGTACGCTCCCAGACCCAGTGCCGCCAGGGCCAGGCTCTTTTTCCAGGTCTGGGGCAGCTCCTGAAGGGTCTTTTGCCAGAAAGCCCGGAAGATCCACCCAACCGCCCCAAAATTCACGGTGAAAAACACCACGTTCAGCCAGGGCGTGGACAGCAGCCTGCCGGTCAGATCGTTCAGCAGCACCAAAATCTGGGGCAAGAAGATCAGCTGAAAGAGCAGATACCGGATCCCCCAGCTCCGCTCCCAGGGCGTCATATCGGGGCCCGGCGGTTTGATTCCATCCATAGCGCCCTCCTATTCCAGCATTTTTTTCAGCTTATAAAGCTCGTTGATGGCCTCGATGGGGGTCAGCGTCTCCACGGAAAGGGCGGACAGGGCCTTGTAGAGCTCCTGGCCTTTTAGGTCCAGCATACTCACCTGGGCCTCCGGCTTCGGGGCCGACTGCTTCCGGGACACGGAGCCCTGGGCCTCCAGCTCTGACAAAATGGTTCTGGCCCGGGCGATCAAGGGACCCGGCAGGCCCGCCAGACGGGCCACCTCCACGCCGTAGCTGTGGTCCGCCGCACCGGGGAGGATCTTCCGGAGGAAGATCATCTGTTCCC
This sequence comes from uncultured Oscillospiraceae bacterium, assembly GCA_947600025.1. GTDB lineage: Bacteria > Bacillota > Clostridia > Oscillospirales > Oscillospiraceae > Faecousia. The sequence continues at coordinate 10,726 of CANQFY010000049.1, forward strand.
CCCGCTTTTTAACGGCGATGGAAAAGTTCTTTACGTTGGGAAGCTCCGTCTCGATGTCGGACAGCTCGTGATAATGGGTGGCGAAGAGGGTCTTGGCTCCCAGACGCTTGGGATCCGCCACATATTCCAGCACCGCTCGGGCGATGGCCATGCCGTCGTAGGTGGAGGTGCCCCGGCCGATCTCGTCCAGAATCAGCAGGCTTCGGGAGGTGGCGCTGCGGAGAATGGAGGCCACCTCCGACATCTCCACCATAAAGGTGGAGCGGCCGGAGGCCAGGTCGTCGCTGGCCCCGATCCGGGTGAACACCCGGTCTACCACGCCAATGGAGGCGGACTTGGCGGGGACAAAGGACCCCATCTGGGCCAGGACGGTGATCAGCGCTACCTGGCGCATATAGGTGGACTTGCCCGCCATGTTGGGGCCGGTGATGATGCACACCTGGCTTCCCGCCAGGTCCATGTGGGTGTCGTTAGGGACGAACAGGCTGTCCGTCAGCATCCGCTCCACCACCGGATGGCGGCCCTCCAGAATATCGATCCTGCCGTCCAGGCGGATCTCGGGGCGGACATAGCGGTTCTGAACCGCCACCTCCGCCAGAGAGGCCAGAGCGTCCACCGCCGCCACGGCGGCGGCTACCGCCTGCACCCGGCCCGCCAGCTGGGCGGTCTCGTCTCGCAGCTGGGTAAAGATCCGGTATTCCAGCTCCGTCAAATGATCCTTGGCGGTGAGGATCTGGTATTCCAGCTCTTTCAGCTCGGGGGTGATGAACCGCTCGGTGTTGGTCAGGGTCTGCCGACGGATGTACTCCGGCGGCACTTGATCGGCAAAGGATTTGGAGACCTCGATATAGTAGCCAAACACCCGGTTGTAGCCGGCCCGGAGGGTGCGGATGCCGGTACGCTCCCGCTCCGCCGTTTCAATGGACGCCATGGCGGCGGTGCCGCCCTTGAGCAGCGCCCGCAGGCGGTCCACCTCCGGGTCCGCCCCGTCCCGGATCACGTTGCCCTCCCGGATGGACAGCGGCGCCTCCTCCCGGATCGTCCGCAAAATTTTGCCGCACGGCTCCTCCATGGGGTCGATGGCCTGTTCCAGGCGGCGCAGCAGCGGGGCCTGGAAGGGCTCCAGCCGCCGCTTGACCTCCGGCAGTGCCGAAAAACCGGTGGCCAGGCCCAGCAGGTCCCGGCCGTTGGCGGCGCCGGTGGCGATGCGGGTCATGACCCGCTCCAGATCCGTCACGGCTTTCAGCGCTTCCCGCAGCTCTCCCCGGGGCACCGCCAGACGGGTCAGTTCCTCCACCGCTCCCTGGCGGCGCTGGATCTGGGCCGGGTCCATCAGCGGCTTTTCCAGCCAGCTTCTCAGGGTCCGGCTGCCCATGCCGGTGCAGCACCGGTCCAGCACCCAGAGCAGCGACCCCTTTTTCTCCCGGCTGCGGAGGGTCTCCGTCAGCTCCAGGTTCCGCCGGGCGTCCAGATCCAGCTCCAGAAACCGGGCGGTGTCGTAATATTCCAGCTTTTGCAGGTGGGAAAGGTCATTTTTTTGCAGCTCCCGGAGGGTCCGCAGCAGCGTGCCGCTGGCGTAGGCCGCCAGGGGCCTGTCCTGCACCTGAAGCTGGGTTAAATCGGCGTGAAAATGCTCCTTTAGGGTCTCCTGGGCCTCCCGCAGAGTGCAGGTCCCCTCCCCGCCCTCGTCCAGGCAGCAGCCCAGCTTCCGCAGGGCGCTCTCGATCACGGGGTCCTGGACGCCGGCGCCGAAGCGCAGCACCTCCGCCGGAGAAAACCGGCCCAGCTCCGCCGCCGCTTGGGAGGCGTCGGCACAGAAGGTTGTGTAAAACGCGCCGGTGGAGATATCGCAGAAGGCCAGGCCGTAGGCCACCCCGTCCCCGCAGAGGCAGGCAAAGTAGTTGTTCCGGCTTTCGTCCAGCATGGCGCTTTCGATGACGGTGCCGGGGGTGACGATCCGGGTCACGTTCCGGTCCACCAGGCCCTTGGCGGTAGCCGGGTCCTCCAGCTGCTCGCAGATGGCCACCTTGTAGCCCTTGGCGATCAGCCGGGCGATGTAGGAATCCACGCTGTGGTAGGGCACGCCGCACATGGGGGTCTGCTCTTCGGCGGGCTTCCCCCGGTCCCTGGTGGTCAGGGTCAGGTCCAGCTCCTTGGCCGCCAGCCGGGCGTCCTCGTCGAACATTTCATAGAAATCCCCCAGGCGGAAAAAGAGGATGCAGTCCCGGTTCTTCTCTTTAATCTGCCGGTACTGGCGCTTCATGGGGGTGAGTTTTTCGTCTTCCATTTTTATGCCTCCAGGGTTCCCGTCAGGCTCCAGGTACTGGCCCCAGTAATCCGAACCGGGGCAAAGGTCCCGATCAAATCCTCCGGCCCCTCCAGACGCACCAGGCGCCCGCCCTCCGTCCGGGCGGTGAGCAGGCCGCCCTCCCGGCCGTCGATGAGGCAGGTCAGGGTCCTGCCGATGTAGCCCCGGTGGATCTCCTCGGAAACGGCGTTCTGCAAGCCGCAGAGCCGGTCAAAGCGTCGGTTCTTCTCCTCCTTGGGGGTGGGGTCCGGCATTTCGGCCGCCGGGGTCCCGGGCCGAGGGGAGAAAATAAAGGTAAACAGGGCGTCGTACCGGACCTGGGAGATGAGGGACAGGGTCTCCTTAAAATCCTCCCCTGTCTCCCCGGGGAAGCCCACGATCACATCCGAGGTCAGCACCAGCTCCGGCATGACGCTTTTGGCGTATTCCACGGCCTTTAGATATTCCGCCCGGTCATAGTGCCGGTTCATGGCCTTCAAAATTCGGCTGGAGCCGGACTGGAAGGGCAGATGGAGCTGCTTGGCGATCTTGGGATGGGCGGCCATGGTGTCGAACAGCTTCTTCCCCGCGTCCCGGGGGTGGCTGGTCATAAACCGGATCCAGAAATCCCCTTCCAGCTCCGCCACGGCGGCGAGCAGGTCAGAAAAATCCCAGCCGATATCCAGATCCTTGCCGTAGGAGTTGACATTCTGCCCCAGCAGGGTAATCTCCCGGCAGCCGTCGGCGATCAGCGCCCGACATTCGTCCAGAATGGCCTCCGGCCGGCGACTACGCTCCCGGCCCCGGACATAGGGGACGATGCAGTAGGTGCAAAAATTGTTGCAGCCGTACATGATGGACACCCAGGCCTTGTGCCGGCTGTCCCGCAGCACGGGTAGCCCCTCTGCGATGGAGTCAGGCTCAAGCTCCGTGGGGAACACCCGCTTGCCGGTGGTCAGGCTCCGGTAGAGGATCTCCGGGAACCGCCACAGGGCCTGGGGATCGAAGGCCCCATCCACATGGGGGTAGCTTCTGCGCAGCCGCTCCACCACTTCCCGCTGCCCGGCCATGCAGCCGCACAGGAAGATCTTCTGCGACGGATGGCGGCGCTTGGTGTGGGTCAGGGCCCCCAGATTGCCGAACACCCGCTGCTCAGCGTGTTCCCGGATGGCGCAGGTGTTCATCACCACCACGTCCGCCCCCTCGGGGCCCTCCGCCATCCGGTAGCCGCAGGCCAGCAACATTCCCCGAATACGCTGGGAATCCGCCTCGTTCTGCTGGCAGCCGTAGGTCTCCACATAGGCGCTGGGCGTCTGGCCCCGGGCGGACCAATAATCCGCGATCTGGGCGCAATATGTCCGCTGGGTGTCGAGATCTGATGGGGAAATTTGGACGGTCTGGTACATGGGAAGTCCTCCGATGGTCATTTTGAAAGTCTATTTTACCATTTTT
>CANQFY010000050.1 GCA_947600025.1 uncultured Oscillospiraceae bacterium
ATCTCCTCCGGCGGGGCCTCCTGCTCCGCGCCCCGGAGGCCGTACCGGTCGATGAGCCGCACAAATTCCAGCCGGGTAAACAGCTTATGCAGCTCCAGCCGATTGGGGGGCTGGATGATGGCGTCCGCCGGGGTAAATTCGATGGGCGCTTCTGGCCGGATGGTGGCCAGGTCAAAGGAGAGGTAAGCCATCTCCCGCCCGGCTTCCAGCTTTTCCCGGAGCTTGGGGCGGATGGAGGGATCGTCCAAATGTTCGTAAACACCGTCCAGGGAGCCGAATTTGTGGAGCAGCTCCGAGGCGGTCTTCTGCCCCACTCCGGCCACACCGGGGATATTGTCAGAGGAATCCCCCATCAGGGCCTTCAGATCGATCAGGCGCTTGGGCTCGAAGCCGTACTCCTCCTGAAATTTTGGCCGGTCATACAGCGTGGCGGTGGTCTGGCCCGGCCGGGAGATCACCAGCTTGACACTCACATGGTCGTCAATGAGCTGCAAGGAATCTCGGTCACCGGTGACGATGACGCAGTCCCAGTCCTTTTCCCCGCAGACCCTGCCCACGGTGCCGATCACGTCGTCCGCCTCCCACCCCTCGCACTGGTAGATGGGAATGTTCATGGCGGCAAGGACCTGCTTCATGATGGGCATCTGCTGGGCCAGCTCCTCCGGCATTTTGTGCCGGGTGGCCTTGTAGCCATCGTATTTCAGATGGCGGAAGGTAGGGCCGTGGAGGTCAAAGGCCACGCAGATGGCCTCCGGCTGCTCCTCCTTCTCCATTTTTTCCAGGATGTTGAGAAACCCATAGATGGCGTGGGTAAACAGCCCGTCCCGGGTGGTCAGGGGCCGGACGCCGAAGAAGGCCCGGTTAATGACGCTGTTCCCGTCCAAGATCATCAGCTTCATACTCTTCTCCATTTCGTTCCCTGGGGGGTGTCCGTCAGCTCCACGCCCATGGCCTTGAGCTGGTCCCGGATCCGGTCGGCCTCGGCAAAGTCTTTGGCCTTCTTGGCAGTCGTCCGGGCGGCAACCAGGCCGTCGATCTCCGGATCGGCGGAGACCGCCTCCTGGGTCTGATTATTCCGGAGCGCCTCGGCCTTTTTCAGCAGATCCAGGGACAGCACCTGGTCAAAATCCGCCAGCGCCGCCAGCTTGGTGGCGTCGCTGACCGGGGCCTTCAGCGCGTCATATACCGCCGTCACCGCCAAGGAAGTGTTTAGGTCTGCGTTCAGAGCGGAGACAAAGCGCTCCTTCAGCTTCTCCAGCGCCGCCTGATCCGGCTCCCCGTCGGAAGTAAGGGCCGCGATTTTGGCAATCAGCTTTTCATAGGCCCCGGCGGCGTTGTCCAGGTTCTCCCAAGAGAACACCAGATTCCGGCGGTAGTGGCTTTGCAGGCAGAAGAGGCGGTAGGCCAGGGGGTCGTAACCCTTCTGCTCCAAGAGGCTCACCGTCAAGAATTCGCCCTTGGATTTGGACATTTTCCCATCGTCGGTGTTCAGGTGGTGGACATGGAACCAGTAGTTGCACCATTTGTGGCCCAGGTAGCTCTCAGACTGGGCGATCTCGTTGGTGTGATGGGGAAAGGCGTTGTCGATGCCGCCGCAGTGAATGTCCAGGTCCTCCCCCAGATATTTCATGGAAATGCCGGAGCACTCAATGTGCCAGCCGGGATAGCCCACGCCCCAGGGGGAATCCCATTTTAGGGCCTGGTCCTCGAATTTGGACTTGGTAAACCAGAGGACGAAGTCATTTTTGTTCCGCTTGTTGGGGTCCTCCTCCACGCCCTCCCGAACGCCGACGGCCAGATCCTCCTGGTCGTGGTCGTTGAATACATAGTATTTTTCCAGCTTGGAGGTGTCAAAATACACGTTGCCCCCGGCAAAATAGGCATAACCTTTGTCCATCAGCGTGGAAATGATCTTAATATAGTCGTTCACGCAGCCCGTAGCAGGCTGCACGATGTCCGGTCGCTTGATATTCAGCTTCTCGCAGTCGGCAAAGAAGGCGTCGGTGTAAAATTGGGCAATCTCCATGACGGTCTTATGCTCCCGGCGGGCGCCTTTGAGCATCTTGTCCTCCCCGGTGTCGGCATCAGAGGAGAGGTGGCCCACATCCGTGATGTTCATCACACGCTTCACGGGGTAGCCCAGATAATTCAGGGCCTTTTCCAGCACATCCTCCATGATGTAGGTGCGCAGATTGCCGATGTGGGCATAGTGGTACACCGTCGGGCCGCAGGTGTACATCTTCACCTGGCCGGGCTGGATGGGCTGAAACAGCTCCTTCTTGTGGGTCAGAGAATTGTAAAGATACATGTTGATTCCTCCCAAGTCATGATGGCATCAAAAACGCCTCCCACGCCAAAACGCGTGAGAGGCGGTGTTTTCCGCGGTTCCACTCTCATTTATCCCTCAAAACGAAAGTTCGCTCCCGGACGCACTTTCGCGGCTGCCCCCGCCGGGCTCCCAGCCAAGGCCCGGCTCTCTGCGGAGGGGATAGACCGCTACTCTTTCCGTTCACAGCGATATGGATTTTTTCTTATTTTACCACCCGGCGGCGGGTTTTGTCAAGCTGAAAAATGTTCCCCCGGGCCGGGAGAGAAAAAGGGATTGCGCCGAGCCGGGAAATGTGCTATAATTGCCGAAAAGAAATCTGTCAAAAACGCGAGGAGGACATTCCTATGAGAAGAGCCGTCCTGTTTGTGCTGTGTCTGGCCCTGCTGCTCGGCGGCTGCGCCTTTGGGCCGGGCAATGAAACCACAGCCCCTTCCGCCGATACCACGATCGCCCCTTCTACCAGCGCTCCCGCAGAGGAAACCACTGTCGTCCCAGAAACGCAGCCCGTCTTTCAGGCAACTATGGTCTCCATCGCCCTGCCTCTGGCCCACAACGCCGTCACCGCCGAGGACGGGACGGTGATCTTCAACGGCGTCTATCAAAACGTGTCCCCCATGTTCCAGGAGCCGGACATTGCCCAGCAGGTGACCATGGATCTGCTGGACCGGATCGACCTGGGCCTGACCGACGCGGAAACCGTTCTGAATGCCGCTCGGGAAGCCTACGGCGGCAATCCGGCAGTCTGGAATCCCTACTATGCCGGCATTCTCTACACCCCCACCCGGATCGACGCCGGTGTTTTGAGCCTGCTGGGCCAGTATTCCAGCGTGGCGGGGGGCCAGGCCCATCCCAATCACGCCCTGTCCTCCGTGACCTATGATCTGGTCACAGGCAAGCCCCTGGCGTTCCAGGACCTGGTAACGGAGGAGTTTTCCGCCCCGGCGCTGTGTCAGCTGCTCCTTGACGCTCTGGAGCCGCAGAAGGACGACCTGTACAGCGAATATGAGACCGTGGTACGGAACCTGTTCTCCCGGGAGCTGACCAACTGGTATCTCTCCCCCAATGGCCTGTGCTTTTACTTTGCCCCCTACGAGATCGCCTCCTATGTCACCGGAACAGTGGTAGCGGAGATTCCCTATTCGTCTCTAGGTGGAATTTTGCGCAACGAGTACTTTCCGGAAGAGCGGGGCGCTTATGAGGGCAGCCCGGTGGTAGAGCGCTTTGAAACCGCCGACCGGGACCGGTTCTCCCAGTTTACCGAGGTAATCGTAGACCGGGCGGGCAGCCGGTTCCTGCTCAGTGCCCAGGGGACCATGCTGGATCTGTCCATCGTGCAGGGCAGCCGCAGCGGAGACTACTTCCAGCCGGAGGGCACCATCTTTGCGGCCAGCAGTCTCAGCCAAGGGGAAGCCATCATGATCCAGGCGGACCCCCAGGCGGCGGATCAGGTGCTCCAGCTTACCTATACCTCCGGCGGCACGGTGGTGACGGAATATATCGTCCTTCCGTAAGGGTCGCATTTATAACGGAAGCCATGCAAGACGGCGAAAAGAACGGGAAGTCCAGGGGGCTGTGCCATTCTTTTCGCCGTCTTTTGATTATCGGAAAAGGGCATCCGGCAGGGATAGACTGTGTTCAATTCCATCCTGCCGCCACAGGATCCGCCGGCCCTCGGCGTCCACCCGCACATGCCCGGCGCCGCTCAGCGCCCGGAGGCTGTCATAGGCCGCCCGCTGCTCCGGATCATAGGTCGCCGGGTCGTCGGATGTGAGAAAAACTCCGCCCAGCAGCGCGTTGACCCGCGCCAGCAGCATCCGCTGCTCCTCCGTCAGGCGGATATTGTCCCGGCGGAGGAAAAACACATCCGGGTCGCTGAGGAAGGCCCTGCCATTGAGCTGCCGCCGGAAGATGGTGTTTGTCAACGCGTTTTTGGTGCTGACCCGCTCCCGGTGGAAAAGGCGCATATAGGGCGCGTCGTCCCAATCCAAACTCACATCCGGTCCCACCCGGCAGTAGTCCACCCGCCCGAAAGCGGGCATCAGCGGCACACCGCAGGCTAAGATACGTTTTCCGGCGCAGACCTCCCGGAGGAAATCCATCGCCCGGATCATCCGCCCGGCGCGGCTTTCCCGAAGGTTTCCGAAGGGGGCCGCGCCGTAGAGGAAGTCCAGCTTCACCAGGTCGAAGCCCCAGGTGTGGAGGACCCGGTGAAAGACCTGCCGGAGATGGTCCAGAAGGGCGGGATTGTCGATATCCAGGGCGTAGAAGCCTCCCCAGTTGGAGCCCAGGCTCCAGGGACCGCCCTCCGCCTGGAGCAGCCAGTCCGGGTGCTGTTTCATCAAATCGGAGCCGGCCCGGCAGACAAAGGGGGCCAGCCAAAGCCCCGCCTGGAACCCCGCCCCATGGATCTGATCGGCCATGGCCTTCATCCCGCCTGGAAATTTGACGCTGTCCGGCTCCAGCCAATCCCCCACCGCCGGCTCCCAGCCGTCGTCGATCTGAAACAGGTCCCCCGGGGCCAGAAGGGTTTCGCACCCGTCCAGATCCGCCAGAATGGCCGCCTCGGAGATGGCCTCGTAGCGGTTGTACCAGCTGGAATAGCCCTTGAGGGGCGGGGACGTGGGTTTTTCCATGCCCATGGCCGCGAACCAGCCGTCAAAGACCTGGTCCTCCGTCCCCTCGGCAATGTAAAGCTCGAAGGGGCGGAAGGGTCCGCCGCATTGGACGCCGGCGCAGTCCCGGTCCACGGTCAGCTCTCCTCTGTTGGCGTCGTAGCGAAACAGGGTATAGCCCGCCGTCTCGTCCAGAGAGGCGATGAGCCGGAACCGGTCTCCTCGACAAAAATAGCACCAGGAATAGCCATGGCTCAGGCCGGGCCGGTTGGGATAGGACGCGAAATGATAGTCCCCATAGCGGTCGAAGCCGTACTTTTTCAGCAGCGCCTTGGGCACGCCGTTCAGGCCCCTGAGCCGGTCCCCTGGCCCCAGCTCGGGGCTCCGGGTCCAGGTCTGATATCCGTTCATGAAGATCCGTTCGTCCTTCGCAACAGTCAGGGGCATGCGCCCCCGGACGGTGTTTAGGACGCCGGCGGGCAGATCACAGGCCACTCGGACCGTCCCCTCCACCGGACAGCTGCCCGAGAGGGTCCTTGGCCCTTCGGCGGTGTCCACCGTCACCCGCCACTCAAACATTCCGCTTCTCCTTTTTCAGCCGGAGAGCGTCGGCGATCTCCTGCACCTTACCATCCGTCAAGGTGAACTTCTTCACGAAGAACAGGAACGCCGTCACCAGACCCAGAATGGGCAGAATGGTCATCAGCAGCCGCAGGCCTAGGATGGTCTGAGCGCTCTGGGCCACCACGGGGCCGGTCTGGTCGGAGTTGCCCTCCAGGCCGATCAGGCTCAGGCCGATGCCGCTGATGAACACAGCCACGCCGGAGGCGGCCTTGACCACGAAGGTCTGCATGGAGAAGATCACCGCCTCCTCCCGCCGGCCGGTCTTCAGCTCCCCATAGTCCACGGAGCTGGACAGGAACACCGTGGTCAGCACAGAGAGGATGCCGTTGGCTGCGAACACCAGAGCGCCGCAGACGCACAGCAGGATCATATTGCTGGCCTGGCCCACCAGGCAGGTGACTAAAATCAGGGCGTAGCCCGCCATGGCCAGGCCCAGGGCCACCTTGAACAGGTCGGTGTTCCCCAGGAATTTCCGGAGCAGAGGGTAAACTACCATCATGCCCAGGATCTGGCAGCCGCCGCCCACTGTGACGAACAGGGTGTAGTTGTCCACCCAGCTTGCCTCCGCCGCCAGGGTGACGCCCACATCGTATTTGAAGAAGTAGATGACCAGGGTGGAGGTCAGGTACAGTGAACCGTTGATCAGCAGGATGGCCAGCACGGTGATCATGGCCTGATCGTTGCTGAACAGGGCCTTGAACATCTCGGGGATGGTGGAGGTCTGCATTTGCTCCCCGTCCCGCTCCTTCACCTTCAGGCAGCAGAGGATCTCCGCCGCCACGAACAGCACGGCCACGATCAGGCCCACCCACTTAAAGCCCTCCCGCTGGTGGGCCGGGTCGTCCCCGCCGCCCAGGGTGGTGACCAGCAGCAGCGCGCCCACCTGGATCAGGGCGGAGCCCACGCCGGCGCAGGTCCGGCCCACCACAGACAGGCTCTCCCGGTCCTGGGGGGTGGAGGTGATGGCGGGAATCATGGACCAATAGGGAATGTCCATCATGGTGTAGGTGACGCCCCAGAGGATGTAGATCACGGTGAAATACACCATCAGGGGCACCCCCTCGACATGGGGGGCGGCAAAGAGGGCGTAGAGTACCACGGCGTTGAGCACCGTACCGCTGAACAGCCAGGGCCGGAAGCGGCCCCAACGAGTCCGGGTCTTGGCCACCAGAATACCCATGAAGGGATCGTTCAGAGCGTCAAAGATCCGGGCGATCATCAAAATCGTGCCTACGAACATGGCGGGCAGGCCCAGGATGTCCTGGTAGTACGCCATAACATAGGTGGCGGACAGGGCGTAGACCATGTCCTTGCCCACGGCGCCGATGCCGAAGGCGGCGGTTTGGAACGGAGTCAGTTTCTTTTTCTCCATGTTCCGGTTTCCTCCTTTTTAATTCGCGGAGTACCCCGGAGCGGCTTTCGGCGGCCCGGCGGGTCCCTCCGCAAAAATTTAGTATCCGAGACCCTAGCCTGCGCTCAAGGCGGCTAGAATGCCCAAAAACAGAGCGCCCTGACCGGCGCAGTTGAGAATTTGGGCCGTCCAGTTTGCCCTGGCGGACCCGTCAAATCGGTTCTTCCGATACCAGCCCATGGCCCCCATGACGAACAGCCAGATCAGGAAAAAGAGTATGGCGGGAAAGCGCGCCACCGCGGCGCCCAGGGCGGCCCAGGAGATTTTCCCGAAGTCCACCGCCAGGGACGCTAAAATCAGCAAAAATCCGGTGGCCTGCATGGGAACGAAGGGCTTATTCAGCCACTTAACGTCCTTTTTCCAGATCCCCAGGATCAGCTTCCACGCCACCTTGCAGCAGCCTGCCAATGTGCTGAGCAGCCCGCCTATGAGAAAGCACGGGCTTCCGAACCTGCCGGCAACCAAAAGAATGCTTCCGCCAAAGAGCAGCACCGGTATCGCGTCCACCAGTGCCAGTGTCACCGTAAAGCCTTCCATTTTCCATCCTCCCTTCCTGCCGATAGAAATTATAGCAGGTTTTCCGGCGAAATTCTATGGACATTTTTAATAAGAATCCGTTTCCTTCGGCAGAGAATCCCTCCGGAGTTCTGAGCATATTCAATAATTTTTTGGTATTATATTGCCCTATTATTGACAGTCATTCACAAAAATGGTATAGTTAAATGAACACGTTCATAAAAGGAGGCGTCTATGCCCAAAATCATCGACAGTCTGCGCGACAACGCCGTCCGGGAGGCCCGGCGAGTCCTCACCGCCCCGGGATATAGGACCTTCACCATGCGCCAGATCGCCGCGGCCTGCGGCGTGGCTGCGGGGACCCTGTACAACTACTTTCCCTCCAAGGAATACCTGGTAGGCTGCGTGGTGCTGGAGGACTGGCAGGCGGCCCTGGAGGCGATGGACGCCCTGATGCGCCGCGCCGCCACCCCGGACCAGGGCTTGGAAGAGCTTTACAATGCCATGCGCCGGTTTGAGGAGACCCATCAGTATCTGACCACCTTTGACATCCGGGACGGAAAGGATGGGTTCGGGTATGGCGACCGGCATCTGCTGCTGCGGCGGCAGCTGGAAGGGCTCCTTCAAACCCTCCTGAACCGCTTCGGCGTGGACCCCGGCGGGGACATCACCGTATTTTTGGCGGAGTGCGTTCTGTCCTTCAGCACGAAAAAGTACCCCTATTCCCAGATCCGCCAAGCCTTCGACAAATTACTAAACTGAAAGGAGTCAACCCATGAGCAGCTTCAAAAACCTAAGGATCGTAGACAATTTCTATCAGACCTCCGCCTATTATCCCATGCCCACGGTGCTGATTAGCACCCTGACGGCGGAGGGCGCCACCACCTGCGGGCCTTACAGCCTGATTGCCCCCTACTATGTGGCGGGGAAGGACTACTACGCCATGCTTCTCAACTGCCGCAACTCCTCTAACACCGCTCAGAACTTGCTGCGCTACGGCAAGTGTGCCATCAATTTCATTCCCGACAAGCGGAAGTATTTCAAAGAGGCTGTCCGCATGGGTTGGCCCGGGGACACCCCCGCCGAAAAGATGAAAAACTGCCTGTTCCACTTTGAGGACGGTCTGATGGCCGCCGAGCATCCCCAGGAGAAATTCCCCCAGGTGATCACCGAGTCCTTCCAGGTCTTTGAGTGTACCTGGATGCGGGAGCTGGACCATGCCCAGGACGACCAGCCCGGCCAGCTCAGCGGCTACGAGCCGCCCTACCACGACTTCAACGGCATCACCTCCCAATTCGGGGCCCACTTTATCCTGCGCATCGACAAAATTCTCATGAAAGAGAAGCAGTACAACGGCATCATCAACGGCGTCAAGGCTACGGACTTCCCCCGGGTACCGGTGGACTACGGCTACCGGGACAGCAAAAACTTCTGGTACACCAAGTTCTCCTGGGCTATTCCGGAGCTGCTGCCGGTCCGGGCCACCACGGTGGATTCCGTGAAATACGCCGCCAACCGGATCGACGATACCGTGAAATTCACGGAGGAGGCCTGCGCCAAGCTGGTGAACGTGCCCCGGATCTTCCTGCCCACGGCCCTAAAAGGCTGCGTGGAGTGGGCAAAGCAAAACAACGTCACCCTGATCACCGCCGAGCACATGGACATCATCAACGACAAGCGGGCCAAGGAAAAGAAGCGATAAGGAGGCCGCCATGAACGCCAAGCAGATGCAGCAGAGCCGGGTTAAGCTTTTCCGGGACGCGGCAAATTTTAAGAAGACGGAGCGCATCCCCCATTTTGCCAATGTGGTGACCTGGAAGGTCTTCGACGCGGGCTACACCCTGGACCAGGCCATGACCAATTTCGACGTGATGAAAAAAACGGTGGTCCATTTCCTGGACACCTACCCGGTGGACGGCCTGATGGACGTGGGCATCCGCAACCAGTTCAACGTGACCGAAGCATTCGGCGGGGGCGGATATTATTACTACAACGAAGAGGTGGTGGGCATCCACGATCACGCCCACTGCACCGTGGACACCCTGGAGGCGTACCTGGACGACCCCACGAAATACACCTGGGAGGTGATCCTTCCGAAAAAATACGGTGAAAGCTGGGAGCAAAAAACCAAGGAGGTCTGGAAGAAGACCTTCCGGGAGTACATCCGCTACATCATGTACATCCTGCAAATGTCCTCCCTCACCGGCGGGACCTACGGTCTTCCCTCCCTCTCCCCCAACAATCCCATGATGGGCGCCGTGGTGCCGGGGCCGGAGGAGCTATTGTCCAATCTGCTGGGCATCCAGCAGCTCTCCATCGCCATGCGGCGAAGCCCGGAAAAGCTGGACCACTTTGTGGAGCGCTGGCATCGGGAGCGAATGGTTCCCATTATTGAGAAAATCAAAAACGGTCCGGGCCCCAACTACAAATACTGCTTTGACTCCTCCATTTTGATGCTGGCTCACAATGTGATGAACCGGAAGCAGTTCGAGCGGTTCTACTGGCCCCATTTGAAGCTGCTGCTGGACGCCTATGCGGAAAAGGGGATGAACATCCGCATTTTCACCGAGGGCTCCATCCTCCGGTTCGCCGACTATTTTAAGGACTACCCCAAAGGCGTCCTCACCTTCCACTTGGAGCAGGACGATCCCTTCGCCTTCCGGGAAGCCCTGCCCAACGTGGCCATCATGGGCGGCATGACCACGGATCTTCTGTCCAACGGCACCCCGGAGGAATGTGTGGCCTACGCCAAGCGCCTCTGCGACGAGCTGGGCAAGGACGGAGGCTTCATTTTCAGCGAAAACAAGATGCTCTCCTACCGCAACGACGCCAAGCCGGAAAATATGCTGGCGGTGTGCAAATTCGTCAACGACTATCGACTGTGAGGGACCTGAAATGGAAAAGAACAGCTATACCTCCTACCCGGAGGGCTACCGGCGGCTGATGAAGGACATTATTCCCTTCTATTTCCGCCCCATGAAGGAGATGCTGATGCGTCTGCTGCTGACCATTTTGACCGACGGCTGAGGTGGCGGCATGATCATCATCGGTGAAAAGATCAACGGCGCCATTCCCGCCGTGAAGCAGGCAATCGTTGCCCGGGACGATGGCGTGATCCGGGCCCGGGCAGCCGCCCAGGCCGCCGCCGGGGCGGACTTCCTGGACTGCGCCCCCAGCACCGCCACGGAGCTGGAATACGACGCCATGGTGTGGCTGATTGGGCAAATGCAGGAGGCGGCGGAGACGCCGCTGTGCATCGACAGCCCCAATGCCGAACTGTTGGCCCGAATCTTGGAGGAAGGGCACGTCAAGCGGCCCGGCATGGTCAACTCCGTCAACGAGGAGGGAACCAAATGCGAGACCATCTTCCCTCTCATCGCCGGAACGCCCTGGCAGGTGGTGGGTCTGACCTGCGATCGGGAGGGCATCCCCGCCGATCCGGCCAAAAAGGTGGACATCGCCAAGCGGATCATCGACAAGGCGGACAAATTCGGAGTGGCCCTGGAGAATCTGCACATCGATCCCTGCGTCATGGCTCTGGCCACGGTGCCCAGCGCCATGGAGGATTTCTGCTTCTGCATCCGGGAGATCCACGCCTATGCCCCGGCGGTGAAGGTCACGGGAGCCATCTCCAACATCAGCTTCGGAATGCCCGCCCGGAAGTATGTCAACATGAACTGCCTGAGCTACGCCCTGGCAGCCGGGCTGGACAGCGCCATTTTGGACCCCTGCAGCGCCGACATGATGGGCACCGTCTTCGCCTGCGAGGCCCTGCGGATGAAGGACAAAGGCGGCAGACGCTACAACCGGGCCTACCGCCAGGGAAAATTCGGGCAGAAAAAGTAAGGAGGATCGAAAATGATCGATTTTGAAGCGCTGGCCCAGGCCATGGGCGAGCTGGACGAAGATACGGTAAAGGAGCTCTTGGAGCAGGTCATGGCGGAGGGCGGCAACGACGCCGGCAAGGCCATGGACGCCTGCCAAAAGGGCATGGACACGGTGGGAAAGCTCTTTGAGGAGGGCGAATACTTTGTCGGGGACCTGATCTATGCCGGGGAATTGATGACCGACGCGGTGGAGACCCTGAAAGACGCCCTGGTGGGCACCGAGAGCGCCGGAAAAAAGGCAAAAATGATCCTCTGCACCGTCAAGGACGATCTCCACGATATCGGCAAGAACATCGTCCGCTCCATGCTGGAAGCGGGCGGCTTTGAGGTGGTGGATCTGGGCATCGACGTTCCGCCCCAAAAGGTGGTGGAGGCGGCGAAGGACCAGGGAATTTCCATTATCGCCCTGTCCGGGGTGCTGACCCTTGCCCTGGACTCGATGAAAGCCACGGTCCGGGCCTTTTCCGACGCGGGAATGAGGGATCAGGTGAAGATCATCATCGGCGGCGCGCCGGTGAGCGAGGACGCCTGCCGGAACATTGGAGCAGACGAGTGGGCCCACAGTCCCCAGAAGACTGTGTCCGTCTGCCGGGACTGGGCGGGGATTTGATGCCCAGGCTGACCGTGCTGCCCGCCGGTAAAACTTTGTCCGTTCCCCGGGGCACGATCCTCCTCGCCGCTCTTCGGCAGACAGGATTCTACCCGGACGCCCCCTGCGGCGGCCTTGGTAAATGCGGCAAATGCCGCATATCCGTAAACGGCGTGGAGGTCCTGGCCTGTCAGACTGCGGTAGAGGCGGATATGACCGTCCTTCTGCCCGACAGCCGCGGACCGCAATTCCCGGCGTCCTCCGGGAAGCCGGGGGCCGGGAGGCTGCTGGCCTTTGACATCGGCACCACCACAGTGGTCTGCTATCTGCTCTCGGACGTGGGGGAAATACTGGCCACGGCCAGCGCCCTGAATCCTCAGACCGCCTTCGGCGCGGACGTGGTCTCTCGGATCCGGGCAGCCCTGGCGGGGGAAGGGTCGGCGCTGACCGCCGCCGTCCGCCGCTGCATGGAGGCGCTGGTCCGTTCGGTCTGCGAAGCCGGCAGCACAGACCCCGCCGCCATCCGGCGGGTGGCAGTGGTGGGAAACAGCTGTATGCAGCAGCTTTTTCTGGGTATGCCGGTGGAGAATCTGGCCCGCCCCCCCTTTAAACCACTGCTGCGTCAGGCAAAAGTCGTGGCCTGCGGGCCAATCCTTCCCTGCTGCCCGGCGGCGGAACTGCTTCTGGTGCCGGATATCGGCGGGTTTTTAGGGGCGGATATCCTAGGCTGCGTGCTGGCGGAGAATCTCCAGGAAGCGGAGGAACTCACCCTTCTGCTGGATATCGGCACCAACGGTGAAATGGTCCTGGGCAGTCGGAAGGGGCTCTTGGCCTGCGCCACGGCGGCTGGGCCCGCCCTGGAGGGGGCTGGAATCCACTTCGGAATGAGGGGAACCGAGGGCGCCATCGACCGGGTCTGGACAGAAAACGGAACCCTTCATTTTCACGTCATCGGCGGCGGGGAACCCAAGGGCCTCTGCGGCTCCGGCCTTATCGACGCCGTGGCGGTATTTTTGGAAGCCGGTCAAATCAACCGCCGGGGCCGGGTGGTGTCCGATCTGCGTCTGACGGAGCAAATTTTTCTATCCCAGGAGGACATCCGTCAGGTGCAGCTTGCCAAGGGGGCCATTCGGGCCGGGATCGAGCTTCTGGC
>CANQFY010000051.1 GCA_947600025.1 uncultured Oscillospiraceae bacterium
ACCGGGGACAATACCCACGACCACTTTTCCCCCGAGGCGCTGAATTATTCCCCGGCGGATTACAACTGGCCCGTGGGCCTGGAAAAAAGCGGCCTGGACGCCTCCTTCCAGACGGTGATTCCCCTGACAGCGGAGGAGCTGGCGTCCTATCAGGCGCTCTTCACCCCCGTGGAGGACCCCTACGCCCTCCAGCAGCCCAATTACTATGCCGCCGCCCTTTCCGGCACCTTTGACGGCCCCGAGGAGGCGCCGGCGGAGCAGTTTCTTGCCGGCGGATTTCACGAGGAGGGTCCGCTGACCAATGTGGAGCGGTATCTGCTGGGCAGCCAAGTGGATCTTGCCGACATGGAGTACCTCCGCCTGCCGGCGCAAAAGGCCCGGGCAGTCCTGAACCAATATCTGGGCACCACGTCGGGGCTTGAGGCGCTGCTCTACCTGGAGGAGACGGACTGCTACTACATCCCCGCCGCCGCCCAGGCGCCCAAGCACGTCTCCTTCACCGGCGGAGAATATTTGTGCCAGAATCGTGCGGTACGGCTGTTCTACACCGACGAAAACGGCCGGGACATGGTGGTTGCCATGTATGTCAACTGGGACGGGGTGG
This sequence comes from uncultured Oscillospiraceae bacterium, assembly GCA_947600025.1. Lineage (GTDB taxonomy): Bacteria > Bacillota > Clostridia > Oscillospirales > Oscillospiraceae > Faecousia. The sequence goes on from CANQFY010000051.1 coordinate 605, forward strand.
GGAATGCCTTCTGGTATCACCTCCCGGCGGAGCAGGCCCAGGGATGGATGTACGGCCAATATGAATGAGGAGCCCATCCCGATTGAAAGGAGACTGAATATGAAACGCGTTTTCGCGATCGGTTTGATCGTTTGCCTGCTGCTGTCCGGCTGCCAGGCGGCGCTGACGCCGTCGGACGCCGGAAGCCCGGCCTGGACGCCGGAGGAATGGCAGCAGCTGCCCTATGAAGAGTTTTTCTCCCGGCCTCGGGCAGCGGGGGAGAATAATGCCTGGACCGCCCCCGGCGGGACCTTCCATATAGCCAAGACGGAGGCGGGGCTCCAGGTCCTGTCTGAAAAAGGCGAGGCCGTTTATACCGTGCCGAATTCCGCCGGGCTGACCGGGGAGGACTGGGCCAGTAACGGGGTGGCCGCCTACCGCGCCACGGGCACGGAGGTCCTGGAGGTGGAGCTGCTGACCGGCAAGACCAGGAGCCTGTTTACCGGGGAAAATGTGCGGGAGCTGACCCTGGTGGACCGGGATGTGTTGTTCTTTATCGCTTCCGCCGGGGAGGAGATGGCCGTCTACCGGCTCTACCTGCCGGAGGAGCGGCTGGACACCGTCAAAACCGTGCCGGGGTACAATATTTACTGGCTGCACTGCCGGGTTTTGGACACCACATTGGTGGAGATGACCTACATGAACCCGGAATTTTACCCCAATTTTGAGCGCTCCCATGCGGAGCCGGACAGCATGGAGCTGATCGCGGAGCCGCCGGAGGAGACGCAGAATGACTTTTTGGTTTGCTGGGCCCTTCAGTTCGGCTCCGGAAAGCGGCCCCTGCTCCGCTGCCAGGTGGATACCCGCACCGGGGAGGAATCCACAGCGCTGGGCGTGATCGATAACTGCTGGGTTGGGGAAAAGGATCTGTCTCACGACCACTTCTCCCCCGACGCCAAAAATTACTCCCCCTGGGACTACGGCTGGCCCATGACCTATGATAACAGCGGCCTTTCCATTGAGCCGGAGATCCATTCCATGACGGCGGAGGAGCTGGAAAATTATCAGCTCCTGTTCACCCAGATCTCCGCTCCCTACGGCCTCCAGCCGGCCAATTACTACGCTGCGGCTTTGAATTGTGTCTTCTCCTCGCCGGAGGAGCTGGATCTGACCTGCCTCTTTGCCTGGGGCTTCCCGGAGGAGGGCACCGCGGACCATGTGGAGCGGTACCTTCTGGGGGAGGAGGACACCATCTGGCTCCGGCTCCCGGCGGAGCGGGTGGCGGAGGTGCTGGACCGGTATCTGGGCTTGACGGAGGCCAAGGGCCTGCGCTACCTGGAGGAGACGGACTGCTACTATCTTCCTCTGACGCCGTCGGAGACGGGGGCGCCCCCGGTGTTTACCTCCGGGGATTACAACCCCCAGACCGGGGTGGTCCGGCTGTTCTACACCCGGGACGGCCGGGAGATGGTCTTCTCCATGCGGACCCTGCGCTATGAAGGCCGGACCGGCTACCGATTCCTGAGCAATATCGAGGCCCAATAAAAATTCCGGCTCCCCAGTTTTGGGGAGCCGGGCTTTTACGCTTTTGCCGAAAGGCGTTCCTCGTGGGTTTTGCAGAGGTTCTCCAAAACCGGCACGAAGATCAGGCACACCAGGCAGGAGGTCAGGCCGCCGTTGTAGAGGCAGAAGCCCCCGTGAAGGTTGGGTACGGTGGTGACGATGCAGTAGTGCAGCACGCCGGCGGCAATGCCGTACTGCCAGCCGTACTTCCGGACGATGGGGGAAAGGCCGTTGCAGAAGCAGGCCCCCACCACGATGGCCTGGGCATTGATGGCCTGGGCGAAATTCCCCCCGGCCAGCTGGGACAGGCCCATGAACAGGAAGGAGGCCCCCACATAGCCCAGGAGCAGGGGCAGCACCGTCCGGGGATTGGAGCCGGAGTCGCCGCAGCAGAGCATACAGAAAATGACGCCCAGGGTCACGGCGGAGAAGGTCGCGCCGATCAGGTTGTAGTAGGCCAGGATGAACAGGCCGTACACGCCCATGTTCATCAGCATGGCGGCGGTGCCAAATTTGCCGGAGACGCTGACGGACATCTCCCGGTCCTTCAGCACTTCCCAATAGTCCTTGGGCTTGCAGCCCATGAGAAAGGCTCCCGCGATACACAGCCCGAACAGCGCCAGGCAGAACAGATTCACCGCCAGCGGATGGCTGCCCGCCTCGGTGGTCATGGCGGGCACGTCGACGCCCATGGTCTTATACAGCGCGCCCTGGAGCAGGAAGGCCGTCATGCCCACCGGCAGGGCGGCGGAGTAGAGGACAAAGCCGTGGTGGACCTTGGGGGCGTAGGCGATGCCGGCGGGCAGGAAGAACCCGACGGCCAGGCCGATGGCCACGGCCAGAAGGATCCCAAGGGGCTGGAAGCCCGCCACCTCCGCGCCGGGATAGCGGAGCATCAGGTCGGAGAACAGGGGGGCCAGGCCGGTGGAAAAGAGCATGGCGCCCACCATAGAGCCGGGGGCGGCCTTTTTCACCAGGCAGTACAGGAACACGCCCAGGACCCCGGGCCACATGTTCACGATGTTGATGCCCCAGCCGGAGAAGCCCAGGGTCAGCAGGAAGGCCAGGGTGGAGACGTTGTTGGGCTTGGCCCCGCAGAAGTGGAACAGGGCCGTGGAGGCCAGGGCCACCAGGCCCATATTGAGGAAGGTGCCCGCCGCGCCGCCTACGGCGAAGGTGTTCAGGGACAGCTTGCTGGGGGAGGAGACGATGCGCCCGAGACCCGCGAACATGTCCGCCCGGTCCGGCATACACACGGCGCCCACCAGGAAGAATAGGGAAATAAACGCGAAAAAGAGCTTTAGAAAATCGGACTCAGGGAGTTCTTTGAGTTTTTTCATGATCTCGCCTCCATTGAGATCGAAAAGAGTGGGTTTTCACTTTTTAATACAGCCGAAGCAGGTTTGTTTTGGTGCGTCTTGTACCGAAGGAACGAAACCGAGCGGGCCAGCAGATAAAACGATTACCGCCAGGCTGGCGCAAATCGTTCCGTCTGCTGGGCCCGCTCGGTATCGCTTTTGCCGAAAAAGTAGGTAGGAAGGAGTCCCGCCCCGGTGGGGGGCGCCGGTCAGCAGCCGGCGGCCCGCTCGGCGGCGACGACGACGTGCTTCATCAGCACGGAGGTGGTCACGCTGCCCACCCCGCCGGGTACCGGCGTGATGGCGGCTACAATGGGCTCCACCTCTTCAAAGACGGCGTCGCCGGCAATGGCGCCCTTGCCGCCCTTGCTGTTGGGCTTGTTCTCGTCCCAGTTGATGGACACGTCGATGACCACCTGGCCGGGTTTCACAAAGTCCTTGGTCAGGCTTCCCAGCACCCCGGCGGAGGTCACCAGGATGTCCGCCTTGCTGGCGATGGCGGCGGTGTTCACCGTCCGGGTGTGGCAGACCGTCACGGTGGCGTTCTTGCCCATGAGCATCATGGCGGCGGGCTTGCCCACCACCAGGCTCCGGCCGATGACCACCGCGTTCTTGCCCTTGCAGTCGATGCCGTAGTAGTCCAGGATCTCCATGCACGCCTGAGGGGTGCAGGGGGCGAAGCCCAGATCGGAGCGGCCTTCAAAGACCCCCGCGTTGGACAGGTCCGTCATGCAGTCCACGTCCTTCTTGGGGTCCAGGCGGTTGCAAATCAGGTCGTTGTACGCCTTTAAATGCTTGGGCAGAGGCCGGAACATCAGCACGCCGTGAACCGTCTCGTCGGCGTTCAGCTCGTCGATGGCGGAAAGGACCTGCTCCAGCGGCGCGTCGGCGGGCAGCACCCGCTTCACCGTCCGAACGCCCACCAGCTCGGCCCGCTTGGTGGCGCCCTTTTCATAGCTCAGATCACTGGGGTCCTCCCCGATCCGCAGAAAGGCCAGGGTGGGCTCCACGCCCTTTTCCCGCAGGGCGGCGGTACGCTGAGACAGCTCGCTGTTCATCGCGTCGGTAACTTCTTTTCCTAAAAGCAGCTTTGCCATAGTTCCTCCTTAAAAATTAGCCCGAACCTGGGCGAAAATCTGGTCCGCCAGGGGGCAGTACTTGTCCAGCATGGCGTTGGCCTTGTCATTGAGGGCCTGGGCCGTCTCCCGGTTTTTCAGGCTCTTGGTGTTGATGAACACATTCAGGCTGGCCGCCTGGAGGGCCGCCTTGCAGCAGGCCGCGCCGCACCCGGCGTCGGACACCGCCAGCCGGGAGCCCTTCTCGGCAAACACGGCGATGGCGTCGATGGCCTGGCAGCACAGCTCCATCACGTGCATGGGGACGGCGCAGGCCGTCACCGTGGCCTCCTCCAAAATGGCGTCCCGGTTGGGATCGTCCTTGGGGATGCCGTAGGCCTTGGCCAGGGGCACGAAGCCGATGTCGTCCGCCTCCACCTGGTCCAATAGCTCGGTCTGGAGGGCGTCGCACTGCTTCTGCAGGGCCACGATCTCCGCCTCCACGGCGGCGTATTTCTTCTTCCCCACGGTCAGAGACCCCACCATGTTGCCCAGGGCCGTGCCAATGGCCCCTACCAGGGCCGCCGCGCCGCCACCGCCGGGGGCGGGGGCGTTGGACGCCAGGACCTCCACAAATTTCCGGCAGGATTCCTTGGTCATATCCATAAGTATGCACTCCTTTTTGTAAATCTTTGGCCCCGCGGCAGCGGGGCCAAAGGCTATGGTGGCAGGGATTAGAACAGGCCGGAGATCTTGCCGGTCTCGTCCACGTCGATCCGCTCGGCGGCGGGGACCTTGGGCAGGCCGGGCATGGTCATGATCTCGCCGGTCAGGGCCACCAGGAATCCGGCGCCGGCGGAGACCTTCACGTTCCGGACGGTCACGGTGAAGCCCGTGGGGGCGCCCAGTTTGGTCTGGTCGTCGGTGAAGGAGTACTGGGTCTTGGCCATGCAGATGGGCATATGATCGTAGCCCAGGTCGGTGAGGGTCTTGATCTGCTTCTCGGCATTGGCGGTGAAGGTCACGCCGTCGCCATGGTAGATCTTCTTCACGATGGCCTCGATCTTCTCCTTGATGGACATATCCAGCTCGTAGGAGTAGGTGAAGTCGTTGGGCTGCTCGCAGAGACGAACCACTTCCTTGGCCAGGGCAATGCCGCCCTCGCCGCCCTTGGCCCAAACCTCGGACAGCGCCACGTTGACGCCCAGCTCCTTGCACTTGCGCTCCACCAGGGCCAGCTCGGCCTCGGTGTCCTGGGGGAACCGGTTGATGGCCACCACGCAGGGCAGCTTGTAGACCTGGGTGATGTTCTCCACATGCCGCAGCAGGTTGGGCAGACCCTTCTCCAGGGCCTCCAGGTTCTCCTTGCCGGTCTCGGCCTTGGGCACGCCGCCGTTGTACTTGAGGGCGCGGACGGTGGCCACCAGCACCACGCAGTTGGGCTTCAGGCCCGCCATACGGCACTTGATGTCCAGGAACTTTTCCGCGCCCAGGTCGGCGCCGAAGCCGGCCTCAGTAACGGTGTAGTCCGCCAGACGCATGGCAATCTTGGTGGCGGTGACGGAGTTGCAGCCGTGGGCGATGTTGGCAAACGGGCCGCCATGGACGAAGGCGGGGGTGTGCTCCAGGGTCTGGACCAGGTTGGGCTTCAGGGCGTCCTTTAGCAGGGCGGCCATGGCGCCCTGGGCCTTTAGGTCGCCGGCGGTGACGGGCTTGCCGTCCCGGGTGTAGGCGACCACCAGCCGAGCCAGCCGGGCCTTCAGGTCGTTGATGTCGGAGGCCAGGCACAGAACGGCCATGACCTCGGAGGCCACGGTGATGTCGTACCCGTCTTCACGGGGAGTGCCGTTGGCCTTGCCGCCCAGGCCGTCCACCACGAAGCGGAGCTGCCGGTCGTTCATGTCCACGCAGCGGCGCCAGGTGATCTGCCGGGGGTCGATGTTCAGGGCGTTGCCCTGATAGATATGGTTGTCCAACATGGCGGCCAGCAGGTTGTTGGCCGCGCCGATGGCGTGGAAGTCGCCGGTAAAGTGGAGGTTGATATCCTCCATGGGGACGACCTGGGCATAGCCGCCGCCGGCGGCGCCGCCCTTCACGCCGAAGACCGGTCCCAGGGAGGGCTCCCGCAGGGCCACCAGCACGTTCTTGCCGATCTTCCGCATACCGTCTGCCAGGCCCACCGTGGTCGTGGTCTTGCCCTCGCCGGCGGGGGTGGGGTTGATAGCGGTGACCAGGATCAGCTTGCCATCCGGACGCTTGACTTCGTTGAGGATGTTGTAGTCTACCTTTGCCTTGTACTTGCCGTACTGCTCCAGGTACTTCTCGTCCACGCCGGCGGTCTTAGCGATCTCGGTAATGGGGAGCATGGGGGTCTCCTGGGCGATCTCGATGTCGGTTTTGAATTCCATGATTGCATCTCTCCTTGTATCAATGTACCCCTGCCGTTATATGGCCCGGGGCCTACAAGATGTATGCGGGTTGCCGTTGGGTTGACGCGCCGCACCGTATTCGGTACTTTAGTACCGAAAAAAGAATAGCACTTTTTGTAGGAAATGTCAATGGGTTTCCGGAAAAAATTGATGCCTTTTTCGCGGCAAAAAACAGCGCCCCGGGCAGCTATGCCCGGGGCGGGGAGAGGGATTATTTTTCCGTCTTCCGGCGGAGCTCCTCCGCCGTCAGATCCAGGACGATGGACGTGGTTTTAGGGAAAAGCTGGGTGAATTTCACCCCCGCCGAGGTCAGCATCCGCTTGGAGGCCAGGGTGGCCATGGAATCGGCATATTTATCAGAGAGGTACAGCACCTCTTTGACGCCGCTTTGAATGATGGCCTTGGCGCACTCGTTGCAGGGGAACAGGGCCACATACAGCCGGCTGCCCCGCAGGTCCCGTCCGCTGGCATTGAGGATGGCGTTGAGCTCCGCGTGGACCACATAGGGGTACTTGGTGGCCTCGCCCTCCCGGTCCCAGGGGTACTCGTCGTCGGAGCAGCCCTTGGGCATGCCGTTATAGCCGGTGGAGATGATGATATTGTCCGGAGAAACGATGCACGCCCCCACCTGGGTGTTGGGGTCCTTGCTCCGGCGGGCCGCCAGCATGGCGATGCCCATGAAATATTCGTCCCAGCTGATGTAATCCGCCCGTTTCATAGCTCCTCCTCAGTCGAACAGTCCCAAAAATTTCTTCCGCTTGGGGCTGGAGCGGCCATCCAGGCTCTCCTCCAGCTTCCGCAGCAGCTCCTTCTGCTCCCGGTTTAAGCGGGTGGGGGTCTCCACCACCACGGTGAACCGGTGGTTGCCCCGGCGGCGGGCATTGCCGATCTCCGGGATGCCCTTTCCGGGGATCACAAACTCCCGCCCGGTCTGGGTGCCCTCCGGCAGATCGAAGGTCACCGGCCCGTCCAGGGTGGGCACCTGAATCTGGGAGCCCAGGGCCGCTTGGGTGAAGGTGATGGGCACCTCGCACAAAACATCCTCGTCCTCCCGGGTAAAAATGGGATGCTTCCGAATTTCCACCTGGACCAGCAGATCGCCGCTGGGCCCCCCGTTGGCGCCTACGCAGCCCTCGCCCCGGACCCGGACGCTCTGGCCCTCGTCCACCCCGGCGGGGATGTGGACCAGGATCTTCTTGGTCCGCCGCACCTTGCCCCGGCCCCGGCAGGTGGAGCAGGGGCTCTTGAAGGTCTTGCCCCGGCCGCCACACACCGGGCAGGCGGTGGTGGACTGCATACTCATGCCCATGAAATTCTGGGTGGTGCGCACCTGGCCGGTACCCCGACAGTTGGCGCAGGTCTCCAGCACCCCGTCGGCGGAGCCGGTGCCGTTGCAGGCGGCGCAGTTCTCGATCCGCTGGGCGGAGACCTCCTTCTCGCAGCCGAAGGCCGCCTCCTCGAAGGTCAGCTCCAGCCGGGTCATCACGTTTTCACCCCGGCGAGGGGCGTTGGCGGAGGCCCTGCGGCCGGCTCCGCCGCCGAAGAACTCCCCGAAGATGTCCCCCAGGTCTCCAAAGCCGCTGAAGCCCTCGAAGCCGCCGCCACCGAAGCCTCCGGCGCCGAAATTGGGGTCCACGCCCTGGAAGCCAAACTGGTCGTAGCGGGCCCGCTTGTCCTGGTCGGAGAGGACCTCGTAGGCCTCCCCAACCTCCTTGAATTTTTCCTCCGCTTCCTTGTCCCCCGGGTTCCGGTCCGGGTGATACTGCATGGCCTTCTTCCGATAGGCCCGCTTGATCTCGTCGGCGCTGGCGGATTTGTCCACCCCCAGCACTTCATAATAATCCCGCTTGTTTTCTGCCATGTGCCTTACCCCTTAAACAACGCTAACGGGAGGGACGGCCGCGCCACCCCTCTCGTCTGGCATGGAATCGCTGAAAATCAATCGACGGTCTCGTAATCGGCGTCCACCACGCCGTCGTCGCCGGGCTTCTGACCGCCCTGGGCGCCGCCCTGAGGACCGGACTGCTGATACAGTTTCTCGGAGACCTTGTAGAAGGCCTTCTGCACGTCCTCGGTGGCGGCCTTGATGGCGGCAATGTCGGAGCCCTTGTTCAGCTCCTTGAGCTTATCAACGGCGGACTGGATCTCGGACTTCTCCTGCTCCGTGATCTTGCCGCCCAGATCGGCCAGGGTCTTCTCCGTCTGATAGACCACCTGGTCGGCGGTGTTGTGGGTGTCCACCTCGTCCTTGCGGGCCTTGTCCTGGGCGGCATACTGCTCGGCCTCGTGAACGGCCTTGTCGATGTCTTCCTTGCTCAGGTTGGTGGAGGCGGTGATGGAGATCTGCTGCTCCTTGCCGGTGCCCAGATCCTTGGCGGATACGTTCACGATGCCGTTGGCGTCGATGTCGAAGGACACCTCGATCTGGGGCACGCCCCGGGGCGCCGGCGCGATGCCGTTGAGCTGGAACCGGCCCAGAGTCTTGTTGTAGGCGGCCATCTCCCGCTCGCCCTGGAGGACGTGGACCTCCACGGTGGTCTGGCCGTCGGCGGCGGTGGAGAAGATCTGGCTCTTCCGCACGGGGATGGTGGTGTTCCGGTCGATCAGCCGGGTGAACACGCCGCCCATGGTCTCAATGCCCAGAGACAACGGCGTCACGTCCAGCAACACCACGTCCTTGACCTCCTGGGTCAGCACGCCGCCCTGAATGGCCGCGCCCAGAGCCACGCACTCGTCGGGATTAATGCCCTTGAAGCCGTCCTTGCCGGTGATCTTCTTCACGGCCTCCTGGACGGCGGGGACCCGGGTGGAGCCGCCCACCAGCAGGACCTTGTTCAGATCATTGGCGGAAAGCCCGGCGTCGGACATGGCCCGGCGCACGGGGCCCATGGTCTTCTCCACCAGATCGGCGGTGAGCTCATTGAACTTGGCCCGGGTCAGCGGCACGTTGAGGTGCTTGGGGCCGTCCACGGAGCCGGTGATGAAGGGAATGTTGACCTCGGTGGCGGTCATGTTGGAAAGCTCGATCTTGGCCTTCTCGGCGGCGTCCCGCAGACGCTGCATGGCGCCCCGGTCGCCGGACAGGTCGATGCCCTCTTCCTTCTTAAATTCGGCCACCAGGTAATTGACGATCCGCTGATCGAAGTCGTCGCCGCCCAGGTGGGTGTCGCCGGCGGTGGCCAGAACCTCGATGACGCCGTCGCCAATGTCCAGGATGGACACGTCGAAGGTGCCGCCGCCCAGGTCATAGACCATGATCCGCTGGGAGGTCTCCTTGTCCAGACCGTAGGCCAGGGCCGCGGCGGTGGGCTCGTTGATGATCCGCTTCACGTCCAGACCGGCGATCTTGCCGGCGTCCTTGGTGGCCTGGCGCTGAGAGTCGGAGAAGTAGGCGGGAACGGTGATCACCGCCTCGGTGACGGGCTGGCCCAGGTAGGCCTCGGCGTCGGTCTTCAGCTTCTGAAGGATCATGGCGCTGATCTCCTGGGGGGTGTAGCCCTTGCCGTCAATATTCACATGATAATTTTCGCCCATGTGGCGCTTGATGGAGGCCACGGTGCGGTCGGGGTTGGTGACTGCCTGGCGCTTGGCCATCTGACCCACCATCCGCTCGCCGGTCTTGGTGAAGGCCACCACGGAAGGCGTGGTGCGGCCGCCCTCGGCGTTGGGGATGACGACGCTCTCGCCGCCCTCGTAAACGGCCACACAGGAATTGGTAGTACCCAAGTCAATACCGATGATCTTGCTCATTTTAATTTCCTCCTTGAAATATATATGAAAGATGTTGTTTACAATGTTTTTAACGCGGGAACGATACCGGGCAGGCCCAGCAGCGGGAACGATACCCACTATCCCGGTGCGTCTTGGTTACGGGCCCCGCCCGCCGCTTAGCCTCGCAAAAACGATACCGAGCTTGCCCAGCAGATGGAACGATTATCACCAGACTGGCGCACGTTTTGTCCGCGGCGACTCGCCGCCGATACCGGGCAGGCCCAACAGCTGGAACGATACCCGCCAGACCCGGTGCGCATTGTCCGCGGCGACTCGCCGCTAGTTGGCCACTTGGACCATGGCGAAACGAACGATCTTGTCCCCCAGCTTGAAGCCCTTCTGGAAAACCTGAACGATCTCATTCTGCCCCAAGGACTCATCCTCCAAATGCATCACCGCGTTGTGGAGCTGGGGATCAAAGGAATCTCCGGGCTTCCCGAAAATCTCCACCCCCAGACCCGCGAGGATCTTCACCAGCTCCGCCATGGTCAGCTCCACGCCCTTCTTGTAGGCCGCGTCCTGAGTGGGCTGATTCAGCGCCCGCTCCAAATTGTCGTAAATCGGCAGCAGCTTCAAAATCGCGTCGGACTTGCCGTTGGTGTAGCTCTGATCCTGCTCCTTGCGGCTGCGCTTGCGGAAATTGTCGTATTCCGCCGCCAGTCGCAAATGGGAATCGTACAGCGCCTTGTATTTTTCCTCCCAGGGATCCGGTTTGGGCGCTTCCGGAGCTGCCTCTTGCGCCTCCTTGACCGGCTCTGGGGTTTTCTCCTCGACTGTCGGCTCCTCGGCGACCTTCTCCTCGGGAACAGGCTGCTTCTTCTCTTTTTCCTTCTTTGACACGTCTATGCCTCCTTCGGATCCTCTCCGCTCTCCGGAAGCTGCTTCTGCTCCGGCTTAGCAAATAGCTTGGAGAGGCTTTCCGCGAAATAACTCAGCCGGGCCGTGACCTTGGCGTAATCCATCCGGGTGGGACCAACCACGCCGATCATGCCCTGCATTCCGTCTCCAATGTCGAACTTCGTCACCACCACGCTGGTGTCCTTCAGCTCCCGGGCCACGTTCTCCGGCCCTACCAAAACCTGGGTGCCGTTCTCGTTCCGGATCACATCCGGCAGATTCGCCAGGGTTTCCTCATCCAGACTGGTCAGCACCCGCTGGGCCTTGTCCACATCCCGGTACTCCGGCTGATCCAGCAGCCGGTGCTGCCCCGTGACCATGATGCCGGTGTTGCCCGGCCGGCGAAGGGTCTCCAGCGTGAACTCCAATACCACCGGCGCCAGACTGGCGGCGCTACCCGCCGCGCCCATCACCCGGTCGAAGAGGCTCTGGGTAAATTCCCCGGCGGGAATCCCCGTGGCCGCCGCGTTCAGGGCCGCGCCCAGCAGCTTTAAGTCCGCCTCGCTGACTTCCAAAGGCAGCTTGATCAGCTTGTTCACCACCTCGTCGGTGGAGAGCAGCAGCACCAGAATGAAGCTGCCCTGCCCCGCCAGGATCAGATCGAACCGCTTGACGGTCACCACCCCCTGCCGAGAGGCCATGGAGATGGCTGGCAGATCCGTGGCCTGACTGACCATTTTGGCCACCTTCTCCACCAGCTTGTCCATCCGCTGCATCTTTTCCTCAATGGCGGTGCTGATGGACCGGGTCTCGTCCAGGCTCAGCCGGTAGTCGGACATCAGCTCGTCCACATACAGCCGGTAGCCCGCGGCGGAGGGGACCCGCCCGGCGCTGGTATGGGGCTGCTCCAAGTAGCCCATAGCGGTGAGCTCCGCCATCTCGTTGCGGATGGTGGCGGAGGAGTAGTTCATGTCCGGCAGCTCCGCCACGGCCTTGGAGCCTACCGGCTCCGCGCCCCGGATATAAAGGTCTACGATGGAACGCAGCACCTTCTTTTTCCGTTCGGAAAGTTCCATGACGGACTCCTTTCTTAGCACTCTTT
>CANQFY010000052.1 GCA_947600025.1 uncultured Oscillospiraceae bacterium
GCAATTTTTGGATGATTTTGCCCGCAGAGGAGGAAGCCTTGCTGTCGCAAGGCGACGACGATAAGGGGAAAAGCGCCGAAAAGAGCCCCCGCAAAGCGGCGTCGGTTCGACTCCCGTCACCTTTCCCTGCCAAAGGAGGCGCAACGATGCAGATCGTCCAATTCTACCGGGGGGACCCCAACGCGCCCAAGCCCACCCGGGGCGCCCATCTGGGGGCCAACGCCGTCATCACCTGCCGGGACCGTATTCTGCTGGAAAAGCGATGGGACTGCGGCGCCTGGGGCCTGCCCGGCGGCGGCGTCAAGGCCCATGAGACCGAGGAGGAGGCCATGATCCGGGAGCTTTACGAGGAGTTGGGCCTGCGGGTGCGGCCCCAGTCCCTGAAACGGCTGAAGGTCTACGGCGAGCCGGGGCGGATCGCCGCCTACCGGGACGGCAGCGTTTGGCGGATGGTGGTGGTGGCCTTCGGACTGGAGTTGGAGGCGGAGCCTGCCCTTACCATCAGCCGGGAGTCCAGGCAGGTGGCCTTTTTTACCCGGGAGGAGGCAAGGGCGCTGGACATCGTCATCACCCACCGGGACATTGTGGAGGACTGGTTCCTGAACCGGTAATACAGAGAGGAGCATGGTCATGCGTGACATCAATAAATTTAAAGGATGCCTGATCGGCGGCGCCGCCGGAGACGCCCTTGGGTACGCGGTCGAGTTTTTACCCGCTTCATCCATATTCCAAAAGTACGGCGAAAGCGGCATCACGGAATATGAATTGTGTCACGGCGTCGCGGAAATATCCGATGATACGCAGATGACTCTTTTCACCGCCACCGGACTGTTGCTTGGGACCACCAGGGGAATGACCCGGGGCATCAATGGCGACTACGCCGGCTATATCGCTTACAGCTACCGGGATTGGTATCGGACGCAGACGGAATTGTATCCGCTGCCGGAGGATGGGCACTATTCATGGCTTGTCAATCTCCCGGAGATGTTTAGTTGCAGAGCGCCGGGAATCACCTGCATGTCCGCCCTGGGGCATGGCGGGAACGGGACCATGGAAAACCCGCTGAATCACAGCAAGGGCTGCGGCGGAATCATGCGCGTCGCGCCGGTGGGCCTGTATTTTTGCGATACACGGTACAAGCCGGAGGAAATCGACCGAATCGGGGCTGCAGCCGCGGCGCTGACCCACGGACATGAGCTTGGGTATATCCCAGCCGCCATGCTCACCCATATCATTTTGAGAATTTCCGAAAACGGTGACAGCATCCTGTCCGCCGTCAAGGACGCCATGGGCGCCATGCCGGCGCTCTTTCCAAAGTCAGAGCATATGGACGCGCTTTTGACCCTCATTCAGAAAGCAATCGATCTTTCGGCGGAAAATATTGACGACCTGGATGCGATCCGGCAGCTGGGAGAAGGCTGGGTGGCGGAGGAAACCCTGGCAATCGCCGTGTATTGCGCGCTGAAATACGCGGATGACTTTGGGCGGGGCATCATCGCCGCCGTGAATCACGACGGCGACAGTGACTCTACCGGTGCGGTGGCTGGAAATATTCTCGGCGCCGCTCTCGGCCTGGACGGAATTCCGCAAAAGTTCATCGAAACGCTGGAATTAAAGGACGTGATTCTGGAAATCGCGGAAGATCTTCACCACGGTGGCCGGATCACCGAATACGGCACCTGGGACGATCGGTGGGCAAACAAATATCTTGCCATAAATTATCGGCCGAAAGCATAAAAGCACTTGGCAGATCCTATCTACTTTTCTCTTTTTCCCACACATTACAATAAAAAGGGCTTCCGAAGTCGCGTTCGACCTCGAAAGCCCTTTTTTTGCCTTTTACTCCGCGGCGACGGTGATCTCGCCGTTTTCGGCTTTGGCGGTAATTCTCTGGATGGGCATCTGGAAGGAGTCGATAATTTTCTGGGAAATGGGGTCCTCCAGCTCCCGCTGGATGGTCCGCCGCAGATTCCGAGCGCCGTAGGTGACGGAGTAGGCCTTCTTCACCAAGGCGGCGGGGACGGAATCGTCCCAGGTCAGCTCAAGGCCCCGACTTTCCAGGCTCTCCTTCAGCTCCCGGAGCATAATGTCGGCGATGCCCAGGAAATGCTCCTCCGACAGATGGTTGAAGGTCACGATCTCGTCCACCCGGTTCAAAAATTCCGGCCGGAGGAAGTCCCGCAGGGCCTGCATGGTCTTTTCCTGGGTCTGCTCTCGGTCGGTCCGGCCAAAGCCCAGGCCCCCTACCCTGCCCTCAGAGCCGGCGTTGGAGGTCATGACGATGATGGTGTTCTCAAAGTTCACCACCCGGCCCTGGGCGTCGGTGATCCGACCGTCGTCCAGCACCTGCAAAAGAATGTTCAGCACGTCGGGATGGGCCTTCTCGATCTCGTCAAAAAGCACCACGCTGTAAGGCCTGCGGCGGATCTTTTCCGTGAGCTGCCCGGCTTCGTCATAACCCACATAGCCCGGCGGAGAGCCGATGAGCTTGGAGACGGTATGCTTTTCCATATACTCCGACATATCCAACCGGATCAGGGAATCCACGGAGTCAAACAGGTCGCTGGCCAGGCACTTCACCAGCTCGGTCTTGCCCACGCCGGTGGGACCCACAAAAATAAAGGACACCGGCTTCTTTTTCGGGGAAATGCCCACCCGGTTCCGGCGAATGGCCCGGGCCACCGCCTCCACCGCCTGATCCTGGCCGACGATATGCTCCTTTAAGCGGTCGGCCAGGCCCTGGAGCTGCTCATATTCCTGGGCCTTGATCTTGCTGGCGGGAATTTTCGTCCACAGCTCGATGATCCGGGCCAGGTTCTCCATGGTCACCGGAGGCGGCGGCACCTGGGACAGCTTTTCGATCTGATCGGAAAGCTGGTAGAGCCTGCTGCGGACAGTGGCCAGCCGCTCGTACTGCTGGTTCTGGGTGTCCTCGTTGAGCATTTTCAGCTCCAGCTCATAGTCGTCCCGCTCCTTTTTCAGCTCCGCCAGCTGGGACAGCTCTTTAGAGCGGAGGTTCACATCGGAGCAGGCCTCGTCCAGCAGGTCGATAGCCTTGTCCGGCAAAAACCGGTCGGTGATATACCGCTCGGAGAGAATGACGCACTGCCTGGCGATCTCCGGGGAGATGGAGACCCCATGGAACTCGGCGTAGCTCTTGGCAACGCCCTGCATGATTTGGCATGCCTCTTCAATGGTGGGCTCCGCCACGGTGACCGGCTGGAATCGGCGCTCCAGGGCGGCATCCTTCTCGATATACCGGCGGTACTCGTTGAAGGTCGTGGCGCCGATAACCTGGATCTCCCCCCGGGAGAGGGCGGGCTTCAAAATATTGGCGGCGTTCATGGAGCCCTCGGCGTCCCCGGCGCCCACCAGATTGTGGACCTCGTCGATGACCAGGATGATATTGCCGCACTCCTTGATCTCCCCGATCAGGCTCTTCATCCGGCTCTCAAACTGGCCCCGGAACTGGGTGCCCGCCACCAGGGCGGTCAGATCCAGGAGGAACACCTCCTTGTCCCGCAGCTTGTAGGGCACGTCCCCGGCGGCGATCCGCTGAGCCAGTCCCTCGGCAATGGCGGTCTTGCCTACGCCGGGCTCGCCGATGAGGCAGGGGTTATTTTTCTGCCGGCGGTTGAGGATCTGGATGACCCGCTCGGTCTCCACCTCCCGGCCGATGACCCGGTCCAGCTTTCCGGCCTTGGTCCGGCCCGTCAGATCCATGCAATAGGTGTCCAGAAATTTATGGCGCTTGGAGCGCTTGGAATCCTCCTGAGGCGGCGGATCCTTCCTGGGGACCGGCTTTCCAGGCTGCTCCTTGCCGCTGGGGCCGAAAAGTTGGTTCAGAAGGGGGAATGTGGCGGTCTGGCTTTCGGCCACATCGTCGTCCTCCTCCTGATCCTCCTTCTGACCGAACATACTGCTCATCTCATCGCTGAGGGTGTCCAGGTCCTCGTCAGAGATGCCCATCTGCTTCACCGCCGCGTCGATCTGGGGGATCCCCAGGCTCCGGGCGCACTTGAGGCAGTAGCCCTCGTTCATGGTCACGCCGTTCTCCACCTTGGTGACGAAAACCACGGCGATGTTCTTTCTGCATTTGCTGCACATTTTAGGCTGCATACTTTTTTCCTCCTTTGAGGGAAACGCTTCTCCCTTCATTATACCACAGACGGGGAGAAAAGGGAATCCTTTTTTATGGCTGGCCCATGGGCTCCCCGCAGGAAAACCGGCAGACCCCGTCGTTATACCAGAGCCTCGTCATATAGAGCCCCCCGGCGGGAACGGTGGGACCCGCGGCGGTGCGGTCCCCATGGGCTAAAATTTCTCCGATTTGTTGGGGCCGGATCTTCCCCTCCGCCGCATAGACCACGGTGCCCGCCATGGCCCGGGCCATATTGTAGAGAAAACCGTTGGCGCAGACTCGGAGATAGATCAGCGGACCCCGGCGCTCCACCTGATAATAGTACACCGTGCGCACCGTGGATTTGACGTCCGTTCCCACGGAGCGGACAGCCGCGAAATCGTGGGTGCCAACAAATTCCTGAGCCGCACGAGACAGCACCTCCTCGTCCAGGTGGCGAGGATAGAACCAAGCGCGGTTTACATAAAACGGGTCCCGGACCCGGGAATTGTAAATCAGGTAGGTATACTCCTTCCTTTCGCAGGAGCCGATGGCGTTGAAGCCGTCGTGGACCTCAAAGGCCCGGGTGACCACGATATCCGCCGGCAGGTGAGTGTTCAGGGCGTAGGGAAGCCGTTCCACGGGAATGGTGGAAGCCGTGTGGAAATTGGCCAGGTAGCATTTAGCGTGGACTCCGGCGTCGGTCCGGCCGCAGCCCCGGACATGGCTGGGGGCCCCCGTGACCATGGCCACCGCCTTTTCCAGAGTCTCCTGGACCGTGGCTAGCCCCTGCTGGCGCTGCCAGCCGTGGTAGGCGGTACCCTCGTAGATCAACAGCAAGGCAATGTTCCGCATCTCCGCCTCACAGTCCAAACACGGTCAGGGTAACGGTCGCCGCCAGCAGCAATGCCAGGACGCCGAAGGCCCAATAATCCAGAGGCGCATAGCGGAGCTGCTTCAATTTGGTTCTGCCCTCCCCGCCCTGGTAGCAGCGGCACTCCATGGCGGTGGCCAGCTCGTCGGCCCGGCGGAAGGCGCTGATAAACAGCGGCACCAGAATGGGGATCAGGGCCTTCACCCGCTGGATCAGGCTCCCGGTCTCAAAATCCGCGCCCCGTGCCTTCTGGGCGGAGATGATCTTGTCCGTCTCCTCCAATAGTGTGGGAATAAACCGCAGGGCAATGCACATGATCATGGCCAGCTCGTGGACCGGCAGGCCGATTTTTCCCAGGGGCCGCAGCAGGGACTCCAGCGCGTCCGTCAGGGCAATGGGCGAGGTGGTGTAGGTGAGCAAAAAGGTGGCGCAGATCAGAGCCAAGAGCCGCAGGATCATAAAAATCGCCCGCACCAAGCCCTCCAGATAGATGTTGATGATCCAGAAATGGACCAGTAGGGTCTCCCCGCTGGTGAAGAACAGGTTCATGATACCGGTAAGGCACATGAGGAAGATCAAAGGCTTCAGGCCCTTGAAAAAGGCCTTGGGCTGGATCCCGGAAACGGCAACGCAGATGATCAAAAACCCCAGCGTGAGCGCGTAGGACAGGAAATTGGAGGCAATGAACAGCGCCGCGATATAGGCCACCAGCAGGATCAGCTTGGTCCTGGGGTCTAACCGGTGGATCACGGAATTGCCCGGGAAATACTGGCCCAAGGTGATATCTTTAAGCATGGCCGCCGCCTCCCCTCCGTGTCAGGGCGCGGACCGCCTGCTCCATGGTATAGACCCCCGGATATTTCATGCCCATCTTTTCCAAGGCCAGGAATACCCGGGTGACCTCCGGCACATCCAGGCCCATATCCACCAAGGACTGAGCGTTGGCGAAGATCTCCTCCGGGGTGCCGTCCAACACCAGCCGGGACCCGCTCATGACCAACAGCCGGTCCGCCAGGCGGGCCACGTCGTTCATGGAGTGGGTCACCATCATAATGGTGGCGTTTTTGGCCTGGCGGTAGGCCTGGATATTGTCCAGAATCTCCTCACGGCCTCGGGGATCCAGTCCGGCGGTGGGCTCGTCCAAAATCAGCAGCTCCGGCTCCATGGCCACGATGCCGGCAATAGCCGCCCGCCGCTTCTGGCCACCGGAGAGGTCAAAGGGCGAGGCCTTCAGCTGCTGCTCGGTGATGCCCACAAAGCCCGCCGCCTCCCGAACCCGGCGGTCCACCTCGCTTTCGTCCAGGCCCATGTTCTTGGGGCCGAAGGCGATATCGGCATACACGGTCTCCTCAAAGAGCTGGTACTCCGGGTACTGGAACACCAGCCCCACCCGGAAGCGGCACGCCCGGGTGAATTTTTTATCCGACCAGATATCCCGGCCCCCCAGAAAGATCTGGCCCTCGTCGGGTTTCAGCAGACCGTTGAGATGCTGCATCAGGGTGGATTTCCCCGAGCCGGTATGTCCAATGACACCGATGAACTCCCCCGCGTGGATCTGGAATGACACGTCATCCAGGGCCTTGTGGGCAAAGGGCGTCCCGGCGCTGTAAGTATAGCTGATGTGATGAACTTCCAACAGTGGCGTCACGTTTTTTCCTCCCCGGAAATGGCGTCGAAAATGGCCTGGGCGCAGCTCTGGGCGTCCAGCCGGTCCAGCGGCAGGGAAAAGCCCTGCCGGTTCAGGGCATGGCACAGCTCCACGGTTTCCGGAGCGGCCAGCCCCAGGCTGTGGAGCAGCTCCACCTGGCAAAACACCTCTTTGGGCGTTCCCTGGGCGGCGATCCGCCCGTGATCCAGAACCACCACCCGTTTCGCCTTCGCGGCCTCGTCCATGTGATGAGTGATGAGGATCACGGTAATCCCCTGCTCCCGGTTCAGCCGGAGCACCGTGTCCAGTACCTCCCGGCGGCCCTTGGGATCCAGCATAGCGGTGGGCTCGTCCAGCACCACACACTTGGGCGCCATGGCCAAGATCCCGGCAATGGCGACCCGCTGCTTCTGTCCGCCGGAGAGCAGATGGGGTGCATGGAGCCGGTAGGCGTACATACCTACGCTTTCCAGAGCGGAGTCCACCCGCTGTCGAATTTCGCCGCTGGGGATCCCCAAATTCTCCGGGCCGAAGGCCACGTCCTCCTCCACCACGTTAGCGACGATCTGGTTGTCCGGATTTTGGAAAACCATGCCCACCTGGCGGCGGATGGGGATCAAATTCTCCTCCTTGGCGGTGTCCAGGCCGCAGACCCAGACCGTGCCTCCGGAGGGGAGCAGAATGGCGTTGAAGTGCTTGGCAAGGGTGGATTTTCCGCTGCCGTTGCCGCCCAGCACCGCCACAAAGTCCCCTTCCTCCACGGTCAGGCTCAGTCCGTTAAATACGGCAACGCCGGGCGTGCCCTCCACGCCCGGATAGGTAAAACAGAGGTCCTTTACCTCGACGGCTGATTCCAAAGCGATCCTCCTGTCAGGGGGTCCAGCGGCCCGTTGCCCCGCAGGGCAACACCAGGCCGGAGGACTCCACGGGTAGTCCCAGCTCTCCCACATGGGTGCGGCCCCCGAATTTGGGGACCAGCACCGTGTCCGCCGCGTATCCCACGGCGGAGGGCGCCAGGCCGGTGGTATAGGAATTGATGATCATAAAAAGGGGCCGGTCCGACAGCAGCTTGGCGGCCTCCCGGAGGAAGGGGTAGAAGCTGCTCTCCATTTTCCAGATCTCGCCGCCGGGGCCCCGGCCATAGCTGGGCGGGTCCATGACAATGCCATCATATTTCCGCCCCCGGCGCAGCTCCCGCTGCACGAATTTTCCGCAGTCGTCCACGATATAGTGGATGGGTCGGTCCCCCAGGCCGGAGGACTGGGCGTTCTCCTTTGCCCAAGCGACCATACCCTTCGCCGCGTCCACATGGTACACCTCCGCCCCGCCGGCGGAGGCAGCCAGGGTCGCCCCGCCGGAGTAAGCGAACAGGTTCAGCACCCGCACGGGCCGGCCGGCGGAGGCCACCTTCTCCCGGATAAAATCCCAGTTGGCGGCCTGCTCAGGGAACACCCCGGTGTGCTTGAAATTCATGGGCTTGACGTTGAATACCAGGTAGTCCCGGTATCGGATCCGCCACCGCTCCGGCAGGCTGTTCTCCGACCAGCGGCCTCCGCCGGCGGAGGAGCGGAAATACTTTGCGTCATAGCTCCGCCAGCCGGGATGGCCCTTGGGCGTCTGCCAGATCACCTGGGGATCCGGGCGCACCAAAATCTTGTCGCCCCAGCGCTCCAGGCGCTCCCCATCGGAGGCGTCCAGCAGGGCGTAGTCCTTCCATTGATCCGAAACAAAGGTCATAACGCTTCCTCACTCCCCTGCCCAGGGCGGCACGGTGCCGGAGGGAGCCGGGCGGCTCTCCGAAGGCGCCGGAAGGCTGCCGGGAGCAGGCGTCGGGTTCTCCGGCGCGGAGGGTGTGGGACTGGACGGCGCGGGATTGGGGGTGGGGTTAGATTCTGCCGGAAGAGAGGGATTCGGCGTACTCGATCCCCCGGGATTGCTGGGATTGGAGGGATTCTGAGGATTAGAAGCGCTGTTTCCATGGCGCGTACACATGAGATACGGCGCGTTCACTCCCCGGTTTGCCTGGCCGTAGAAGCCCTCATAGTGGCCCGGCTGCCCGTTTTCATCCACCAGATAGACGTAGGAATCCTCCAGGAACCAGTCAAGCAGATTATAGTCCTTGGCGGCTTTCAGTTCGTCCATCTCTTCCAGAGTCATTTTCAGCAAGCCCCGCTGCTCCACATGGCCGGCGGCACGGCACCCGGCGGTGGCGACGCCGCCGCCGATGGTACACCAGTCCACCATCACATGGCGATCGCAGGTCTCGGTAGGCGCGTCCTCGGGATAGCACAGCACCGTCTCCACCCGGCTGTGTTCGTCCGCCCGGACATCGTGGATACAGGCATCGGTGGCTAGCTTGCCGGAATCCAAGCACACCGTCACCCACTGCATTCCGGAGGTAGAGTAAAGGCTCTTCGATTCTAAGTTCTCATGAAGCGGCTGCATCACCTTGCGGAACAGGTCACAGGAGGGGTTGGCGGAGTTGTTGCCCGTGACGCTGATGGTTTCAGGCCAGTCATAGCCGCTCCACACCGCGGCGGTATAATATCCGGAAAAACCGCAGAACCACCGGTCCTTAAATTCGGAGGAGGAACCGGTCTTTCCGCAAAGCTCCATGCCGGAAAACGCCGCCGCGCCGCCGGTGCCGTTGACAACCACGTTGCGTAGGCAGTAATTCATATAGTTGACGGTCTTGGCGCTGAGGATCTGGCGGGCCTCCTGGGTATTATCCAGGATCAAATTGCCGTTCTTGTCATAGACCTTGGTAAAGGTGCGACTTTGGCGGTAAACCCCGTTGTTGGCGAAGGTGGCATAAGCGGTGGCCATATCCCGCACCGTCAGGCCGTAGCTCAGGGCGCCCAGCGCAAGAGGCGCATAGCCGATATCGGTGCGGACCCGGCCGCTGCCGTCTCCGTAATCCTCTTCTTCCAATAGACCCGTCAGGCCGAACCGGTTCTTGCCGAAATCAAAGCTGTACTGCAAGCCGATCCGCTCCATGGCATTGACGGCGCAGGCGTTCACGGAGCTGGTGACCGCTTCGTAGAGGCTCCGGGATTTTCCGTACCACTGCACATCGTTCAGGGGGAAGGCGCTTCCATCCTCATCATAATACTGGGGCAGATCCTTCAGCACTGTGGCGGGGGTGAAGGTCCCCAGCTCAAAGCCCGGCGCATAGACGGTCAGAGGCTTGATCGCGGAGCCGGTCTGGAGCTGGGCGTCTACCGCCCGGTTCCAGGCATCAAACTCAAGCTTCTGGCCTACGCCGCCGGACATGCCCACGATATCGCCTGTCTCGTTGTCAATCACCACGATACCGGACTGGAGCTGCTGGCCGCTTCGGGTGGTGGGGATCTGGTCTAAGTCCTCATAGATCGCGTCGATGGCCCGCTGCACGTCCATATCGATGGTGGTGTAGATGCTGTAACCCGCCCGGCCCAGAAAGGCCACATACTCGTCCCGGGTGTTATCGTCCCAGGTACGGCCTGCCCGGTCCGCCAGGGCGTGGGCCACGTCCTCCAGGACCGTGTCGGTAAACCAGGAGTAAACTTCCTCGGAGGCGTCGGTGACCACTTGGATCTCCGTGCCGCAGTTGGGGCAATAGTACCGGCCGCCCTCCTCCCGGAGGGTGCCCACCACCTCCTGATAGCCACAATCCGGGTTGGGGCATCTAGCCCAGCGGTCTTCCAATTCAATGTCACTCTTCAAAACCAGGTTGTCCGCCAGGACCCGGTCGTACTCCTCCTGGGTCACCACCAGGTCCGCCAAGATGTCGTCCAGCACGGTCTCATAGATCAGGCCCCGGCTGCGGACGGACTCCGCCTCCTCGGGGGTGATCTCATCATCGTTGAACAGCCGGTCCAGCACGGTTTTGGAGACGATCTCCTCCGCGGCAGCCTGGTCGTACTCCTCCTGAGTGATCCAGCCCTGGTCCAGCATTTCGCTCAGAACCAGGTTCCGCCGCTCCCGGTTGTCCCGAGGGTTCTCATAGGGATCGTACTGCCAGGGGTTATTGGTGATGGAGATCAGCGCCGCGCACTCCGCCAGGGTCAGCTTCTGCACTTCCTTGCCGAAGTAGGTCTTCGCCGCGCTGCCCACACCCTTGCAGCCCTGACTCAGATAAATAATGTTCAGGTAGTGCTCCAGGATCACATCCTTGCGGTAGCGCCGCTCCAGCAGGGAGGCCCGGCAGATCTCCAGAAGCTTCCGCTGGACCGTGGCACTGTCATCCCCGGTGTTGTTCTTCACCAGCTGCTGGGTAATGGTAGAGCCGCCCTCGGAGGCGTCCCCCATAAAAATTTGAATAAAGGACTTGACGGTACGGAACCAGTCCACCCCCTGGTGCTGGTAAAACCGCTTGTCCTCGATGGCAACGGCGGCATGGACCAGATCCTCCGGCACATCCTCCAGGGAGACGGATTTCTGGCTGGACTCGGCGTACAGCTCCTGCAGGATTTGAATTTCCCCGTTGCTGTCCACATAATAAAAGGTGGAGGGCTGATCGATAATCTCGTCTTCCAGGATCACGTCGTTGGCAGTGGGCAGGATATCGTCCGCCACATAGTCCGCCATGGCGCCCAGCAGGACCAGCCCACAAATGCCCACAATGATCAGCACCGTTAAGGCCGCCCCCAAGGCCAGCTTAAACGTACCGAACACAAACATCCAGATCCGGTAGGCCACCTGAAGAGGCCAGGCGGGTTGCCAGTCCTGGCGGGGCGGTTTGGCCTTGCGGGGGAATTTCTCGCTCATATCTCATACCTCCTTGCCGTTTGGCGGCAGGTCGAATGGTTTTGGAATAATTCGCCGGAATCCGGCGCTTTTATGATTATAGCATACCCAGTCAAGAAACGAAACCCCCAAATTATGAAGAAAGATTAAAAATATAATGACCAAGTCCGGGAAATACTATCCCGGAAGGGAGGAACGGACATGAAAACAACTCATTTTTGCGCACTGGCCCTCGTCCTGGGGTTTATTCTGGGAATTCAAGACGGGCGGATCGCCCTGTGGAAGGATGGGCAGGCCCAGCCGGTAGAAGTATTCCCCATCCAGGCGAACATGCTGCCCGAGGCGGATCAGAAGGCCCTGAAGGAAGGCATTACCATTAAAAATTCCGGCGAGCTGACCAGAATTTTGGAAGATTTTTTGTCATAATTCCCAAATTCTTGTCAAAATCACCAAATTACCGTTTTCCACTTGATTTTATCTTTGGAAACGGTTACAATAAGCATAGCCCAAGGCAAGAAGGAGGCGCTTCCATGGCAGACGAGTATGGTTCCGATTATATGACCATCGTGGACGAGGATGGGACGGAATATGAGCTGGAGGTGCTGTCCAGCATCGAGTACAACGGCTTTACCTACCTGGCCGTGACCCCCGCCGACAGCGAGGAGGAGCAGGATGTAGAAGTAAGCATCCTCAAATCCGTGGAGGAGGACGGGGAGCCGATCCTGTGCGCCATCGAGGACGAACAAGAGCTCCAGACCGTGTACGATTTGATCATGGAGCAGCTTTACGACGAGGAGGACCCGGAGGAGTCCTGATTCTTTCCGCGTATCTCCTGCTGGGTGCGTGTTGTGTCCTTTTGGACCCACATCATTTATACGGGACGCTTGACTTCCCTGCCGGATTGCAGACCTCCCGCCTACGCTTTGACGATAGGTGGACGTTGGGAGCAGAGAAGGTTGTGAGCGGCGACCCACCTGCCTTTCTGTGCAGGTCATAATTGGATGCACACGGCCACAGCGGGATCAGGCATGGGGAGCTTCGGCTCCCCATGTTTT
>CANQFY010000053.1 GCA_947600025.1 uncultured Oscillospiraceae bacterium
TACACCTCCAAACGGTAACCCATGTTGATGACCGCCCGGAGGCAGTCGTTCCAGCCCACCTTCTTTTTCAGGCGCTGGATGTGCAGCTCCACGGTGCGGGTGCTGTCCGGGTATTCGCCGCCCCAGACCCGCTCGTAGATGGTGCCTTTGTTCAGCACGATCCCGGGATTTTGGGCGAAGAGCAGCAAAATCTCGTATTCCTTCCGGGTCAGGGTGATGGGCACGCCGTCCCGGGTCACCTGCATGGCCTCGGTGTTGATATCCAGCCCGCCCACATGGAGTACCGTTGCCAGCTTCCCGTGGCGGCGGAGGACCCCCTCCACCCGGGCCAGCAGCTCCAATATTTCAAAGGGCTTGATGATGTAGTCCTCCGCCCCCATTTTCAGCCCCTTGACCCGGTCGTTGACGTTGTTCCGGGCGGTGATGAAGATCACGGGCGTGCCATGCTCCTTGATGTAGTCCATCAGCTCAAAGCCGCTGATCCCCGGCAGCATCACGTCCAGCAGGATCAGATCGTAGCTGTCCCGCTCCACGGCGTCCGCCGCCGCCATGCCGTCAAAGACGCAGGTACACACATACCCCGCCTTCCGTAGACTGATTCGGAGCAGTTCCGAGATCGGCAATTCATCCTCCACGATCAGAATTTTGACCATGGCGCCGTCCCCCCTTTCTTTTTCCCAAAGAATAGCACCCGATTGCATCATAATTGCATCATAGCGCCTTGGAAAGGGGGTTTTCCTCCATCATAAAGCAGCAGGTTTGCAGGTTTTGGCCCTTTAGGTACTCCGCGCCCCAGTCCCGCATGGCCACGAGAATGGGCATCAGACTTCTGCCCAGCTCCGTCAGGGAGTATTCCACCTTGGGCGGGATCACCGGGTACACCTCCCGGCGCACCAGGCTGCTGGCCTCCAGCTCCCGGAGCTGCTGGGTGAGCATCTTGGCCGTGGCGCCGTGGATCAGCCGGCGAAGCTGGGAAAACCGCAGGGTCCCGTCCGACAGGTGCCAGAGGATCAGGGCCTTGTACTTCCCGCCGATCAGGTCCAGGGTAGCCTCCACGGGGCAATTGTCCGTCAGTTCCATTACAAACACCTCGGTATCAAAAAGGATAGTATTGCACAAAATAGTGCGTACTTGCAAATTTAGAATCGTATGCTACAATAGTACCACAAAACAGCCGCGGCGTCAATGCCGCAGAAGGGAGAAAACCCATGAAGCTGCGATTCCAAGTCACCGGCATGAGCTGCGCCGCCTGCTCCGCCCGGGTGGAAAAGGTCTCCGGCCAGGTGCCGGGGGTGGAGAAGGCGGAGGTGAACCTCCTGGCCGGGACCATGACGGTGGAGGCCAGGGACCGCTCCGTGATCCCCGCCATTGTGAAGGCCGTCCAGGACGCCGGGTACGGCGCGATCCCGGAGGGGGAGAAGCAGGCCGCCCCGGCCCAGGCTCCGGCGGATCAGGCGCTAAAGGAGATGAAAATTCGGATCATCGGTTCGGCGATTCTGCTGGTGATCCTGATGTATTTCACCATGGGCCATATGATTGGCCTGCCAGCGCCTCACTGGTACCACGGGCAGGAAAACGCCCTGGTGGCGGCGCTATTACAGTTCTTCCTGACGCTGCCCATCGTCTATCTCAACCGGGTCTACTATACCCGGGGGCTGAAGGCCCTGTGGAAGCGGGCCCCCAACATGGACTCCCTGATCGCCGTGGGCTCCCTGGCAGCCCTGATCTACGGTATCGCCGCCCTGTTCGTCATGGCCTGGGCCATGGGCCACGGGGACTGGGAGACGGTGAAAAGGTATTCCGAGAATCTCTATTTTGAGTCCGCTGCCACCATTTTGACCCTGATCACCCTGGGCAAGTTCCTGGAGACCCGGGCCAAGGGCAAGACCGGCGACGCCATTCGGCAGCTGATGGACCTGCGGCCCAAGACCGCCGCGGTCCGCCGGGGGGACGCCGTGGTGGAGGTCCCGGTGGAGGAGGTCCGGGTGGGGGACACCGTGGTGGTCCGCTCCGGGGGCAGCATTCCCGTGGACGGCACGGTGCTGTCCGGCCGGGCCTCCGTGGATCAGAGCGCCCTCACCGGCGAGAGCGTGCCGGTGGAGAAGGAGCCGGGGGATCCGGTGTCCGCCGCCACCATCAATACCGAGGGATATCTGGAATTTCGGGCGGAAAAGGTGGGGCAGGACACCACCCTGGCCCAGGTCATCCGCATGGTGGAGGAGGCGGGCGGCTCCAAGGCGCCCATCGCCCGGCTGGCGGACAAAATCGCCGGAGTATTTGTGCCGGTGGTCATGACCATCGCCGCCGGGACCTTCCTGGTCTGGATGCTGGTGGGGCAGACGCTGGAATTTGCCCTCACCAGCGCCATCTCCGTGCTGGTCATCTCCTGCCCCTGCGCCCTGGGTCTGGCCACGCCGGTGGCCATCATGGTAGGCACCGGCCAGGGGGCCCGAATGGGCGTTCTCTTCAAGAACGCCGAGGCCCTGGAAAACCTCCACCGGGTGGATACGGTGGTGCTGGACAAGACCGGCACCCTGACCACCGGCAAGCCGGCGGTGACGGATATTCTCCCCGCCCAAATGGGGGAGGAGACCCTGCTGTCCCTGGCGGCGGCATTGGAGGAAAAATCCGAGCATCCCTTTGCCAAGGCCATTTTGGAGCGGCAGGGGAACGCGCCCCATCCCGTTGCCGAGTATTTTGAGACCCTGCCGGGCCGGGGCGTGGCGGGTACCGTGGGCGGAAGGAAATACTATGGCGGCAACCGCCGACTGATGGAGGAGCTGGGCGTTTCAGTGCCGGCGCTTCCCCAGCTGGCGGGGGCGGGGAAGACCCCGCTGTACTTCGCGGAGGAAAACGGCGACTATCTGGGCGCCATCGCGGCGGCGGATGTGCTGAAGCCCGACTCGGTGGCGGCCGTGAAGGCCATGGGGTCCCTGGGCCTGGAAACGGTGATGCTTACCGGCGACAATGAAAACACCGCCCGGGCCATCGCCGCCTCCGCCGGGATCTCCCAGGTGATCTCCGACGTGCTCCCCGGCGATAAGGCAGGGGCGGTGGAGAAGCTCCAGAAGGCGGGCCATCGGGTCTTGATGGTGGGCGACGGCATCAACGACGCCCCGGCTCTGGTCACCGCCGACGTGGGTATGGCCATCGGCGCGGGCACGGACATCGCCATGGAGTCCGCGGACGTGGTGCTGATGCAGGGTTCCTTGTCCGGGGTGAGCAAGGCCGTGGAGCTGAGCCGGGCCACCATCCGAAATATCCGGGAGAATCTGTTCTGGGCCTTTTTCTACAACACCCTGGGCATCCCCATTGCCGCGGGCGTGCTGTATCCGGCCTTCCATTTGCAGCTGAGCCCCATGTTGGGGGCGGCGGCCATGAGCCTGAGTTCGGTGTTCGTGGTATCTAACGCCCTGCGGCTGTGCCTGTTCAAGCCCAAAACCGCTTCGGCGGTTGGGAATCATCCGGCCCCCAAGGTCCGGAAAATTAAGGAGGAAAAACCCATGGAAACAACGATCAAGGTAAATGGCATGATGTGCGGCCACTGCAAGGCCCGGGTGGAGCAGGCCTGCATGGCGGTCCCCGGCGCCCAGGAGGCGGTGGCGGATCTGGAAAAGAAGCAGGTGACGGTCAAGGGCACCGCCGCTCCCGAAGCACTGAAGAAGGCCATCACCGACGCCGGTTACGAAGTGGCCGGCTGATATGCGCAGAGCGTTTTACTACAATTCCTGCGGTTCCGGGCGGATCCACGCCTGGCGCTGGGTGCCGGAGGGGGAGCCCAAGGCGGTGATGCAGATCGTCCACGGCATCTCCGAGCATTCCGCCAGATACGATGAATATGCCCAATATCTCAACGGACTGGGATTTTTGGTAGTGGCCCAGGATCACATGGGCCACGGCCTGTCCATCGGAGAAGACCGCCTCCATGGCTATTTCCATGGAGGCTGGTTTTCCGCCGTGGAGGACACCTATCAGCTCTTAGAGCGCACCCGGATGGAGTACCCGAAGCTGCCCTATGTGCTGCTGGGGCACTCCATGGGCTCCTTCCTGGCGCGGAGCATCCTGGCGGAGCACCCGGACAGCGGCATTTCCGCCTGTATCCTCTGCGGTACCGCCTGGGAAAATCCCGCCCTGCTGCGGCTGGCGGTGCCCGCCTGCCAGGTCTTCTGCCGCCTGGATGGGGAGCAGGCGCCCAACCCCATGCTGGAAAGCCTGGTCTTTGGCAGCTACAACCGGCGGGTGAAGGAGCCCCGCACCATCTACGACTGGATCAATTCCAGCCCGAAAGAGGTGGACGGCTTTGTATCCGATCCCCTGTGCGGATTTATCGTCAGCGCCGGACTGATGCGGGATATGCTTTCGGGCCTGGAGTATACCGAGCGGCGGGAGACCCTGGCCCATATGGACAAGGAGCTTCCGGTTCTGTTCGCCTCCGGGGCCGACGACCCGGTGGGCGCCTACGGCAGAGGGGTGACCCAGGCCGCCAACGCCTTTCAGCGGGCGGGGATGAAAAATGTCACCGAGCAGCTGTTTCCCAACGCCCGCCATGAGATTCTCCGGGAGGCCCGGAAGGATCAGGTCTACGCCTACCTCACCGGCTGGATGGCGGAAAAGGCAGGCACGCCCAGAGAAAAGAAAAAGGAAAACTTCCTGAATTAGTCCAAAATATTGGACAGTTCGTGTGATAGAATACAGCCAGAAAAACAAAAGGAAAGGTTGATGGTTATGTATTCTATCCGCTATGTTCATGGGCACATTCAGGTTTACGACAGCAACGGCAACTTCCTGTTTTCGGCGGACAACGAGCGGGAGGTCAGAGAGGAGCTGGAATCGGATGCGGAATCTGCGTCTTGATCTGTGCTATGACGGAACCAGGTACGCCGGCTGGCAGCGCCTTGGAGGCGCTGCCAACACCCTTCAGGGAAAATTGGAGCAGACCCTCTCCCGAATCCTGGGGGAGAAGGTCAGCGTTTCCGGCAGCGGGCGCACCGACGCCGGCGTTCACGCTTTGGGACAGGTAGCCAATTTTCACTGCCATAGTCAAATGCCCGCCGGGGAGATCTTGGCGGGCCTTCGCCGGTATTTGCCGGAGGATATCGGCATATATTCTTGCCGGGAGGTCCCGGAGGGGTTCCACGCCCGGCTCAGCGCCAAGGCCAAAACCTACCGCTACCGGATCTGGAACAGCGAGGAGCCCTGCGTCTTCCAGCGGCGGTATGTCACTGTCTTCCCGGAGCCCCTGGACGACGCCGCCATGGCCCGGGGGGCGGCCTACTTTCTGGGGGCGCATGATTTTTCCGCCTTCTGTCTGCGCAAGGGGAAAAAGCGCTCCTCGCTCCGCGCCATTTCCCGCTTCACCGTGGAGCGGACGGGCCATGAAGTGACGCTCACCGTCACTGGAGACGGATTCCTATACGGCATGGTCCGCATTTTGGCGGGAACGCTGATGGAGGTAGGCACCCACCGGCGGGACCCGGACAGCATCCCCGCTCTGTTCGGGGAAAAGCGGGCCCTGGCCGGTCCTCTTGCCCCCGCCGCGGGGCTGTGTCTGATGGAGGTAAGCTATTGAACATCCAGATTTTCGGCAAAGCCAAGTGCTTTGACACCAAGAAAGCCCAGCGCTGGTTTAAGGAGCGGCGGATTCCCTTCCAGTATGTGGATCTGGACCGCTACGGCCTCTCCGGCCGGGAATTTGACAGCGTTCTGACAGCCGTGGGCGGCATCGAGAACCTGATCGACTATGGCGGCAAGGGGGAGGAGATCACCCTGCTGCGGTACATGGACGACCGGCGGGCCAAGGAGGACAAGGTTTTTGAGAATCCCGGGCTGATGAAGACGCCCATCGTCCGAAACGGCCGCCAGGCCACCGTGGGCTTCTGCCCGGAGGTCTGGCAGCAATGGAAATAGCACGAAAGCGGTTTCCCCAGGGGAAGCCGCTTTTTTTGGAAAAAAAGAAAGATTGTTCTTGCAAAACTTACAAAAAAGTGGTATTGTAGGAGGGCACTATGAACAAATTCCTGGAATCCGTCAATGGCTTTGTCTGGGGCGTGCCGGCGCTGGTCCTGATCTTGGGGGTGGGGCTGTACTTAAGCGCCGCCACCGGCTTTGCCCAGCTCCGGCTGTTTCCCCGGGCGGTGAAGGAGTTCTTTGCCAAGCTCTGGGGCCGGGCCGGGGAAGGCCAGGGCGTTTCCCCCTTCCAGGCCCTCTGCACCGCCCTAGCGGCAACGGTGGGGACTGGGAATCTGGCCGGCGTGGCGGGGGCCATCGCCATCGGCGGCCCTGGCGCCATCTTCTGGATGTGGCTGTGCGGGATTCTGGGCATGATGACCAAGTTCGCGGAGACGGTCCTGGCGGTCCATTACCGGGAGCGCTCCGGCGAGGAATTTGTGGGCGGCCCCATGTACATCATCCGCAACGGTATGGGGGAGAAGTGGAACGGCCTTGCCCTGTTGTACTGCTTTTTTGGGATCGTAGCAGCCTTCGGCGTGGGTAACGCCACCCAGATCAACGCGGTGATCGCCAGTCTCAACGGCATCCTCACCGCCTTCGGCGGGGAGGAGACCATCCGAGGCAATCTGATCATGGGCGCGGTCCTGGCGGTCCTGGTGGCGGCCATGCTTTTGGGCGGCGCCAAGCGGATCGGACAGGCGGCGGAGCTGCTGGTGCCCTTTGCCGCCCTAGGCTATCTTCTTTTGGGGGCGGGGGTGCTGATCGGACGGGCGTCCGCCATTCCCGGGGCCTTCCGAGCCATCTTCGTGGGGGCTTTTTCCCCCGCCGCCGTCACCGGCGGGGTGCTGGGCTCGGCTTATCGGGCGCTGCGGGTGGGGGTTTCCCGGGGGGTGTTCACCAACGAAGCGGGGATGGGCACCGCCTCCATCGCCCATGCCGGGGCCCGGGTGTCCCATCCCGGAGAACAGGGCCTGATGGGGATCATGGAGGTGTTTCTGGACACCATCGTGATTTGCACCATGACCGCCCTGGTGATTTTGTGCAGCGGGATCCCCATTCCCTACGGGCAGGACGTGGGCGTGGAGCTGACAACCCGGGCCTTTTCCCAGTTTTACGGCTCCTGGGTCGCTGTGCCCATCGCGGCGGCGCTGTGCGCCTTTGCCTTTGCGACAGTGCTGGGCTGGGGGCTCTACGGCGCCCGGTGCGCCGAATATCTCTTTGGCCGTCCCGTGTGGAAACCCTTTGCCCTTTTGCAGGCCGGCACCGTGATTTTGGGAGCGGTGCTGAAAACTGGCACGGTCTGGCTCCTGTCCGAGACTGTCAACGGCCTCATGGCCATTCCCAATCTGATTGCCCTTGCCTGGCTCAGTCCGGTTTTGATCGGGCTGACCGGAGACTATATCAAAATTCTAAAGACGGGCCGTGCGCCCGATCCCGGAGGTACTTATGCAGATTTCCATCAACGCCAACCGCTGCGAACCCTCTCCCATGCGAAAATTCCATCCCCTGGCGGTAGAAGCGGAAAAACAGGGGAAGCGGATCTATCATCTGAACATCGGTCAGCCGGACCTTCCCACCCCCAGGGCGTACTATGACGCCATCCGGCGCTTTGACGAGCATACCCTGGCCTACGCCGAGTCTCCCGGCGCGCCCGTCCTGATCGACGCCATCCGGGGGTATTACAGGCGGCTGGGGGTGGAGCTGGAGCCGGAGGATGTGCTGGTCACCACCGGCGGCAGCGAGGCCCTGCTTCTGACCTGCCTGAGCATCCTGGACCCCTATACCGAGGTCATCATTCCCGAGCCCTACTATCCCAACTACACCACCTTCGTCCACGCCGCCGGCGGCGTGATCCGGGCCCTGCCCACCTGCCCCGAGGAGGGCTACCGCTATGCCTATCGGAGCCGGATCGAGAGCCTGATCACCAAGAACACCCGGGCCATCCTGCTGACCAACCCCGGCAATCCCACCGGCGTGGTGCTGGATGAAAAGGAGATGCGGATGATCGCCGACGTAGCGAAGAAGCACAAGCTGTTCCTGATCTGCGACGAGGTCTACCGGGAGTTCTGCTACGATGAGAAATTTGGGGTCCCAACCATGGCCCGTTTCCGGGACATCGACCAGAATCTGGTGATCATCGACTCGGTCTCCAAACGGTTTTCCGCCTGCGGAGCACGGGTGGGATGTGTCGTTACACGGAACAGGGAGCTGCAGCAGGCGATCTTGAAGTTCTGCCAGTCCCGTCTGGCGGTGGCCACGGTGGATCAGCTGGGGGCGGCGGCGCTGTACTCCGTGGATCCGGAATTTTTCCTCCGCTCCAAGGAGGAGTACCATTTGCGGCGGGATCTGGTGGTGAGCCGGTTGCGGCAGATCCCCGGCGTGATGGTGGAGGAGCCCATGGGCGCGTTTTACGTCATGGCAAGCCTCCCGGTGGACGACGCGGACAAATTCCAGTACTGGCTGCTGGAGTCTTTCCAGGACCACGGGGAGACGGTGATGTTCGCTCCCGGGGCGCCCTTCTACGAAACCCCCGGAAAAGGCGTCAACGAGGTGCGGATTGCCTATGTGCGGAAGCGGGAGGAGCTGGAGCGGGCTCTGGAGCTGCTGGAAAAGGGCATCGCGGAATATCAGAAAACCATGATGAACGAATAAGCAAACCGTCCGCCCGCCGGGAAACCGGTGGGCGGACGGCATTATATTTTCGGAACCTGCTTTTCGGGCTGCCGCGCGGGACCGGGGCGACATTCCAATAGGCTACTATACCCCATTTCGGACAGTGGATTTTAACGACTATTTGTTTCCAAACTCCGGTGGAGGATCCACACGCCACCCAGCAGGCACGCCTGAGAGCCGGTGTTGATCCCCTGCTCGATCCAGTTCACGGCGGCGGAGGTGGTGTCCTGGCCGGACATGGCTCCCATGCCCATGGCCAGCAGAAAGGCCAGAGTAAAGAGCGCCACGGCGGTGTATTTTTTCTTTTTTCCGGCTAAAACGCCCAGCCCGGTGCACATGCTCCCCAGGCCCAGCACCATCAGGATGATGAAGACAAAGCTGCCGCTGAATACCGGCGGCGCGGCGGCAAGCAGGAGCTCCCGCTTGCGCCCAAAAACGGCCATCAGCATCCCAGCTCCCGCCAGGGCGAAGCCGATAGACTGCACCGGCAGGAACATGGAATTGAGCACCGCGAAATCGCAGATCCCGGCGGCGTATAGGAGCTTCCAGAGGGCCTTGAGAAATCCGGCGGCAAAAATATCGATCACGCCGGCGGCAAAGAGCGTAAAGGCGGTTTTCCCCATTTTCAGGTCCCGGAGCAGCAGCACCGCCGCCGCTCCGAAGAGCGCTACCGGCAAAAAATCCACCAGGGCCATGGGAACGGTAAATTCGTACACGGTTCGGCCCTCCTTCCTTACTTCTGCTTATTCAGGTGGTAGATGGGCAGCAGGGGAATGAGGATGGGGGTAGAGTCGGTGTAGGCTTTGTAGTCCGGGTCGTCGCCATAGCGAGCCATCTGCCGCTTTTCCAGCCGCTGGGCCCCGTTGAACATGATGAACACGATGCACACATAGGCGATGATCGCGGTGAGCCACTGCCCCACGCCCGTCAGGGTGTCCAGGCAGGAGACGGTCAGGCCGGTCCAGAACAGGATCTCCGCAAAATAATTTGGGCAGCGGACGATCTTGTACAGGCCCTGGGTGGCCACCTTGTCGGGATGCTGGGCCTTCTGGGCGCTCTTCTGCTGATCCGCCACCGCCTCCAGCACGATGGCCAGGACGCAGATGACGATGCCCGCCCAGGTGAAGCCGGAGACTGCGCCGCCGTTGTACAGCCGGAAATATACCGGGGAGGTCTGGGCCACATACAGCACGCCCATGAACAGCCACATGGCTACCTTCACAAAGAAGGGCAGGGCGCTCTCGTCCCCAGTGGCCTCTTTTAAAGTCTTGCGGTAGGCGGCGTTTTTCAGCTCCCGGACCAGCAGGAAGCCGGACAGGCGGATGCCGTAGATCAGCAGCAGCAGGCACAGAATGTAGTGGGCCGCTTCCGCGTGGAACACCCCCACCAGGCTCATCAGCGCCAGGGTCACGCCCACGGCGGCCACGGAGAAGCCATAGCCGATGGACATGAAATAGACGTACTTCTTAAATCCACACAGGCACGCCGCCAGGCATACTGCGAACAAAATTCCAAGATAACCCCAGCCCATGATTTACTCCTTTCCAAAGCTCTTGTTGATATATTCCCGGAAGCTCATGTCCCCGGTGACGGTGTCGCCCACCATTTCCTCGGTAAGGGTCCACTTGGAGAATTTGAGGATGGCCTCCTTGCCGTTTTTCTTGAATTTATTGACGAAGGCCAGCACGTCGAACAGCCAGGCCGGGGCCCGCTTGATCACCGGCTCCTTCCCGGCGGCGGCGAAGCACATCTTGGCGATCTCCTCGTAGGACCAGGTCTCCTTGCCGCCGACGTTGTAGGTCTTGTTGTCGTCCATCATGTGCGCCACGATGAAATCGGCAAAGTCCTCGGTGGAGACCACGTTGGCGTGGACCGGGGTATTGCCCAGGAGGGTCACTTCGCCCTTTTCGATCATGGGCTTGAAGACTTTTACGATGTCGTAAAAATAGCCGGTGGGCCGGAAAATGCACCAGGTCAGGCCGCTCT
This sequence comes from uncultured Oscillospiraceae bacterium, assembly GCA_947600025.1. Classification (GTDB taxonomy): domain Bacteria; phylum Bacillota; class Clostridia; order Oscillospirales; family Oscillospiraceae; genus Faecousia. The sequence goes on from CANQFY010000053.1 coordinate 10,609, forward strand.
TTTTCAGCTCCTCTTCAAACAGGTACTTGGCGTGGAGCATGGGCACCTTGGGGGCCTTGTCCGCTTTGAGGACAGAGATGTAGGCGAAGTGCTTCACCCCCGCCGCCTGGGCCTCCCGGAGCAGATTCAGATTGCCCTGATAGTCGATGTCGTAGTTGGTGACGGTGGCGGAGGTCTTGGTCAGACCAACGGTGGTGATCACGCAGTCCGCCCCGTCGCACAGGCCCTTCAGAGCCTCCTGCTTGGTCACATCCAGCTTGCGGAAGGTGAAGTCCCCGGTCAGGCCCAGGTCCCGTTCCACCATGTCCGCTGCCACCACGGTGTGGCCCGCCTTCAGCAGCGCCTTGAACACATCGGAGCCCAGATTGCCGTAGGCTCCCGCCAGAACGATTTTCATTTTCAGGTTCCTCCTCATCATTTTGTTAATATAAGACGCACCCGGTATAGGTGATCGTCTTTTCTCCGTGGTAATAGCTTGCGCCGCAGTCCCGGCAGACCTGGGTGACGAACAGACCGTAGCCCTCCATGGAGGACATGGCCTTCTCCGGAAACCGGCAGGCATCCGGGTAGGCGCAGCTGCCGCAGATTCGGCAGCCTCCCGCTCCCAGGCACAGGGCCCCCGGCTCCTCCTGCCGCAGCTCCTCCCAAAAGGCCCGCAGCTGGGCCAGGTGCCGCTCCTCGGTCCGGCGGTAGGCCCGGGTGTCGATGGCTTTTTCCGTCTGGCCCACGGTTTGCAGCAGCAGGCCCCGGGAATAGCTGTGGAGCCGCTCGGCGCACTCTTCCAAAGTTCCGCAGGCAGGGGGACAGGTCCAGTTTTTGCCATAGGCATGACACCGGTCCGCCCGGCACATCTCCCGCACCGCCGGCAGGGGCGCCAGCTTTTGGGGGTCCAGGGGCGTCGCCTGGGAAAAGCCCAATTCCAAGGCCCGCTCGCGCCAATCCGTCATGATCCCGCCTCCCGAAACTCCATAGACTTGGCAAACCGCCGGGGGAACCCGGGAAGACACGATAGTTCTATGGGTCGGATCCGCTCCGCCAGGGTCTGGGCCAGGGCCAGCGCGGATCTATCCCACGCCAGGCGGATGGCGCCCGCCCCCGCCGCGTTGCCCACCGGGGTGATTTTTTCCAGCAGCACCTCCGGGATCAGTCCGATCCGGCAGGCGCTGGCAGGATTCAGGGAGCTGCCGAAAGCTCCCGCCAGGTACACCCGTTGGATTTCCTCCATTTTCACACCCATCTGTTCCGCCAGAAGCTCGATCCCGGCCCGAATGGCCCCCTTGGCAAGCTGCACCTGACGGATGTCCTCCTGGGATAGAAAAAT
>CANQFY010000054.1 GCA_947600025.1 uncultured Oscillospiraceae bacterium
CGCCCTCGCCGCAGAGCTTTTCCATGCCCACGTCGGTTTTGGGGGGGAACACCTCAAAAGAGAAGGTGCTGCGCTGACTCATCAATTCGGCTACGTTCATTTGTTTGTTTACCTCCTATAAATCCCAGGATTGCCGATGCGGGATTTGGGCAATTTTGCCCATACCGATACAATGTTATCGTATCACATTCAGCCGGGAAATTCAACCGGTAATTTGGAGAAAATCCGTAAATTTCCGAAAATCAGCTGTTGCGCCAGGTGCTTCCGGAGAACAGCACCAGAATGGGGAAGATCTCCAGCCGTCCCGCCAGCATGTCCAGGATTAGCACCAGCTTGGACACCACGCCGTAGGCGCCGTAGTTGCAGATGGGGCCCACCGCGTCCAGGCCGGGGCCGATGTTGTTGAAGCAGGCCAGCACGGCGGACAGATTGGTTTCGATGGAGAATCCATCCAAAGACAGCACGATGAAGCTGCCCAGCAGGATGATCACATAGGCCGCCAGGTAGGCGGCGGTGTTGTCCAGCACGGTCTCATTTACTACCCGACCGTTAGTGCGGACCACCTGGACCTTTCTGGGGTGGAGGACCTGATGGATGTTCCGCCGCAGGCTCTTGAGCAGCAGCAGGACCCGGGCGCATTTCAGCCCGCCGCCGGTACTGCCGGCGCAGGCGCCTACGACCATCAGCATCAGCAGGATCGATTTGGAGAAGCTGGGCCACAGGTCAAAGTCCGTGGTAGCAAACCCCGTGGTGGTCATGATGCTGGACACCTGGAAGGCGGCGTGGCGGAAAATGTCGGCGACGGAGTTGTAGAGTCCCCGGATATTCCAGGCAACCAGCAGGGTGCTGCCCAGGAAGATCCCCAGATAGAGCCGCAGCTCCTCGTCTTTAAACACACTGGAAAACTTCCGCATCAGAAGCAGATAGTAACAGCTGAAATTGACGCCGAAGAGCAGCATGAACACGGTGCAGACATTTTGAAGATAGGGCGAGTAGCTGGCGATGGAGTCGTTCCGCACGGCGAAGCCGCCGGTGCCGGCGGTGCCGAAGGCGACGCACACCGCGTCGAACAGGGGCATCCCCCCCGCCAGGAGGAACAAAATGTCCAGCACCGTCAGGGCAATATAGATTAGGTACAAGATCATGGCGGTGGTGCGCATTTTGGGCACCAATTTTCCTACGTCCGGCCCTGGGCTCTCCGCCCGCAGCAGATGCATGGTAAAGCCGCTGCCTTTCCCGCCCGCCGGGGCCACCGCCAGGAGGAACACCAGTACCCCCATGCCCCCCAGCCAATGGCTGAAGCTGCGCCAGTAGAGGAGCCCCCGAGAGAGGGTCTCCACTTCCGGCAAAATGGAAGCGCCGGTGGTGGTGAAGCCGGAGACGATTTCAAAAAGGGCGTCGATAAACCGGGAGATCTCTCCGGAAAACCGGAAGGGCAGGGCCCCTAATAGACTCAGCGCCACCCAGCCTACGCTGACGCAGACCAGCCCCTCCTTCGCCCCGAAGGGACCGGGGGCCTTGCGGCAGGAGGCGAAAAGGACCAGGCACACGATCCCCATTACCGCCAGAGAAATCAGGAAACCTCGGACCGCGTTCCACTCGCCCAGTCCAAGGCTGATGGCCAGCGCCGGCAGAAGAAACACCGCTTCCACCGCCACAATCTGCGCAAGAAACCTGCCCATCATCTTATAATTCATGGCAAAACCTCACGCGAAAATATCGTTGAACTGCCGCAGGACGCCCTGACCGCTGGTGACCACCACCACGGTGTCTCCTCTGCGGAAAACGGAGTCGCCGTTGGGAATGGTGGCCTTGGCGCCGTGGGTGATGCTGGTCACCAGCACGTTTGCCTTGAGCCGCAGGTTTTTCAGGGGCTCGCCGCAGTGAAGGGTGCCCTCGTCCAGCTGGAACTCCACCGCCTCGGCCTGCCCGTCGGCAATGGTGTGGACGGACACTGCCGCTCCGGTCTGGTTTTGCATGGCCCGGACATAGCGGACAATGTTGTTGCTGCACAGCTCCCGGGGACAGATGACGCTGCCCAGGTTCAGGGAGTCCGCCAGCTGGCAGTTTTCCATCCGGCCCAGCTTGGTGATGATCTGGGGCACTCCCCGGGAAGCCCCGTAGAGGGAGATGATCATATTCATTTCATCGATGCCTGTCAGGGTCACCAGAGCGTCGCAGGAGCCCAGACCCTCGGCCTCCAGCTGCTCCTGGCTGCTGCAATCCCCTTGAATGATGGAGGCGTTGGGCAGCAGAGTGGCCAGCTCCAGGCACCGCTGGGGATTCTGCTCGATGATCTGCACGGCGATGCCGTCCCGCTCCAGCAGCTCCGTCAAATAGTAGCTCACCCGTCCGCCGCCGCAGAGGATCACCCGCCGGACCCGCCGGGTAATGATGCCCAGATCCTTCAGAAGCGTCGTCAGATTGGCGGTGGGGGCGGTGACGAAGATCCGGTCCCCTTCCCGGAGGATAAAGTTGCCGTTGGGCACCATGGCGGTGCCGCTGCGCAGCACGGCGCAGACCAGCACCCGGGTTTTAATGATGCTGTGGAGCATTTCGCTCAGGGAGATGTTGCACAGCTTGCTCTTGCCGTCCACCCGCACCTCCACGATCTCGGCCCGGCCTTTGGCGAAGGTGTCCCGCCGCAGGAAGCCTGGGTACTTGAGGAGCCGTTCGATCTCCACAGCCGCCTGCCGCTCGGGGTTGACGGCAAGGGACAGGGCGAAGGTTTCCCGCATTTCAAAGATCTGGTCGGTGTACTCCGGATTTCGGATCCGGGCGATGGTGTGTAATTTTGGGTTAAGGCTGTGAGCGGTGAGGCAGCAGAGCATATTCACCTCATCCATGTTGGTGGCGGCAATCAGCAGCTCCGCTTTCTCCACCCCCGCCTGCCGTAAAATCGGGGCGGAAGCGCAGTTGCCCTCCACGCCCATCACGTCGTACTGCTCTACCGTGTCGCCAAGGCGCTTGCTGTCCAGATCGATCAGGGTTAGGTCGTGGCCCTCGGCGGAGAGCTGCCGCGTCAGGGTCAGGCCCACTTTGCCGTTGCCGGCAATGATGATGTTCATAGCGTCCTCCGGTCCTGTTAAAAATATTTATTTTTTATTATATCAAAGAGTTAAACAAATGACAATGCCCGGCGGGAAAAAATTCTCTTCGCCCGATTTCCCTAGCATCAGACAAGCTCCCCGCTCTATAATCCTTCCAGAGACAGGACAAAGGGGTTGGTAAGGGTGCTTCAGGGAGGAAAATGGACGATTTGGGCCTTCCGGCGGCTGCTGCTGACACTGGGGATGGTTTCCGGACTGCTGTGCGCCCTGCTTCTGTGGGGAAATGTGCTGGCGGCTCTGACCCCGCCTCGGGAGACGGTCCCGGTGGCGGCGACCCTGGTCCCTACGGTGCCGAAAAGCACGCTGCGGCCCACCAATTTGTGGCTGCCGTACCCCATTTCGGAGACCAGTGTGGTGGCCTACCGGATGGCGGAGTACGAAGGACCGTTTATGGAGGATGGCACCTACCGGGAGGTGACCAAGTGCGCCGCCCTGCTGGTGCGCAACGACAGCGACCAGGTGGTGGAGACAGGAGAGGTGATCCTGGAACGGGGCGGACTGCTGTTGCGCTTCCCCTTTACCATGCTGCCCCCGGGCGGGCTGGTGATGGTGTTGGAGAGGGAGGGGAAGTACTGTCCCGAGCGGGACTTTTCCGCCTGCTACGGCTGGGGAGAGCTGCTGCGGGAGGAACCCCTGGCGGCCCAGGTCCTGGAGATCACCCCCCAGGGCATGGGAAACCTTGCCGTCACCAACCGCGCCGAAAGCCGGATGGGCCCCGCGGCGCTGGTTTACAAAAGCTATGACAAGGAAAGCGGAATTTACATAGGGGGCAAGACCTATTATGTGGGGATCCCCGCCCTGGCCCCCGGGGAGACGGTGACGGTGTATCCGGAGCACTACGCCGACGGATACAGCCGAATCTTTTTAATTCTGCCGCTTTCATGAGCTTCCTTTACTCCCCTGTCCTGCCGCCGATCCCCGCCCGGGAAACCGGGCGGGGATCCTTACTGCCCGTGAAATGTTCATAATTTTAGACTATTCTTTTTCCGCCTAGTGTGCTATAATAGGCCCGATATGGTAAAAATGAAAAAACAATTTTGATTTGGGAGGAATACCGATATGGGATTGATCACGAAGCTGTTTGGCACCCGCTCCCAGCGGGAGATCAAGCGGATTCAGCCCACTGTAAATAAAATTCTGGCTCTGGAGGACGCCTACCGGGCCTTATCGGAGGAGGAGCTGAAGGGCAAAACCGCCGAGTTTAAGGAGCGCCTGGCCCAGGGGGAAACCCTGGACGGTCTGCTCCCCGAGGCTTTCGCCGCCGTGCGGGAGGCGGCGGACCGGGTGCTGGGCATGCGGCCCTATCCCGTGCAGCTCATCGGCGGCGTGGTGCTCCATCAGGGCCGGATCGCCGAGATGAAGACCGGCGAGGGCAAGACCCTGGTGGCCATTCTGCCCTGCTACCTCAACGCCCTGACCGGCAAGGGCGTCCATGTGGTCACCGTCAACGAGTACCTGGCGAAGCGGGACGCCGACTGGATGGGCAAGGTCTACCGCTATATGGGCTTGACGGTGGGCCTGATCATCCCCGGCATGACCCCGGCGGAGCGCCGAGTGTCCTACGCCGCGGACATCACCTACTGCACCAACAACGAGCTGGGCTTCGACTACCTCCGGGACAACATGGCCATCTATAAGAGCGAGCAGGTCCAGCGGGGCCACGCCTTCGCCATCGTGGACGAGGTGGACTCCATCCTCATCGACGAGGCCCGGACCCCGCTGATCATCTCCGGCCAGGGGGAGGATTCCTCGAAGCTGTACCAGATGGCGGATCAATTTGTCTCCGGTCTGCGGAAGAAAGTCTTTGCCAAGACCGACGAAAAAGAGGTCCAGGACAACTACGACTGCGACTATTTTGTGGATGAAAAGTCCCGCACCGTCTCCCTCACCGCCGAGGGCATTGCCAAGGCGGAGCGGTACTTCGGCGTGGAGAACCTGGCGGACGCCGCAAACGCCACATTGTCCCACCACATCAACCAGGCCATGAAGGCCCGGGGCCTGATGAAAAAGGACATCGACTATGTGGTGAAGGACGGCCAGATCATCATCGTGGACGAGTTCACCGGCCGGCTGATGTACGGCCGGCGGTATAACGAGGGCCTCCACCAGGCCATCGAGGCCAAGGAAGGCGTCACCGTGGCGGGGGAGAGCAAGACCCTGGCTACCATCACCTTCCAGAATTTCTTCCGGCTCTACGACAAGCTTTCCGGCATGACCGGTACGGCCCTGACCGAGGAGGAGGAATTTGCCGCCATCTACAATCTGGACGTGGTGGAGATCCCCACCAACCGGCCTGTGATCCGACAGGATCACTCCGACGTGGTCTATAAGTCCGAAGCCGGAAAATTCCGGGCCATTATCCGGCAGGTGAAGGACTGCCACGAAAAGGGCCAGCCGGTGCTGGTGGGCACTGTGTCCATTGAAAAAAGCGAGCTATTAAGCAAGCTCCTGAAGCGGGAGGGCATCCCCCATAACGTCCTGAACGCCAAGTACCATGAGCTGGAGGCCCAGATCGTGGCCCAGGCCGGTAAATTCGGAGCCGTCACCATCGCCACCAACATGGCCGGTCGTGGTACGGATATCATGCTGGGCGGCAACGCCGAATACCTTGCCATGAGCGAGCTGCGGCGGCAGGAGCTGCCGGAGGAGCTGCTCCAAGAGGCAAACTCCTACGCCGAGACCGATGATGTGGACATCCTCACCGTTCGGAAGCGGTACGAAATGCTCCTGGCCTCCTATAAGGCCGAGACCAGTAAAGAGGCCGAGGAGGTCAAGGCCGCCGGCGGCCTATTCATCATCGGTACCGAGCGGCACGAGTCCCGCCGGATCGACAATCAGCTCCGGGGCCGTTCCGGCCGTCAGGGAGATCCCGGCGAAAGCCGGTTCTACCTGAGTCTGGAGGACGATCTGATGCGCCTCTTCTCTACCGACCGGGTCATGGGGATGATGGACAGCCTGGGCATCGACGAGGATACGCCCATCGACGCCAAGATCCTCTCCGGCGCCGTGGAAAACGCCCAGAAGAGCGTGGAGAGCCGGAATTTCCGGGCCCGGAAGAACGTGCTGGAATACGACGACGTGATGAACGTCCAGCGGGAGGTCATCTACGCCCAGCGGGAGAAGGTGCTGAGCGGGGAGGACCTGCGGGAAAGCATTTTGTCCATGCTCCGAGAGGTGGTGGAAAGCACCGTCTCCACCGTCCTCAGCGACCGGGGCGGCGTGGTGGACGAGGAAGGGCTTTCCATGGTCCTGTCCCACTTCGAGGGGATCTACTTTGCCAAGGGGGCCTGTCCCTACCGGGAGAATCTCACCGCCCAGGACCTTTCTCAGGAGCTCTACGATCTGGCCCTGGAGACCTATGAGAAGAAGGAGGCCGCCTACACCCCCGCCGTTATGCGGGAGCTGGAGCGGGTGGTCATGCTTCGGGTGGTGGACGAGTACTGGATGGACAACATCGACGCCATGGACGATCTAAAGCAGGGCATTGGCCTCCGGGCCTACGGCCAGCACGATCCCGTGGTCGCCTATAAGGAAGAGGGCTATGAGATGTTCCAGGCCATGATCGCCGCCATTCGGGAGGAGACCGTGCGCCGGATGTTCCTGGTCCAGCTCCGGCCGGCCCAGGAGGTCAAACGGGAGAAGGTCGCCAAGGAGACCTCTACCTCCGGCACCTCCGACGGGACCGTGAAGAAGCAGCCCGTCCGCAAGGCCAAGAAGGTGGGCCCCAACGACCCCTGCCCCTGCGGAAGCGGGAAAAAGTATAAAAAGTGCTGCCGGGAGAAGGATATCGCGGCGGGACTGGACCGGTGACGGCCATGGGCTTCACGCGGCGCCAGGAAGGGGCTCTGGTCTACTTCACCGGGGATAACATCTCCGTTCCCCATGCCTTTACCACCCGCCTGGGCGGCGTCAGCCGGGATCACTTAGCGGCGCTGAACCTGGGCTTCCACCGGGGAGACGACCCGGAACGGGTGCTGGAAAACTACCGGATCCTCTGTGCCGCCCTGGGCACAGCGCCTGAACAGGTGGCGGCTGCCCATCAGACCCACTCGGATATCGTCCTGCCCGTGGGGCCGGAGGAGCTGGGGGCGGGGGTGACCAGCCCCAGACTCCCGGAATGCGACGCCCTGGTGACCGCCACCCCCGGCGCGGCGCTGATGGTCTTTACCGCCGACTGCACCCCCATTTTGCTGTGGGACCCGGTGACCGGCGCGGTGGGCGCGGCCCATGCCGGCTGGCGGGGCACCGCCCAGGATATCGGAGGCAAGACTGTGGAGGCCATGGCGCGGCTTTACGGCTGCCGCCGGGAGAATATCCGGGCCGCCGTCGGCCCCAATATCGGCCCGTGCTGCTTTGAGACCGGGCCGGAGGTGCCGAAGGCCATGGTCGCGCAGCTGGGACCCGGGGCGGAGGAGGACATCCGCCCGGTGGGCGAAAAATATTATGTAAACTTAAAGGCCCTCAACTCTAAACTCCTCCGCCGGGCGGGGGTGGAGAACCTGGAGGTCAGCCCCCTGTGTACCGCTTGCCGGACGGATCTGTTCTGGTCGGCCCGGCGGATGGGGGATGCCCGTGGTTCCCAGGGGGCCATGATTCGGTGTATGGGAGGAATCCAATGAAGCGGTGGCTTTCCCTTTTGATGGCTTTGTGTCTGCTGCTCACCGGCTGCGCGGTAGGGGGGCGGACCTATGTGCCCCATGGCGGGGGCCTGGCCCGGGAGGAGGGGGACACCTCTCCCACCAGCGAGCCGACCCTTGGGGGAGAGGAGCAGTCCTTTTCCCTGGTGTACTATTCGGACCGGTCCCTTAACCCCCTGACCTGCACGGACTATACCAACCGCACGCTGTTCTCTCTGATCTATCAGGGACTCTTCTCGGTGGACCGGAGCTACACCGCCCGGCCCGTCCTCTGCCGGGAGTACACCGTGTCTCAGGATATGATGGCCTACACCTTCTATCTCAACGACGCCACCTTTTCCGACGGGACCCCGGTGACCGCCCAGGACGTGGCGGCGTGTCTCACCTTCGCCAAGTCCGGCCAGGACTCGGTGTACCAGGGTCGTTTTTTCCACATGGTCTCCGCAGTAGCCCAGGGCGCCGCGGTGGTGGTGACCATGGACACCGCCTATGAGGATCTGCCCATTCTGTTGGACGTACCCATTGTGAAGGCCAGCGAGATCAACGCCCAGCAGCCTCTAGGCACCGGTCCGTACCTGCTGAACCGTACCACAGGCGGGATGCGGCTCCGCCGCACTCTGAACTGGTGGTGTCAGGCGACGCTCCCCGTCACCGCTTCCTCCATCCCGCTGATCCAGGCGGAGAGCAACTCCCAGATCCGGGATCAGTTTCAGTTTTCCGACGTGGGCCTGGTCTGCGCCGACCCGGGGACCGATACCTACGCCGATTTCCGCAGCGACTATGAGCTGTGGGACTGTGAAAGCGGCATTTTCCTGTACATGGCCTGCAACAACGAAAGCGAGTTTTTCCAGGATTACAAGCTCCAGTCCGCCATCACCTTTGCCATCGACCGGGACACCCTGGTGGAGGACAACTACCGGGGATTCGCCCGGAGCGCCACGCTGCCCGCTTCTCCCCAGTCTCCCTATTACAGCGAGGGCTTGGCCTCCCGCTACGGCTACGACGCTGAAAAATTTTCCCAGGCGGTTTCCTCCGCCGGGGCGGTGGGGGAGACCGTGCGGCTGCTGGTGAACGCCGACGACAGCCTCCGCCTCCGGGTGGCAAAGGCCATTGCCGAAATGCTGACCGCCGGGGGCCTGGTGGTGGAGATCGTGGAGTGCAGCAGCGCTAACTTTCTGACCCGGCTGGTGGAGCGGGATTACGAGCTGTACCTGTCCCAGACCAAGCTGTCCCCCAATATGGACCTGTCCGCCTTTTTCTACGTCACCGGCACCCTGAGCTACGGGGCCATGGACGATTTGGCGACTTACAGTCTGTGCCTGGAGGCCCTGGCAAACCGAGGTAATTACTACAATCTGCACCAGAAGATCATGAACGAGGGCAGGCTGATCCCCATTCTGTTCCGCAGCTATGCCATCTACGCCACCCGAGGCCTGATGACGGGGCTGACCCCCGCCCGGGACAACGTGTTTTTCTACACCCTGCGGAACGTGCCCAACCAGCCCAACCCTTCGGAGCCCACCGAGGAGCCTACCGACGGTACCGCTACCGGTACCGACGGTTCCGCGCCGTCGGCCACCGGCCCAGGCGGCGCCGATCCGGGGACCACAGCCCCTGGGACTACCGCGCCGGGGACCACGGCGGGACTGTAAGGCGCATCTTGTGTTTCCCAAAAAAACGGAGCGGGACCCCCAGGGTCCCGCTCACAGTGTTTTCAAGAATGCCTCCAGCCGGTCTAAGCCCAGCGCCAGCTGGGCATCGTCACAGCAGTAGGAGATCCGGATGCGCCCCTCGCCGCCAAAGCAGCTGCCGGGTACCGCCGCCACCGCAGCTTCCCGAATCATCCGGCGGCAAAACGCGTCCGAAGACAGGCCGAACCAGGCAATATCCGGAAAGACGTAGAAGCCGCCTTCCGGCTCAGGGAAGGACAGCCCCATTTCCCGGAGCCGGCGGCAGACATATTCCCGCCGCCGGGCATATTCCACCGCCATGTGGGCGGGGGACAGAGTCAGGGCGGTGACGCAGGCGGTCTGCAAAAAGGTGGGCACGCTTGCCACCGCCGCCGCTCCCAGCAGCACCAGCCGGGCGATAATATCCTCCGGCCCGATGAGATAGCCCACCCGCCAGCCGGTCATGGCGTAGGGTTTGGAAAAGCTCTGGCACAGCAGGATCTGCCCCGCCAGCTCCGGATCCAGGGTCAGATCCGGCGCGTTGGGGGTGAGGGGGGCGTACACATTGTCGCAGATCAGGGTGATGGGCCTCCCCAGCACCGCTTTTTTTACCGCCGCCAGCGTCTCCTGGGTGTAGATTACCCCGGTGGGATTGTTGGGGCTGTTGAGAACGATGGCCCGGGTCCTGGGGGTGACGGCCTTTTGTAGCGCCTCGGCGGGGAGCTGATAGCCCCATTTTTCGGTGGGCAAAAATACCGGAGTCGCCTGGGCCAAATGGGCCAGGGTCTCATAGAGGGGGAAGGCGGGGGTGGGGATGAGCGCCTCGTCCCCCGGCCCCAGGGTCCCCAGAAACGCGGTGAACAGGGCCCCCGTTGCCCCGGCGGTGATCAGCACCTGCTTTTCCGTGCAGGGGAAGCCCCGCTCCGTCTCGAAGGCGGCCACCGCCGCTCGCAGCGCCGGAAGCCCCTGATTGGGGGCGTAGTGGGTCTGCCCGGCTTGGAGGGCGGCCCAGGCGGCGTCCTTGATGGGCTGGGGCGTGTCGAATTCCGGCTCCCCCAGGGTCAGCTCGATACATCCCGGGACCGTTTTTGCCAGGGCGGTAAAGGCCCGGATGCCGCTGGGGACCAGCTGGGCCATCCGCAGACTTTGGGAGATCATTGGAACCCCTCCGCCAGGGCCTCGAAAAATTCCACGCCCTTGATGAGGACCGACTCGTCAAAATCAAAGTTGTCCGAGTGCAGGGCGGGCACGTCCCCCACCCCCAGGAAGAAGAACAGTCCCGGAAGAGACTTCTGATACCAGGAGAAATCCTCAGTGATCATGCTGGGGGCCGCCAGCTCGGAGAAGTCCACCACCTTCCGCACCCGGTCGTACAGCGCCGGAGGGTTCATGATGGCGGGATAGCCGTCGTTCATGTAGATATTCACGGTGCAGCCGTAGCTCCGCTCCACCTCTTTGCCGGCGGAGACGATGCCTGCCCGCATACTGTAAAAGACGTCGTCCTGGAAGACCCGCAGGCTCCCTTCCAGCCGGGTGTGGCCGGAGATCACGTTGCACACCGTGCCGCTCTCCATCTTCCCAAATTTCAGCACCCGGTAGATATTCTTGGGCAGTGCGCCTTCCATGGCCATGACCCGGCGGTAGAATTCCACCCCGGCGGCCATGGCGTCGATCCCTTCCTCCGCCTTGGCAATGTGGGCGGGCCGGCCGATGATGTCCACCTTCACCTCGCAGGAGCGGCTCATCATCTCGTTTTTCCGGCTGGCCACGGTTCCGGCCTCCAGGCCGGGCCACAGGTGCAGGGCGAAGATCGCCTCCACACGGTACTGCTTGAACAATCCGGTAGCGCACAGGTCCTTGGCCCCGCCGGTGGTCTCCTCCGCCGGCTGGAACACCAGCAGGATGTTCCGGGGCATGGCGGTTTTTTTGTCCAGCCTCCGGGCCAGCTCCAGCAGGATCGCCATGTGCCCGTCGTGGCCGCAGGCGTGCATCTTGCCGGGATACCGGGACGCGAAGCGCAGCCCCGTCTGCTCATGGATGGGCAGGGCGTCGGCGTCCGCCCGAAAGGCAATGGCGCGATCCTGCCCAAAGTCGAACCAGGCGCACAGCGCACCCTCCATGGGGGAAAACACCCGGCAGGAGAGCCCTTCCAAGCCCTTCCGCAAATAGGCCATGGTGCCGGGCAGCTCCCGATCCAGCTCCGGGATCTGATGAAGCGCGCGGCGGTCGTCGATGATTTGCATATCCCTCGCCTCCTTGGCACTCATTATAAAGCATTTCCCGGGCAATGTCAATTTCCACCCCTTGTGTTTCGGGCAAAAAGATGGTATGATGGAAAAAAGGAAAGACTAACTATTAGATGTCAAGAGGGAAAATAAAAAAAGAGAAGATGGGAAGGTGGATCGCAAGACGGCAAAAA
>CANQFY010000055.1 GCA_947600025.1 uncultured Oscillospiraceae bacterium
CAGAACGTCCCGCCCATACACGTCTTTGGCCCAGGGACTATTTTTGACCTCCCGGAAGGTAAGCATGGCCCGGCTGGCATACAGCTTTCCCGCGGCGGTAAAACCCACCTCGGGCATGGTGGAGGTGAGGCCCTTGGGGGCGCGCACGCGCAATGGTTTTCCATTGGCATCCGTCTCCCGGCTGACCCATTCCAGACGAACGGTGGGGCAGAAATTGCAACCGCCGCCGCCGGAGCGCTTAACAGTTTGCCCCGGGCCGGTCTCCCGGGGGATCATATCGCCCCGCCAGGAATGCCGGGACCCCTCCCGCTCCTCGGGCGCTTCGGAAGAACGCTTCTTGAAAATGTTCGCCATAGATACGGCACTTCCCTTCTATCATTATTTCATGCAAAAATCGTCCAGGTACAGGGGGACCAGCTTGCCGTCTACCACCTCTCCAAGCGTACACCAAAACTCCCCTGCGCCCGGCCAGGTGAACACATAGTCCGGATGCTCATCACCAAACCGCAGGCCGTAGAAGATATCCATCCTGCGGATGTTCTTTTTGTCCAGCCGGAACAGAAACACTCCACCCCGCAGGTCCTCCATCCGGATGCCGCTGGAACAGTCCTGAATGATCTGATACGCTTGCGTGAACCAGTCAGGCGGCTCTTTTTCCCCAAGTTCTTTCAATGGTAGGCCCGCAGGGACCTCGCCGAGGGCATAGAACAGCAGCGGATCCCGCCCGGCGAAGCACCCGGGGCAAATGCCGAAGGCCGGACCAACTCCGTTTTTCGTTCTTGCCCAGCTGCTGTACCAGAATACGCCCTTGGAACCCATTTCCATGAAACCATGGAAAACACCGTGCCCATGGGGCGGGTCCTGCCTGGCAAGCTCATAGACCAAGTAATCCCGAACCTGCTCCGGCAGCGTTCCGCAATGCTTCCAAAAGGCCGCCTCCGCCTCGTCCTCCGCCTCGCATTGGGCCAAGATCTCCCGGACAGTCTTTTGCTCCGTCCGGTACTGCTCCCAGAGCTCTCGGGCATGGGGACGAAGCGTCTGCTCAGAGGCCCGGTCATATTTATCGAGCTGCTCCAGAGACACGTTTTCCCCCGTGAAGCCCCAGTAGCCGAACAGCTTTTTGGCCCGTTTGCTGGAAGAATCCACACTGGCGATCAAATGATTCCCCCAGTGGGAGGGCAGGTCGTAGGCCAGCATTGCCTTAACCATCCAGTCGAGCTCGGCCATATGCCGCAGGTATTCCTCCATGCGCCCATGGCCGCTCCGGGGGAGGCTGTTATATCGCGCCAGCTCCAGCCGGGCATCCGCCCGCGCCCGCGCCATTCTGTCCGTCTCCGGCGTTGGCGTTGGAACAGCCTCGCCGGGTTTTTTGCCCCTGAGCCAGGAAATCAGCGCTTTCGAATCCATCGCCCAAACTTCCTTTCCCGTAAAGATCAGCAAGTGATAAGGCGGTCAATCAACGCCTCGGCGTAAGCCTTAAGTGAGATATGAGTATATTATAGTCGAACGCACGGAAAATGGCAAGCCAGCGCAATATAATTCCATCAAAAATAAAATGTAATGATTGGTCAATATCAGCAGGCCGCCGGTTTAAGTCCGGCCAGGGCGCCACGCCTGCCAATGAGAAAGCGCCCCTTCCCGGGCGGATACCCGGGAGGGGACGCTGCGCGATTCTTTTCAGGCTCTTAGGCTCTCTTCTTGCAAAGCGGGCTCACTTCTTGGGATACAGGTAATACCGCGTGGTCAAATCCCGCATCTGATCGTGGGTCTCCTTCTGGAAAAGATATCCGGTGCTGTCGAAGGCCTCGGCGCATCTGGCATTGTAATAGACTACCCAGATATCCCGGTTCCGCTCCTTCTGGCTTTCGATGATCTTCCGGGCTACCTGCTCGGTGATCTGCTTCCCGAAGGGGTTAAACAGATAGAAAACGTCATAATCCGCGTAATGCTCAAATTCCGCCGCGTTGGAATAAATGCAGTCCACATCCATGTGCAGCTTTTTCATATTGTTCCTGGCGATCTCCAGAAGATGGGGGTCCAGGTCCACGCCGGCGACCTTCTTAAAGCCGCACTCCACGGCGCATTTCAGGCACATGCCCTTGCCGCAGCCCAGGTCCAAAAAGGCGGACTGGCCCGGGTCGATAGGCAGCTCCTTCAGCATCCGCTTCATGTCGTCCACATCCGTCATGCTGTAGTAGTGGAACGCGTCGTTGTTTTTCTGGAGCTCACCCAAATAAACCATGCTAAAATCCAACCCATGCAGCCGTTCCCCGATGTACTGATACAAAAACTTCGCCCAGCGCTTGGTCTTAACAAAGAAACTGTTATTTCCCATTTTCTATGAAGCGACCTTTCTGAGGATGATTAAAATATGCAAAAAATGGTGCTACAGAAGATTGTACCATACTTAAATTAATTAGCAAATACCTATACTCTTAGGCTCTCTTCTTGCAAAGCGGGCTTACTTCTTGGGATACAGGTAATACCGCGTGGTCCAGTCCCGCATCTGATCGTGAGTCTCCTTCTGGAAGATATATCCGGTGTTGTCGAAGGCCTCCGCGAATTTGGCATGGTAATAGACTATCCAGATATCCCGGTTCCGCTCCTGCTGGCTTTCGATGATCTTCAGCGCCACCTGCTCGGTGATCTGCTTTCCAAAGGGATTGAACAGATAGAAGACATCATAGTCCGCGTAATGGTCAAAATCCAACACATTGGAATAGATGCAGTCCACATCCATATGGAGCTTCTTCATATTGTTCTTGGCAATCTCCAGAAGATGGGGGTCCAGGTCCACGCCGGCGACCTTCTTAAAGCCGCACTCCACCGCGCATTTCATGCACATACCCTTGCCACAGCCCAGATCCACAAAGGCGGACTGGCTCGGGTCAATGGGCAGCTCCTTCAGCATCCGCTTCATGTCGTCCGCGTCCGTCATGCTGTAACCGTGGAACGCGGCCACGTTTCTCTGGAGTTCACCCACATAAAGCATACTGAAATCCAGCCCGTGCATCCGTTCCCCGATGTACTGGTACAAAAACTTCGCCCAACGTCTGGCCCGAACAAAAATGTTGGTATTTCCCATTCTCTGTGAAACCGCCTTTCCTGAGTATGATTATAAAAAAGTTAAAAAATCATACAAACCATCAAAAAAACGACAGCGTCCAGGCAGAAACACTTGCTTTTTTCGCAGAAAACAGCCGCAAACAGCGGGAATTCGCAAAAAGTATACTTTTTCGTAACGCACTCGGACCCTGTCCGCAAAGGATTGTATCATATAAAATGTGATTTGTAAATACCAATTTTTGACTTTTTTAGACATGACCAAAAAGTATACTTTACCGTTTTTTCCCTGATTCCATGAGCTTTTCCGGCCTAAATATGGTTTTTCCCCCTTCGGTGTGTCCTGCTGGATACACCAAAGGGGGAAAATTTCTTAGGCTTTCGTATTGCTGACGATTTGGTAGTAGGCGTTGGAGGTCAGCCGGTAGACCAGCAGGTAGAATACCCCAAAGATCAGGATACACACCCCGTTCACCGCCAGCAGCAGCGGCAGATTGTCCAGGTTGAACAATATCAGCAGCCGGTAGATCAGAGGAAAGGCGAAGCACAGATGCAGCACCGTGGCGGCCAGGGGCAGGAAGAAGACCGTGCGGACCTGGGAATCGACGCTATGGCGGATGTCCTGGGGCGTCATGCCCACCTTTTGCATCACGCCAAAGCGGGCCTGATCCTCATAGCCCTCGGAGATCTGCTTGTAGTAGAGGATCAGTACCGTGGCCGCCAGGAAGACGATGCTTAGCAAGATCCCCAGATAGAGCAGCCCGCCGAAGGTGGCGTAAAAGTCCTGGCGGTTGCCCTCCCGGCTCTCCGTCTGAATATAGTCGTAGGGGAATTGGTCACGGGTAAGGGCTGTTCCCTCCCGTCCGCCGGTTTCAAAGAGCCCGGCGGTGAGCAGACTGTCCAGCCGGCCAATCAGATCCATCTGGGTCTCCGGCCCGGCGCCGGTGTCGAACCGATAGCACCAGAAGGGGTTGTAGGTGTGCCCGCCGCTGGAATCCCGGAAGTCCTCAATGGGGGCCAGGAGCCGCTCCACATCGGCGGTCACCAGATAGAAGCTGTTGACCACGTCCACAGCCGCCTCCCCGTTCACCGCGGAAAACTCATCGATCCGCCGGACACGGTACGCTGGCCCGTCCTCCAGGGCGAAGGTGTCGTCCGGGTACGCCCCGCGCAGGGCGTAGACCAGCAGCTCGTCCTCCGCCAGCGCCGCCTCCTGGCCGGTCAGACGGTTGTAGGTGTCCAGAGAGAGGACGTAAAAGGTAAAGAGCTTCCCATAGTCCACGGAGACGCCCTCATATTCCTCATAGTTTTCCGCTACCCGGCCCTGCTCCAGCAGGCCGGAGAAGGAAACCTGGGTGTAATCCACCACGTTTTCCGGCTGAAATCCGTAGCTGTCGCCCAGCTCTCCGATCCGGCGCCGGACCGTGTCCAAGTCGGCATTCTCCAGATCGGCGTAGCCCTCAAAGGCCACGCTGATATTGATCTGCCGAGGATAGCGGGCCAAAAGGCTGTCCTCCGTCCCGACGTAGAGGCAGCTGGTGCTGGAGAGCATCACCAGCACCATGGTACACAGGATGCAGATAGAGGCCAGACCCGCCCCGTTGCGGCGCATCCGGTAGACCATGGAGGCCACGGAAACGAAATGGTCCTTCCGATAATAGTACCGGGTGTTTCTTTGCAGGCCCCGGCACAGCGCCACAGACCCGGAAATGAACAGCAGGTATGTGGCCAGGATCACCAGCGCCACCGCGATAAAGAACCATACCATCACTTCCAACGGCTGCCGCAGGGTCACCGCCAGGTAATAGGCAAAGCACAGCAGGATCAGGCCCAGCACCGCCAGAACCCAGTTGGCCTTGGGGGGCTTCTCCCCCGCGTTCTCCCCCCGGAGCAGGGTCACGGGGTTCGTGAGCCGCACCCGGAACAAATTCACCAGGAAAATCAGGAGAAAAATGACCCCAAAGGCCTTAGCCGTATACCAGGCAACGTCAAAATCGAAGGTCAGCCGGAAATCAGGCCCCTCGTGGACCACCGCCAGCAGCCCCGCCTGGGCCAGCTTGAACAGCGCCGCCCCCAAGAGCACGCCTCCCAGCAGGCAGAGGAAATACACCGTCAGCGTCTCAAAGAACATGGTGACGCCCACATGGCCCTTGCCCATGCCCAGGACATTATAGAGCCCATATTCTTTCATCCGCCGGCGGAGGATGAAGGAATTGGAGTAGAACAAAAACAGGGCGGAAAACAGCAGCATAATGAAGACGCCCAGGCCCAGAAACTGCTGGGCCCTGCTGCCGCCGGCGGTGGAGGACAGGACCTCGTCCACCGTCAGGGCCCCGACGATGTAGTTCATGGCCACGGTCCCCATGCCCGCCAGCAGATACGGGCCGTACAGCCGCCCGTTTTTCCGGATCCCACTCCAGGCCAGGCGGGGGTAAAACAGCAGCCTTTTCATTGCTCCTCCCTCCCTGTGGCCAAGGCAGTGAGGGCGTCCGTGATCCGCTGGTAAAACTCCTGGTCGGTGCAGCCGCCCCGGTAGAGCTGGTGGAACACCTGGCCGTCCTTGATGAACAGCACCCGCCCGGCGTGGCTGGCGGCCTTGACGGAGTGGGTCACCATCAGCACCGTCTGCCCTTCCTCGTTGATCTGGGCGAAGAGGCGCAGCAGCTCGTCGGTAGCCTTGGAATCCAGGGCCCCGGTGGGCTCGTCCGCCAGCAGCAACCGGGGACGGGTGATCAGGGCCCGGGCCACGGCGGCCCGCTGCTTCTGGCCGCCGGAGATCTCATAGGGGTACTTTTTCAGCAGCTCCCCAATCCCCAGCTTTTCCGCCAGAGGCGTCAGCCGGTCCCGCATCTCCCAGTAGGGCCGGGAGGCCAGAACCAGGGGCAGGTAGATATTGTCCTCCACGGTGAAGGTGTCCAGCAGATTGAACTCCTGGAACACAAAGCCCAGATTGTCCCGGCGGAAGGCCGCCATGGCCCCCTGGCCGATCTTGCTTAGGTTCCTGCCGTCCAGGTACACCGCCCCGGCGGTGGGACTGTCCAGCGCTGCCAGAATGTTCAAAAGGGTGGTCTTGCCGCTGCCGGACTCGCCCATGATGGCTACGAACTCCCCCTCCTCCACGCAGAAGGACACATTGGTCAGGGCCTCCACCTTTTGCGCGCCCAAGCGGGTGGTATAGACTTTTTTCAGATTCTCCACTTCCAAAATGCGCATAAGTCAACCTCCTTTGATGGCGCTATTGTAACAGACCGGGGAACCGCAAGGCCATGGATTCGCCTTACATTTTCCCCGGTCAAACGAACAAAATTGTCACATTTACTCCCCGTTGAACCGCTCCCGGTCCAGGCGGAGGCGAATCACGGTTCCCTTCCCCGGCTCCGATTCGGCGGTGATGCCGTGGCCCAGGTTCCCGCAGATCCTGCGGCAGAGGTAGAGGCCAATGCCGCTGGCCCGCTTGTCGGTGCGGCCGTTAAAGCCGGTGTAGCCCATCTCAAAAACCCGGGGCAGATCCTCCGGGGCGATGCCGATGCCCGTATCCCGGACGCAGAGGGTCATGGGCTCCTCCATGGTGATGGAGATGCTGCCGGCGGGGGTGTATTTCAGGGCGTTGGACAGGAGCTGCTCCACCACAAAGCACAGCCACTTTTCATCCGTCAGGACCTTTTGGTGGATGGGTTCATAGTCCAGCCGGATCTTCTTGCGGATAAACTGGGGCGCAAACCGGCGGATGGCAGCCCGGAGGATGCCGTCCAGGTCGTATTCCCCGAAGACATAATCCCCGCTGCCGGTCTCCAGCCGGAAGTAGGCCAGCACCATGTCCACATACTGCTCCACCCGCAGCAGCTCCTCCGTGAGCTGGCGGGACAGATCCGTGTCCTCGCTTTGCAGCCGCAGGTGCATGGCGGCAATGGGGGTCTTGATCTGGTGGACCCAGAGGGTGCAGTACATCTTCATATCCGCCGCACTGGTCTGGGCGGCGGAGCGAAGCTGGGCAAGCTGGTCCCGCAGAACTTGAAGAAGGGCCTGATAGTCCTCCTCCAGTGGGCCCGCCGCCGGGGGCAGGTCCTCCATCAGCTCCTCCGGCAGCCGCGCCAAAGCGGTCAGGCTCCGGTGCCGCCGGAGGGTCCGGCGGTAGTCCGCCGCCAAAAAGCCTCCGCCCAGCAGCAGGCACAGCCCCGCCGGGTAGGCCACCGCCGTCAGCGGCAGCCGGTACAGGGCGAAGACCAGCAGAAAAACGCCCATACAGAGCAGGAAAAAGCCGATCATGCCCGCTTTTTTCCGAAGATAGCGAAGAAAAAAGTCCATTTTTCAGTCGATCAGATAGCCCTGGCCGAATTTGGTCAGGATAAAGTTTTCCAGCCCGGCGGTGTCCAGCTTTTTCCGCAGCCGGTTCACATTCACCGTCAGGGTGTTCTCATCCACGAAGCTGTCCGTTGCCCAGAGGCGCTCCATCAGCTTCTCCCGGCTCACCGTCCGGCCCCGGTTCTCCATCAGAGTCAGGAGGATCTTGAACTCGTTCTTGGTCAGCTGGATCGTCCGGTTTTCATAGACCAGGGTTCCGTCCCCGGTGTTCAGCAGGGCCCCCCGGTGTTCCAATACCGGCATGGCCGCCCCAAAGGCGTAGGCCCGGCGCAGAAGCGCCTGGAGCTTGGCCATGAGGACGCTGATGTGGAAGGGCTTGGCGATAAAATCGTCGGCCCCCAGATTCATGGCCATGACGATGTTCATATTGTCCGACGCGGAGGACAGGAACAGAATGGGCACCTTGGAAACCTGTCGAATTTGGCCGCACCAGTGATACCCGTCGTAAAAGGGCAGGCCGATGTCCAGCAGCACCAGGTGGGGATCATAGGCCGAGAATTCCCCCATCACATTCCGGAAGTCCGAGACCCGGCGGGTATCCAGGTCCCACAGCCGGGCCTGGTCCTCGATGGCCTGGGCGATGCCCGGGTCGTCCTCCACAATGAAAATGCGGTACATCTTTAGTCACCCGCCCGTACCAGGCCCAGCTCCAGCGCCGCCAGGATGGTCTGCTCCCGCACCTGTTCCCGGTCACCGGAAAAGTGGCGCTCCCAAACCGCCGCGCCGTTCCAGTCGGCGCAGCCGATAAACACCGTTCCCACCGGGTGGCCGTACTCGTCCCCGTCGGGGCCGGCCAGGCCCGTAACGGACAGGGCCATATCCGCCCGGAGCGCTTCCCGTGCCCCCTGGGCCATGGCCAAGGCCACCTGGGGAGAGACCGCCCCCTCCGTCTCCAGCAAGACGGCGGGAACATGGAGCAGCTCCTGTTTTACTTGATTTACATAACTTATGATCCCGCCCTTGTAGACCTTGGAGCTGCCGGGAACAGCGGTGAGGGCCTGGCCGATGCCGCCGCCGGTGCAGCTCTCCGCCGTGGCCAGGGTCTTCCCCGCCAGGGCGGCAAGCAGATCAGAGCAGCGCTTCGTCTTCGTCATAGCGCACCGTCACCTTCTCCACCGACTCCAGGGCCCGCTTGATCAGGGCGGGCCGATCCAGGGCCGCTTCTGCCTTCCGCACCTGGCCCAGGGTGGGCTTGGTCCGGGGATGCTTGGGGGTAAAGACCGTGCAGCAGTCCTCGTAGGGCAAAATGGAGGTCTCCAGGGTCCCGATCCGCCGGGCCCGGGTCACGATCTCCTCCTTGTCCATGCCCACCAGGGGCATGAAAATAGGCAGCTCCACCCGCTCCCCGGTCACCGCCATGGCCTCCACGGTCTGGCTGGCCACCTGGCCCAGGTTCTCACCGGTGATCAGGGCCTCGCAGCCGTCCCGCCGGGCCAGCTCCTGGGCAATCTCCATCATGAACCGGCGCATGATCAGGGTGAAGTATTCCTCCGGGCAGTAATCCCGGATGGCCTCCTGGATCTCGGTAAAGCCCACGATGTTCACCGTCATCCGTCCGCAAAACCTGCTGACCAGCCGGGCCAGCTCCAGGACCTTGTCCTTGGCCAGCTGGGAGGTATAGGGATAGGAGAAGAAGTGGACCGCCTCCACCTCCATGCCCCGCTTGGCCATCATATAGGCCGCCACGGGGGAATCAATGCCTCCGGAGAGCAGACACATGGCTCGGCCCCCCACCCCGGTGGGCAGGCCCCCGGCGCCGAGGGCCGCGGGGCCGTGGACATAGGCAGCCAAATCCCGGATCTCCACATACACCGTGTACTCCGGGCTGTGGACGTCCACCCGGCAATTCGGATGGGCCTCCGCCAGCCGGCCGCCGATCTCCTGGGAGATCTGGATGGAGGTCAGCGGGAAGGACTTGTCCGACCGCTTGGACTCCACCTTGAAGGAGGCGGATAGATCCAGCTCCTCCCCCAGGTAGGTCTCCACCGCCTGAAAAATGGCGTCCAGATTCTTTTCGCAGGGGCGGCAGCGGCACAGGCTCACCGTGCCGAACACCGTGCCCAGGGCCTCCCAGGCCCCGTCCAGGTCCGCATCCTCGTCCATAGGCTCCACGTAGACTGTGGACTGCATGAGATAGACGTCGAAATTGCCGTATTTTTTCACCCGCCGCCGGACATTCTGCCGCAGGCGGTTTTCAAACTGGCGCTTGTTGGCGCCCTTCAGGACCACCTCGCCCAGCTTCATCAAAAAAATCTCTTTCATAGCCGCTCCTTTTTAAACGCCCAGGTTCACCATTCGATAGCCGATGGCCTCGGCAATGTGCTGGGGCAAAATTTCCGGACTCTCCTCCAGGTCCGCGATGGTCCGGGCCACCCGCACGATCCGGTCATAGCTCCGGGCGGTGAGGCCCAGGGCCTCGTAGGCCTGGCGCATCAGCTCGGTGCCCTCCGGGGACAGGAGGCAGAACTTCCGCAGCTCCTCCGGCCCCATCCGGGCGTTGCACATCCGTCCCCGGGGCGCGAACCGGCGGTGCTGCCGCTGCCGGGCGGCGTCCACCCGGGCCTTGATGGCGGCGGAGGGCTCCGCCTCCGCCCGGGTGCGCAGGTCTTCAAAGTGGACCGCCGGCACCTCCACCACAATGTCGATCCGGTCCAGCAGGGGCCCAGAGATCCGGCCCCGATAGCTCTGCACCGACTGTGGCGAGCAGGTGCAGCGGCCTGAGGGGTCCCCGTACCAGCCGCATTTGCAGGGGTTCATGGCGCACACCAGCATCAGCTCCGCCGGGTAGGTCACGGAGCCGTGGATCCGGGAGATGGTCACCGCCCCGTCCTCCAAGGGCTGGCGCATCAGATCCAGGGTGTCCCGGTGAAATTCCGGCAGCTCGTCCAAAAACAGCACCCCCTGGTGGGCCAGGGAGATCTCCCCCGGCCGAGGATTGGAACCGCCGCCGGCCAGTCCAGCGTTGGAGATGGTGTGGTGGGGCGCCCGGAAGGGCCGCCGAGTCACCAGCGGATGCTGGGCGTCCAGCAGACCCATGACAGAGTAGATCTGGCTGACCTCCAAAGACTCCTCCCAGGTCATATCCGGCAAAATGGAGGGCAGCCGCCTGCTGAGCATGCTTTTTCCCGAACCCGGCGGGCCGATGAGCAGTACGTTGTGCCCGCCGGCGGCGGCGATCTCCAGGGCCCGCTTCACATTTTCCTGGCCTAAGACGTCCTTAAAATCCAGGCCCTGGACCTTTTCGGGCTGGGGGACCCAAAGGGGCTCCTCGGCAATCTCCCCTTCTTTGTTAAGAAAGGCCGCCAACTGGCTCACGGAGGAAACCGGGTACACCGCCGGTCCCCGGGCCAAGGTCGCCTCGGCGGCGTTCTCCGCCGGGACGAAAATCGACGTGATCCCCGATCTTTTGGCGGACAGGGCCATGGGCAGCACCCCGGGCACGGCCCGGAGCTTCCCGTCCAGGCTCACTTCTCCCAAGAAAGCCCACTCCGGCTTGGGACGGCGCACCGCCCCGCAGGCGCAGAGAATGGAGAGCAAGATGGGCAGATCGTAATGGGTGCCCGCCTTTTTCAGATTGGCGGGGGCCAGATTCACGGTGATGCGGCTGGTGGGAAAGGTCATGCCGCTGGTCTTGATCGCCGCCCGCACCCGCTCCCGGGCCTCCTTCACCGCCGCGTCCGGCAGCCCCACAATGTCAAACCCCGGCAGGCCGTTGGAAAGATAGCACTCCGCAGTCACGGAGATGCCCTGGATGCCTGTGACGCCGAAGGTGTGAACGCTGCAAATCATTTTTCCGCCTCCTCTTTTTTCCTGGTTTTCATGATACCGTTTTTTCATGAAAAACGCAATCCTTTTTTTGCGGTTAGTGGCGCCTAACTTCCGAAATGTGGCAAAAAAGCAATTCTCTTTTGTATGTTTCCACGATTTTTTTATGGATCTGCCCATCCCGCACTTTACAAATCGCCGCAAAAGTGATATCATAGTTACGACAAATTTGAATCCTTACAGGAGGTATTTCATTTTGGCTAGAAAATTCAAAACCATGGACGGCAACACCGCCGCCGCCCACGTCAGCTATGCCTTTACGGAAGTAGCTGGCATCTACCCCATCACCCCCTCCAGCCCCATGGCCGACAACGTGGACCAGTGGGCCGCCGCGGGCCGCAAAAACATCTTTGGCAATCCCGTCAAAGTGGTGGAGATGCAGTCCGAGGCCGGCGCCTCCGGCACGGTCCACGGCTCCCTGGCCGCCGGCGCGCTGACCACCACCTACACCGCCTCCCAGGGCCTGCTGCTGATGATCCCCAATATGTATAAGATCGCCGGCGAGCTGCTGCCCAGCGTGTTCCACGTCTCCGCCCGTACCGTGGCGACCCAGGCGCTGAACATCTT